>CALALV010000116.1 GCA_937925605.1 uncultured Woeseia sp.
CTCCGGGGCCGGCGGCTTTCCCCGGGCGATCGCCGTGCCGCCCGGCGGCGCGTCGGCCGGCGGCGGACGAACGGCGGAGGCAGCGAGCGGCGCCAGCAGGAACCCGAGCCCGACGAGGCGCAGTTCAGGCCGGGTCACGCTTGACCTCGAGCGCGATCTCCTGGCCGAGCTGGTGCACGGCCAGCGCGTACATAACGCTGCGGTTGTAGCGAGTAATCACGAAGAAATTGTGAAACCCGACCCAGTACTCGTCGCCGTCGGCGCCGTCGTATTTCAGCAGCGAGCCGCGTTCGTCGCCGCCGAGGTCGGTCGCGAACATGACGCCGCTCGCGCTGAGCGAACCGATCGTCTCCTCGGTCTTCAGCGAGTTGCGCGGCGTCTCGCCGGTCCAGCCGGCGGCCAGCGTCGCGCGGGAGACGACTTCCTCGCCGGGCCGCCAGCCGTGCTCGACGAAGTAGTTGGCGACGCTGCCGATCACGTCGGTCCAGTTGTTCCAGATGTCGCGGCGGCCGTCCTCGTTCGAGTCGACTGCGTACGCCCGGTAACTCGACGGCATGAACTGCGGTGCGCCCATCGCGCCGGCATAGGACCCGGTAGCGGCGGCCACGTCCATGCCTTCCTCGCGCACCAGCAGCAGGAACTGCGCGAGTTCGCGGCGGAAAAACCGGCTGCGCGGCGGGTAGTCGAAAGCGAGCGTCGCGAGCGCATCGAGCACCCGGTAGTTGCCGGTGATCCGGCCGAAGTAGGTCTCGACGCCGATGATGCCGACCAGGATCTCGGGCGGCACGCCGGTGTCCGCGCTGATGCGCTCGAGCGTCTCGCGGTGCTCCTGCCAGAACTCCGCCCCGGCCCGGATGCGCTCGCCGGTCAAAAAGATGTTGCGATACTCGGCCCAGCTGAGAGTGCGCTCTGCCGGCCTGGCGATCGCCTCGAGAATGCGTCCCTGCGACTCGGCCTCGCGCAGAGCGCTGACGAGTGCCTCGCGTTCGTAGGCGTGCTCGGCGACCATCTCGTCGATGAATTCGCGCACGTCGGGGCGGTCGGTGTCCAGCGCCATCGCGGTCGCCGGGCCCGTGAGCAGCAGGGCGGCCATTAGCGGCCTGGTCGTTCTACTCATCGATGCGGAAGGGACCTCAGTGCGGCAACAATTTCTTGTGTGTATGAATCGACATCAGAATACCGAAACCCGCCATGAGCGTCACCATCGAGGTGCCGCCGAAACTGACCAGCGGCAAGGGCACGCCGACGACCGGCACGAGGCCGGTGACCATCGCCGTGTTGACGAACACGTAGACGAAAAAGGTCAGGCTGATGCTGCCGGCGAGCAGTCGCGAGTAGCTGTCGCGTGCCTGGATCGCGATGTACAGGCCGCGGCCGACGACGAACACGTAAAGGCCGAGCAGCGACAGCGCACCGAGCAGCCCGAGCTCCTCGCCCATGACCGCGAAAATGAAGTCTGTATCGCGCTCCGGCAGGAACTCCAGCTGTGCCTGGGACCCGTTCGTCCAGCCCTTGCCGAACAGGCCCCCGGAGCCGATCGCTATTTTCGACTGGATGATGTTGTAGCCGGCGCCGAGCGGGTCGGCCTCGGGGTCGAGCAGCGTCAGCACGCGCTGGCGCTGGTAGTCCTGCATGAAATGCCAGAGCACCATCGCGCCCGGAATCGACAGCACGCCGAGCGCCAGCATCAGGCGCATGGACAGGCCGGCGAGCACCAGCACGAGGAAACCGGCGGCGGCGATCAGCAGCGCGGTGCCGAGGTCGGGCTGCATGCCGATCATGAGCGCCGGTACCGCGATCAGCGCGCCGATCACGAGGAGCTGGAGTCCGCGCGGCGGCAGCGGCCGGTCGTGCAGCACCCAGGCCGCCATCATCGGCACCGCGATCTTCATGATCTCGGAAGGCTGGAAGCGGACGCCGAGATCGAGCCAGCGCTGAGCGCCCTGGCCGACCTCGCCGAGCAGCAGGACCAGCGAGAGCAGCGTCAGGCCCAGCAGGTAGCCCCAGGGCGACCAGCGCCTGAGCAGGTCGGGCGGCAGCTGCGCGACGGCCAGCAGCGCGACCAGCGCAATCCCGAGGCGGACACACTGCGAGATCCAGAGGTCCATGTTGCCGCCGACCGCGCTGTACAGGACGACGAGGCCGAAACCCGAGATCAGCAGCAGGCCGCCGAGCAGCGGACCGTCGATGTGCAGGCGGCGGAGGATGCGCGCCATGTCGCCGAGCGGGGCGACCCGGCGCTCGATCAGGTTCGAGGTGTCACTGAAGCGCATCGGCGTAACCCAGGTGATGGTCCAGCAGGCGCCGCGCGATGGGCGCGGCGACGCGGCTGCCGCTCGAACCGTTCTCGACCACGACGGCCACGGCGATCTGCGGCGCGGCGACCGGCGCAAAGGCGATGAACAGCGCGTGGTCGCGCAGGCGCTCCTCGATTTCTTCTTCGTCGTATTCCTCTTCCTGCGCGATCGAGAAGACCTGCGCGGTACCGCTCTTGCCGGCCATGGCGTAGGGCGCGCCGCGGCCCACCGCGCGGGCCGTGCCGTTCTCGCCCATCAGCACGTCCTGCATCGCGTTAATGACGTTTTCCCAGTAGTACTCGTTGCCGATCTCGACCGGCGGCAGCGGGTCGGCCGGGATCTCGGTGCGTTCGCCGCTCAAGGGGTCTTCGATCGCGGTCACGAGGCGCGGTCGAAAGCGTTGTCCGCGCATCGCGAGCGTTGCGGTGGCGTGCGCGAGCTGCAGCGGCGTCGCTTCCATGTAGCCCTGGCCGATCGACGCGATCACCGTTTCGCCGGGGAACCACACCTGGTTCTCGCGCGTCGCGAAGCGGCTGCGTTTCCAGGCCTTCGACGGCACGATTCCGCCGAGCTCCCCGGTGATGTCGATGCCGGTCGCACGGCCGAGCCCGAAGGCCGTCAGGTAGTCGTGCATCCGGTCGATGCCGATGTCGCGGCTGATCTCGTAGAAGTAGACGTCGCAGGATTCCGCGATAGCGTCGTGCAGGTCGAGTTCGCCGTGGCCTTCCGGTTTCCAGTCGCGGTAGCGGTGCGTGCTGCCGGGCAGCGTGTAAAAGCCGCGGCACAGCGTGCGCCGCTTGAGATTGGTCGCGCCGGTCTCGAGCGCCGCGACGGCCAGCATCGGCTTGATCGTCGAGCCCGGCGGATAGCGGCCGCGCACGGCGCGATTGAACAGCGGCTGGTCGGGGTCCGTCTGCAGGGCCCGGAAGTCGCTCGTCGACATGCCGAGCGCGAACAGGTTCGGGTCGAAGGACGGCGCCGAGACGAGCGCGAGCACCGAGCCGTCGCGCGGGTCGATCGCGACGACCGAGCCGCGCCGCCCGTCCAGCGCGGCGCTCGCCACGCGCTGCAGTTCGAGGTCGATGCCGAGGTACAGGTTCATTCCGGGGTGCGGCGAATCGCCCTCGACCAGTGCCTGCGACAGCTCGCGCGAGTCCGCGGGGACCTGCCGGCCGCGCGCGTTCGTCACAACCTGCCGGTGCCCGGGCGAGCCGTGCAGGCTGCCTTCGTTCTGGTATTCGACGCCGGTCTTGCCGGTGTGCGCGGTGGCCGCGTACTCGGCGGGATCGAGGCGCTTCAGGTCGCTGCTCGAAATCGCGCCGACGTAGCCGATCGCGTGCGCGGCCTCGGTGCCGTGCGGGTAGTGGCGCACCAGGCGCGGCTGGAAGTCCACGCCGGGGAAGCGCGGCCGCTGCACCGCGAAGTGCGAGATCTCGTCGTCGCTCAGGCGGAAGCGCAGCGTGACCGGCTTGAAGCGCGGACCCTGGCGGCTCAGTTCGCGGAAACGCGGGATGTCCTCGGACTCGATCAGGCCGACGGCCGCGAGGCGGCGCAACGTGTCGTCGAGGTCGGCGACCTGCTCTGGTACCAGCTCGAGCTGGTAGGCCGGGAGGTTCTCGGCAAGCACGCGGCCGCGCCGGTCGAAGATCAGCCCGCGGGTCGGCGGCACGGCTTCGAGCCGGATCCGGTTGCCGTGCGACTGCTCGGTCAGCTGCTCGTGGTCCACGACCTGCAGCTGCACGAGGCGCGCGACGACGGAGCCGAGCAGCAGCGTCGCGATGACCGCGGACAGGACGACCCGGCCGGCGAACAGCTGCCGCTCGGAATGGTGGTCCTTGATCGGCGACAGCAGGTCCATGGGCTCAGGCGTGGCGGCGGCGGTAGTTGACGAGGCCGGCCAGGAAATAGACCAGCGGCCACGCGAGGGTTCCCGACACGATCGGCCCCCAGTAGCTCGCGCCGCTGGTCGTGACGCCGGCGACGCCGTTGATCCAGAACAGGACGAACTGGTAGAAGCCGATCAGCGCAGCGACCGTCACCATCATCTGCGACATCGGGAATACGCGCAGCTGCAGGTGGAAGCGCACGCTCAGGTAGACCACTGCCGACAGCGCCAGCGCGTGCTGACCGAGCAGCGTGCCCTGGGCGACGTCGAGGACGACGCCGGTCAGCCAGGCGCTGCCGACGCTGACCGTGCGCGGCAGCACGATGGACCAATATATAAGAGTCAGCAGGACCCAGTCCGGACGGTACGGCGCCGCGGCCTCCGGCAGCGGCGCGATCGCGAGCGTCAGCGCGACGACGATCGTGGCCGCAATCGGCAGTCGGCGAATATCGGTCTCGTCAGCCATCGGCGTCCACGCCGTCGTCCGGCTCGTCGTCGCTGCCGTCGTTTGCGCCCGGCGCCTGTGCGGACCAGATCAGCATGATTTCGCGCACCTGGTTCAGCGCGGCAACCGGGCGCGCCGAGACGCGCGCGAAGGGCTCCTGCGGCAGGCGCTCGACCGAGTCGACGATCGCGACCGGGTAGCCCGCGGGGAAAGCGCCGCCGAGACCCGAGGTCACGAGCAGGTCGCCGACCTCGATGTCCGCGTTGTTCGGGAGGTACTGCAGCTCGAGCCGGTCATGCTCGCCGGTACCGAAGGCGATCGTGCGCAGGCCGTTGCGATTGACTTCGACCGGCAGCGCGTGGTCCGGGTCGCTGATCAGGAGCGCCTGCGACGAGAGGATGCCGGTCTCGATGACCTGGCCGACGACGCCGTCGGCGTCGACCAGTGCCTGGCCGTCGAAGACGCCGTCCTGCTGTCCCTTGTCGATGACGATCGCATGCCGGAACGGGTTCGCGCTCACCGACATGATCTCGGCGACGCGCACGCGGTCGGTCACTCGTGCCGTCGCATCGAGCATCGCGCGCAGCCGGGCATTCTCGGCTTCGAGCGCCGCGTAGCGCTGCAGGCGCGCGTGGGTCAGCAGGCGCTCGGCGTTCAGCCGGCTGTTCTCGAGCAGCAGGTCGTTGCGGCTCGCGGTCGTCGTCTGCAGCCATTGCCACGCGGACACCGGTGCGTCGACGACGACCCGCAGCGGGTAGACGGCCGCGCCGATCGCCTTGCGCACGGCGTCGAGATGGTGCTGGCGCTGGTCGACGACCATCAGCAGTATGCTCAGCGCGGCGAGCAGCAGCCAGCGCAGCCCGAGAGCCGGCGTCCGGGTCGAGCGATGCGGGTTGGCGGAGCGGGCGGAAACCACGGCCGGGCCCGTCCGCCGTCAGGCGCCGAGGCGCGGGGGAGGGAGCTGCACGGCGTTCAGGGCGCAGCCGCTCATGACCCGGCCCGCGCCGCTATTCCAGGCCGAAGACGGCCGGCCCGTGCTCGTCGATGAGTTCGATGACACGGCCGCCGCCACGGGCGACGCAGGTGAGCGGGTCGTCGGCGATCACGACCGGCAGGCCGGTTTCTTCCATCAGCAGCTTGTCGAGCTCGCGGAGCATCGCGCCGCCGCCGGTCAGGACGATACCGCGCTCCGCGACGTCCGCGCCGAGTTCCGGCGGCGTTTGCTCGAGCGCTTCCTTGACGGCCCCGACGATGCCCTGCAGCGGCTCCTGAAGCGCCTCGAGGATCTCGTTCGAGTTTAGCGTGAAGCTGCGCGGTACGCCCTCGGAGAGGTTGCGCCCCTTGACCGAGATCTCCATGACTTCCTGTCCGGGGAAGGCCGAACCGATCTCGTGCTTGATGCGCTCGGCCGTCGCCTCGCCGATCAGGATGCCGTAGTTGCGGCGCACGTAGTTCGTGATCGCCTCGTCGAAGCGATCGCCGCCGATGCGCACGGACGCGGCGTACACGATGCCGTTCAGCGAGATGACCGCGACTTCGGAGGTGCCGCCGCCGATGTCGAGCACCATCGACCCGCGCGCCTCGTGCACCGGCATGCCGGCGCCGATCGCCGCGGCCATCGGTTCCGGGATCAGGTGCACCTTGCGCGCGCCGGCCCCCTCGGCCGACTCGCGGATCGCCCGGCGCTCGACCTGGGTCGAGCCGTAGGGCACGCAGATCAGCACGCGCGGGCTCGGGCGGAAGTAGCGGGTGCCGTGCGCCTTGCGGATGAAGTGCTGCAGCATCTTCTCGGTGACCGTGAAGTCGGCGATGACGCCGTCCTTCAGCGGCCGGATGGCGGTGATGTTGCCGGGCGTGCGCCCCAGCATGTTCTTCGCCTCGAGGCCGACGGCCTCGACGACGCGGCCGCCCCGGCCGCTGTCTTCGCGAATCGCGACGACCGACGGTTCGTCGAGAACGATACCGTGTCCGCGGGAGTAGATGAGCGTGTTGGCGGTCCCGAGATCGATCGACAAATCGTTCGAGAAATAACCTAGAATGTTCTTGAGCATGCTGGGAGGAAATCCCGCAGAGACGGCAATTCGGTAATCTAACAATGCGCAGGAAATTGGGCAAGGAGGCAGGTATCATGGCCGCCGCCCGCCCGCCGGCCGCAGTTCGAGCGGCTCAATTCTCGAGGTTCTGACGGTGTCACTCAGCAAGGATCAGGTGCAGCACATCGCGATGCTGGCGCGCCTCCGTATTGGCGACGACGAGACGGCCGACGTGGTCGACAAGTTGTCGCGGATCGTGGAATTCGTCGACCAGCTGCAGGCGGCGCCGACCGAGGGCGTGCTGCCGATGGCCCACCCGCTGAACCAGGTTCAGCGCCTGCGGGCCGACGGGGTCAGCGAGCGGGTGGAGCGCGACCTGTACCAGCAGAACGCGTCGGCCGTCGAGGACGGCTACTACCTCGTACCCAAAGTCATCGAATGAGCATGGCGGCTGGCGAACTGCACGCGCTGACGCTCGCGGAGCTCGCGCGCGGCCTCGAGGCCGGCGACTACACGTCGCGCGAGCTGACCGAGGCCCTGCTCGAGCGCGTGAGCGCGGTCGGCGAACGACTGAACGCCTTCATCACGCTGACCGCCGACGAGGCGCTCGCCGCGGCCGACCGGGCCGACCGGCACCGAGCGGAAGGCAAGTCGGGTCCGCTGACCGGGCTGCCGATCGTGCACAAGGATATATTCTGCACGCGCGGCGTGCGCACGACCTGCGGTTCGCGCATGCTGGACAACTTCGTGCCGCCCTACGATGCCACCGTCGTCGAGCGGCTCGCCGGCGCCGGCGCGGTATCGCTCGGCAAGACGAACATGGACGAGTTCGCGATGGGCTCGTCGAACGAGACCAGCTATTACGGTCCCGTCCGGAATCCCTGGGACCTCGCGCGGTCGCCGGGCGGCTCCTCCGGCGGTTCCGCGGCCGCGGTCGCGGCGCGTCTCGTGCCGGCCGCGACCGGCACCGACACCGGCGGTTCGATCCGCCAGCCTGCCGCGCTGACCGGCACCGTCGGCCTCAAGCCGACCTACGGGCGCGTGTCCCGCCACGGCATGGTCGCGTTCGCCTCGAGCCTGGACCAGGCGGGCGTGATCACCCGCAGCGCCGAGGACGCGGCGCTGCTGCTCGGCGCCATGGCGGGCTTCGACGAGCGCGATTCGACCTCGGTCGAGGAGCCGGTGCCCGACTATCGCGCGAGCCTCGACGAGCCGCTTTCCGGCCTGCGCGTCGGCATCGTGCGGCAGCATTTCGATGCCGGCCTCGACGAGGAAACCGGACGCCGCGTCCGCGAGGCCATCGCGGTCCTCGAGGCGCAGGGCGCCAGCGTGCGCGAAGTCGACCTGCCGAATCTCGACCTGTCCGTACCGACCTACTACGTCGTGGCGCCGGCCGAGTGCTCGTCGAACATGTCGCGCTTCGACGGCGTGCGCTTCGGCCATCGCGCCGCGGACGCGGACGAGCTGCTCGAGCTCTATTGCAACAGCCGCGGCGAGGGCTTCGGCGCCGAGGTGAAGCGGCGCATCCTGACCGGCACCTACGTCTTGTCCGCCGGCTACTACGACGCCTACTACCTGAAGGCGCAGAAAGTCCGCCAGTTGATCGCGGACGACTTCCGCAAGGCCTTCGCGGAGGTCGACCTGATCGCGGGACCGACGGCGCCGACGCCGGCGTTCGCGCTCGGCGACAAGACCGACGACCCGATCACGATGTACCTGAACGACATCTACACGATCGGCGCCAACCTCGCCGGCCTGCCGGGCGTTTCGGTACCGTGCGGATTTGCAGACGGATTGCCGGTGGGCCTGCAGCTGGTCGGCGGGCATTTCGCCGAGGAGACGATTCTCCGGTGTGCGCACCAGTACCAGCAGCTGACGGACTGGCACGCCGAGTGTCCGGAGGACTTCCGGTGAGCGCCGCCTGGGAAGTCGTCATCGGCCTGGAGATCCACGCCCAGCTCGCGACGCGTAGCAAGATATTCTCCGGTGCGTCAACGGCTTATGGCGCGGCGCACAACACCCAGGCCTGCCTCGTGGACCTCGGCTACCCCGGCGTGCTGCCCGCCCT
>CALALV010000117.1 GCA_937925605.1 uncultured Woeseia sp.
AGTGACGGTCTGGGTCTTCCATCGCCGCGAGCGGGGAGTTGGCGCTCGTTCCCGCGACGACAAATCCGTCGGGCAAGGATTCGACCCGGTCGCCGTGGCTCATCCACACTTTCAGGTGCGGTGCGCCGTCGTCCGCGTCGTTGAGCCCTTCGAGCAGCGCCGAATCGCGCGGTTCCACCTCCGCGTATCCGAACTCTCGTTGCGCCGACGCCTCCACACGGCCGCCTAGCTGCGCCGCCATCGCCTGCATGCCGTAGCAGATGCCGAGCACCGGCACGCCGAGCTCGAACACGGCCTGCGCAACGCGCGGCGGGTCTTCGAGGTTGACCGACTCGGGGCCGCCGGACAACACGATGCCGGCCGGCGCGAAATCACGCAGCGCGGCCTCGTCCATGTCCCAGGGGTGGATCTCGGAATAGACGCCGCACTCGCGCACGCGGCGCGCGATCAGCTGCGTGTACTGGCTGCCGAAGTCGAGGATCAGGACCCGGTGCGCGTGGATGTCGGTGTCGACGGTCGCCGTGGCGGGTGAGCTCATCGCGTCAGGTGTTGGTCCGGTAATTCGGGGCTTCCTTCGTGATCGCGACGTCGTGCACGTGGCTCTCGCGCATGCCGGCGCCGGTGATGCGCACGAACCGCGGGCGCGTGCGCATCTCGTCGATCGTGTGGCTGCCGGTGTAGCCCATCGCGGCGCGCACGCCGCCGATCAGCTGGTGCACGATGGCCACGACGCTGCCCTTGTAGGCGACGCGACCCTCGATGCCCTCCGGCACGAGTTTCTCGAGTTCCTCGGTCGCGTCCTGGAAGTAGCGGTCCTTGGAACCGTGCGCCGCGCCCATCGCGCCGACCGAGCCCATGCCGCGGTAGGACTTGTAGGAGCGGCCCTGGTACAGCTCGACCTCGCCCGGCGATTCCTCGGTCCCGGCGAACAGCGAGCCGATCATCACCGAGTAGGCGCCGGCGACCAGCGCCTTGGCGATGTCGCCGGAGTAGCGGATGCCGCCGTCGGAGATCAGCGGGACGCCGGACTTTTCCAGCGCGGCTGCGACGTCGGCGACAGCCGAGACCTGCGGCACGCCGACGCCGGCGACGACCCGCGTCGTGCAGATCGAGCCCGGGCCGATGCCGACCTTCACCGCGTCGGCGCCCGCCTCGACCAGCGCCTCGGCCGCGTCGCCGGTGACGATGTTGCCGGCGATGATCTGCAGGTCGGGATAGGCCTTGCGCACGGCCCGCACCCGGTCGAGCACGCCCTTCGAGAACCCGTGTGACGTGTCGACGACGATGACGTCCACGCCGGCGCGCACCAGCGCCTCGACCCGCTCGTCGGTGTCGTAGCCGGTGCCGACAGCCGCGCCGACGCGCAACGCGCCGTGGCCGTCCTTGCAGGCGCGCGGGAAGTCCGAGGCCTTCTGGAAGTCCTTGGCCGTGATCATGCCGCGCAGCTCGAAGTCGTCGTTGACGACCAGCACCTTCTCGATGCGGTGCTTGTGCAAGAGCGAGACGACCTCGTCGGAGTCCGCGTCCTCGCCAACCGTCACCAGCCGTTCCTTGGGCGTCATGACCGTCGATACCGGCGCGTCCAGCTGCGTTTCGAAGCGCAGGTCGCGGTGCGTGACGATCCCGTGCAGCTCCTTGCCCGCGACCACCGGCACGCCGGAGATGCCGAGCGAACGGGTCAGCTCGATGACCTCGCGGATGCTCGCGTCCGGCTCGACCGTGATCGGGTCGCGCACGATCCCGCTCTCGAACTTCTTGACCTGCAGGACCTGGCGGGCCTGCTCCTCGGCCGACATGTTCTTGTGGATGATGCCGATGCCGCCTTCCTGCGCCAGCGCGATCGCGAGCCGCGACTCGGTCACCGTGTCCATCGCGGCCGACAAGAGCGGGATGTTCAGGCGGATCTCGCGCGTCAGCTGTGTCGTCAGCTCGACCTGGCGGGGCAGGACGTCCGAGTACGCCGGCTGCAGCAGGACGTCGTCGAAGGTCAGGGCTTTGGAGGCGATGCGCATCGGGAGAAGGCCGGCGGGTCGTAAATAAACGCGCAATTCTACGCGGCGGGCCTGAGGGGGTAAACGGCCGCCCGGGACAAATTTCGCGCGCCCGCGGGCCGCGGCCTGCCCGTATACTGCGCGCATGAACGAGATTGCCGAGCAGAGCGCCCCGCTGTCCGTTTCCGAGCTGAACCGGCAGGCGCGCACGCTGCTGGAGCGCGGCCTCGGGCGGGTCTGGGTCGAGGGCGAGCTGTCGAACCTCGCCCGCCCCGCCTCCGGGCACCTGTATTTCACGCTGAAGGACGCCGGCGCGCAGATCCGCTGCGCCTGGTTCCGGCAGCGGCAGCGCGGCCCGACGCTGAAGCTCGTCGACGGCGCGAAGCTCGCGGCCCACGGCCAGGTCAGCCTGTACGAGGCGCGCGGCGACTACCAGCTCATCGTCGAGCGCCTCGAGGCCACCGGCGAGGGCGAGCTGCGCCGGCGTTTCGAGGAACTGAAACAGAAGCTGCACGCCGAGGGGCTGTTCGCCGAGGCCCTGAAGCGGCCGCTGCCCGCACTGCCGCGCCGCATCGGGGTCGTGACCTCGCCGTCCGGCGCGGCCGTGCGCGACGTGATCACGGTATTGCGGCGGCGCTTCCCCGCGGTCCCGGTCGTGATCTACCCGTCCGCGGTACAGGGTGACGCGGCGCCGTGGGAGCTCAAGGCGGCGCTCGAGACCGCCGCCCGCCGGGCCGAGTGTGACGTGCTGATCCTGGCGCGCGGCGGCGGCTCGCTCGAGGACCTGTGGGCCTTCAATGACGAGGCGCTCGCGCGCGCGATCCGCGCCTGCCCGATCCCGGTCGTCAGCGCCGTGGGCCACGAGGTCGACTTCACGATCGCGGATTTCGTCTCCGACCTGCGCGCGCCGACGCCCTCGGGCGCCGCCGAGCGGGTCGTGCCGGACCAGGCCGAGTGGCAGCGGCGGCTCGCGCAGACGGCCACGCGGCTCGCCGGCCTGCTCAGGCGCCGGCTCGACGACCTGGCGCAGGCGCAGGACTGGCTCGCCCGGCGCCTCGCGCAGGCGAGCCCGGCAGCGACGGTCGCGCGCCAGTCGGCGCAGCTCAGGCAGGCCCGCGAACGTCTCCTGCTGGC
>CALALV010000118.1 GCA_937925605.1 uncultured Woeseia sp.
AGTAGAAGTCGACGTTCGGGTACAGGTTCTTCTCGATGAAGTACTCGTCCTTGAGGGCGACCTGCTCGAGTTCGAGCGCCAGTTCGAACAGCGGCGAGTCGGTGCGGCCCATTTGCTTCAGGACCTTGTGGCACATCTCGCGGATAATCGTCGCGCGCGGATCGAAGTTCTTGTAGACCCTGTGACCGAAGCCCATCAGCCGGAACGGATCGTTGCGGTCCTTCGCGCGATCGATGAACTTCGGGATGTTCTTGACGTCGCCGATCTGCTCGAGCATGCGCAGCACGGCCTCGTTCGCGCCGCCGTGCGCCGGGCCCCAGAGCGCGGCGATGCCGGCGGCGATCGCCGAGTACGGGTTTGCACCCGAGCTGCCGGCCATGCGCACCGTCGACGTCGAGCAGTTCTGCTCGTGGTCGGCGTGCAGGATGAACAGGAGATCGAGCGCCTGGGCGGCGATCGGGTCGATTTCGTAAGGCTCTGCCGGTACCGCGAAGAACATCTGCAGCATGTTCTCGCAGTAGCCGAGATCGTTGCGCGGGTAGACGAAGGGCTGGCCACAGGTGTGCTTGTAGGCGGCGGCCGCGATCGTCGGCAGCTTGGCGATGATGCGGTGCGAGAACACCTCGCGGGCTTCCGGGTTATTCACGTCCATCGTGTCGTGGTAGTACGCGGACATGGAACCGACCACGGCCGACAGCATCGCCATCGGGTGCGCGTCGTAGCGGAAGCCGGTGAAGAAGCGCAGCATGCCCTCGTTCAGCATCGTGTGATAGCGGATCGAGTGGTCGAAGCGCTCGAGCTGGTCGGCATCGGGCAGGTCGCCGTACAGCAGCAGGTAGCTGACTTCCAGGAAGTTCGAGTGTTTGGCGAGCTGCTCGACGGGATAGCCGCGGTACAGCAGCACGCCTTCCTGGCCGTCGATGAACGTGATCTTGCTTTCGCAGGAGCCGGTCGCGACGAAGCCGGGATCGTAAGTGAAGACGCCCTGGTCCGCGTAGAGCTTGCCGATGTCGATCACGGCCGGCCCGAGCGTGCCCTGGTGAACGGGCAGTTCCGCCGTCCGGGATCCGTCGGGGCTGGTCAGCGTGTAGGCGTCTTTACTCATTTTTATCCTCTGTCTGTGACCGGTCCCGTCCCGGATCGCGCCGGGGCGGCATGGCAGGCGGCGTCGGCCGGGGCGCCGGCACGCGCCGCAGAGCGGCAAGGCCGCAGGCCGACCGCTACCGTGCCGGCCTGGCGGCCGGCGGGGCTCCGCGCTTACCGCGAACGAGGAATTCTAGCCGATGCCGTACTTGCGGCGGAACTTGTCGACCCGGCCGCCGGTGTCAAGGATCTTCTGCTTGCCGGTGTAGAACGGGTGACAGGCCGAGCAGACCTCGATGGCCAGGTCCTCGCCGATCGTCGAGCGGGTCACGAACTCGTTGCCACAGCTGCAGGTGACCTTGGTCTCGCTGTACTTCGGGTGGATCTCGGCTTTCATGGTCTTTCGGTCTCCGGCGGGCAGAGCGGTCGGGAAAAAGGGCGCGTAGCATAAAGGCAAGTGCAGGGCGCTGCAAGCCCCGGCGCGGGCCCCGGGCCTTATCCACAGAAGCTGTGGATAAGGTTGTGGAAGGAAGTTGAGTCGATGGGCTAAGTGAGGATTTTTGCAGCGGCCTTGTTGGAATGTCTAATTTGTGTCCAATTAATGAAGTACTCTTAAATCAATGGTTTAACAGCCTTTCTGCACGGCCGGGCTGAGCATCGGCCAATATTACGCTAAAAATACAGGCGGGCCGCCTCGCTTGTGCATAAACGGCCCGGCGTGGAACAACCGGTCCATCCCTGGTCCGCTCAGGCCGCCGCCGTTGCGGCCGGCAAAAAGGCCCCCTGCAGGTCGTTCAGAAAGCGCAGGCCGAGGCCCGTCGGGCGCCAGTTTCGACCCGTGCGTTCGAGCAGGCCGCGCCCGGCGAGCTCGTGGAACCGCGGGCGCACGAGGGCCGGGTCGAGACCGGTCCGGGCGGCCAGGTCGCCCTCGCTGAAGCCGCCGGTCAGGCGCAGGCCGTTCAGCATGAATTCGAACAGCCGCTCGTCGGCCGTGAGCTCGGGCTGCTCGTCCCGCTGGCCCGCGCGGCGCCGGTACTCGGCCGGGTGCAGCGGCTTGCGGTAGCGGAGCACCGTGCCGTCCGCGAGGGTCAGCTTGCCGTGCGCGCCGGCGCCGGCCGCGAGGTAGTCGCCGTAGCGCCAGTAATTCAGGTTGTGCCGGCACTCGCGGCCCGCGCGAGCGTATGCAGAGATCTCGTAGCGGGCGAAACCGGCCGCCGCGAGCCGCTCGATGGCGGCCTCCTGCATGTCGGCGGCCGCGTCGTCGTCGGGCAGGCCGGCAGGCGGGCGGCGGTGAAACACCGTGTTCGGCTCGAGCGTCAGCTGGTACAGCGACAGGTGCTCGGGCGCCAGCGCCAGCGCCGCCTCGAGGTCCGCCGCCGCCATCGCGGGGGTCTGGCCGGGCAGCGCGAACATCAGGTCGAGGTTCAGGTTGTCGAAGCCCGCGGCGCGCGCGTCGGCCACGGCCGCGGCGATCTCCGCCGGCCCATGGATGCGCCCGAGCCGCTCCAGGCAGCCGGCGTCGAAGCTCTGCGCGCCGAGCGACAGCCGGTTGACGCCGGCTTCGCGGTAACCGGACAGGTGATGACGCTCGACTGTGCCCGGGTTCGCTTCCATCGTGATCTCGGCCCCGGGCTCGAGCGCGAACAGCCGGCGCACGCCGTCGAGGACGCGGCCGATCTCGGCGCCGGCGAACAGGCTCGGCGTGCCGCCGCCCAGGAACACGCTCGTCAGCGGCCGGCCGTCGGCGGCCGCCGCCTCGGCGGCGAGGTCCTCGAGCAGCGCGTCGACGTACTGGGCGCGCGGCGGGTCGTCGCCGGCCGTATGCGAGTTGAAGTCGCAGTACGGACACTTCTTCACGCACCACGGAAAGTGCAGGTAGAGCGCGAGCGGGATCACGCCCAGCGCTCCGCGAGTTCGTGGCAGAGCGCGCGGAACGCGCGGCCGCGGTGGCTGCGCTCGTTCTTGGCGGCCGGCGCCAGCTCGGCCGACGCGCAGCCGGCCTGCGGGTCGTAGAACACGGGGTCGTAACCGAAGCCGCCGCTGCCGCGCCGGGCCTCGAGGATCCGGCCGCGCCAGATACCCTCTTCGACGAGCGGCGCGCCGTCGGCCGCATCGGCGACGAACACGGCCGCGCAGTGGAAACCCGCGCCGCGGCCTTCGGCGGGCACGCCGTGGAGTTCGGCCAGCAGCCGCTCGATGTTGTCGTCGTCGCTGGCCCCGGGCCCGGCGTAGCGGGCGGAGTGCACGCCCGGCCGGCCGCCGAGCGCATCGACGGCGAGGCCCGAATCGTCCGCGATGGCGGGCAGCCCGGTGAAGGCCGCGGCATTGCGCGCCTTGATCAGCGCGTTGGCAACGAAGGTCTCGCCGTCCTCGACCGCCTCCGGCACGCCGAACTCGGACTGCGGCGAGACGCGCACGCCGAGCGGCTCGAGCAGCGCCCGGATTTCGGCGAGCTTGCCGCGGTTGCCCGTGGCGAGAACGATGCGTTCCGGTGCGCCGTTCACGCGAGTGGCTCCGTCAGCCGCGGGCGCCGGCCAGCGCGGCGTCCTGCGCCTGCATGATCGAGCGCACGCCGCTGCCCGCGAGTTCGAGCAGCGCGTCGAATTCCTCGCGGCTGAATGCGTGGCCTTCGGCCGTGCCCTGCACCTCGATGTAGCGCCCGGCCTCGTTCATGACGACGTTCATGTCTGTCTCGGCCTGCGAGTCCTCGGCATAGTCGAGGTCGAGGACCGGGTGGCCGTCGAAGATGCCGACCGAGACAGCGGCGATCTGCCCGTGCAGCGGCTCGCGGCGCAGCGCGCCGGTCTTCCGCATGCGCCCGAGCGCAAGCTTCAGCGCGACCCAGGCGCCGCTGATCGCGGCCGTGCGGGTGCCGCCGTCGGCCTGCAGCACGTCGCAGTCCAGGGTCACGGTGCGTTCGCCGAGAGCCTCGAGGTCGATCGCCGCGCGCAGCGAGCGCCCGATCAGGCGCTGGATCTCCAGCGTGCGTCCGCCCTGCCGGCCGCGCGCGGCCTCGCGGCCGCTGCGCGTGTGCGTGGAACGCGGCAGCATGCCGTACTCGCCGGTGACCCAGCCTGAGCCCTTGCCGCGCATCCAGCCGGGCACGCGGTCCTCGACGCTCGCGGTGCACAGCACCCGGGTATCGCCGAACTCGGTCAGCACGCTGCCCTCGGCGTGGCGCGTGAAATCGGTGACGAAACGCAGCGCGCGCATCTCGTCGGCTTGGCGGCCGCTCGGTCGCATGGGCAGTCCTCGGCTGGGCTGGTGGGGTCGGATTTTACGCGTATCGGCGCCGGCCTGGCGCGCGGCCCGTCTATTCGCCGTGCCAGCGCAGCGCGACGCCGGTGGTGTTGTCGCTGTACGGCGAATTGATCGTCAGCGCCTTGATGCTGAGCGTCTTCAGGTTCTCACCGACGGGCTGGTCGGTGCGGGTCGCGATCCGCGCCATCTCCTCGTCCGGGATGCCGGACCAGAGACCGTCGCTGCAGGCGAGCAGCACGTCGCCGCGCTGCAGCCGCTGCTTGCGCGTGACGGTCATGTCCGGCACGGGCGAATCGCCGCCGAGGCAGCATTCGACGAAGTTGCGCATCGGGTGATCGAGCGCCTCGGCCTCGGTGATTGCCCCCTCCTGGATCAGCACCTCGACGTGGCTGTGATCGCGCGACCGCGTCACCAGCCAGCCGTTGCGCATGTGGTAGATGCGGCTGTCGCCGACGTGGCACCACCAGCTGCCGGACTCCTGCACGAGGCACGCCGCGCCGGTTGCGCGCGGCCTGAAATCGGCCGCGAGTTCCGTGCCCAGCGCCACGACCTCGTCGTGGGCACGCGCCATCGCGGAATAAAGGAAGCCCTGCGGGTCGAGCACCGGCAGCGGCTGCTTGCGAAACAGCTCGCTGACGACGGCGAGCGCGGTCTCGGCTGCGCGGGCACCGTCGGAGTGGCCGCCCATGCCGTCGAACACGAGCATCAGCGCCGCGCGCTCGTGGGCGATGATCGCGGCGCGGTCCTGGTTGTCCTGGCGGTCGCCGACGGCCGATACCTTCGCGTATTCGATCTGCATGCCCGCACGCACCGTCGTGTCGGCCATGTCCGCGGCGGTCGGCCGCGGCGCAGCGCGTTCCGGCGCTGTTTCACCCTGCATTGACACTTGCTTGTCTCTTGTCGAAGAATTCGCGGACGCTGGCTGCCCGGTCTGTGCCGGGTCGTTCCCCGGGACGAAAGCCTCGCGACCGCGCGCACTCGATCGTCCGCCAAACGCATAGTATGACCCATGCGCGGCCCGCCGTCTGTGACCCGGCTGGCAAAAACCGCGCCGTCACCGCCGATCCCGGCGAAGGAAACACGCGATGTTGCACAGCATGACCGGCTTCGCTCGCCAGGTTGCGGAGTTCCCGCTCGGCACGCTCACCTGCGAAATCCGGGCGGTGAACCATCGCTACCTCGACGTGCAGTTCCGCCTGCCGGACGAGCTGCGGCCGAAAGAGACGGAACTCCGGCAGCGCGTTGCGGCCCTGATCGGCCGCGGCAAGGTGGACTGCTCCCTGCACTTCCGGCGCTCCCCGGCGGCGGCTGGCGGGCTGCCGCTGAACCACGAGCTGGCGGCGACGCTGGCGGGCCGCGCCGCCGAACTGGCGGAGCTGCTGCCCGGAGCCGGCCGGCCCGACCCGCTCGACCTGCTGCGCTGGCCGGGCGTCATCGAGGAACCGCCGGTCGACGTCGAGCCGCTGGCCGAGGCCGCGGGCGAGCTGCTGGACCGTACGCTTGCGAACCTGAGGTCGATGCGGGCCAGCGAGGGCGAGCGCATCGCGGACATGCTGTCGGCCCGGCTCGAGGACGTGCTGCGCATCGCGGCCGGCGTGCGCGAACGCATGCCGGTCGTGCTCGAGCACGTCGCCCGGCGGCAACGCGAACGGCTGGCTCGGCTCGACGTCGAGGCCGACCCCGGTCGGCTCGAGACCGAGCTCGCGATCATCAGCCAGAAGCTCGACGTCGACGAGGAGCTCGACCGGCTGGAATCCCACGTCAGCGAAATCCGCCAGGCGCTGGCGAGCGACGAGCCGGTCGGCCGGCGGCTCGACTTCCTGATGCAGGAGCTGAACCGGGAGGCGAACACGCTCGGCTCGAAGTCCGCCGACGGCGACACGACGCGCGCCGCGGTGGACCTCAAGGTGCTGATCGAGCAGATGCGCGAACAGGTGCAGAACGTCGAATGAAGGCCGGGAACGAAACGCGCCCGATGCTGCTCGTGATCGCCGCGCCGTCCGGGGCCGGCAAGACGACGCTGGTAAAGCGCCTGGTGGAGCGTAACCCGGGGCTGAGGTTCTCGATCTCGTACACGACGCGCCAGCGGCGGCACAACGAAACGGACGGCGTGGACTACCACTTCGTCAACAACACGGACTTCGAGGACCTGCGCGAGCGCGGCGAGCTGCTCGAGTGGGCCACCGTGTTCGACCACAGCTACGGCACCGGTCGGCGCCAGGTCGACGAGCACCTGGCCGCGGGCCACCACGTCATCCTGGAGATCGACTGGCAGGGCGCCCGGCAGGTAAGGGCGGCCATGCCGGAGTCCGTCAGCGCCTTCATCCTGCCGCCGTCGCGCGACGAGCTGGAGCGCCGGCTGCGCGGGCGGCGCACCGACTCGGAGGCCGTGATCGCGCGCCGGCTGCGCGATGCGCTGTCGGACATGTCGCACTGGGACGAATTCGACTACTGCATCATCAACGACGACCTCGAGCGGGCCGTGGCGGAACTCGAGGACGTGCTGGCCGGCGGCGGCGAGCCCTGCCGGAGGGACCGGATGGCCGCGCGCATCGAGGAAATTCTGGCCTGAGGCACCCACCCTGGGCTAAACTGGACGGTCTTTTGCACCCGCCGGCGCCCCAGCCGGCCACCCGAGAGTAGGACAGCATGGCAAGGATCACGGTCGAAGACTGCATCGACAACATCGACAACATCTTCGAGATGGTGCTCGTCGCCGCGAAGCGCGCCCGGCGCATCGCCCACGGCGCGGACCCGCTCGTCGAGCTCGAGAACGACAAGCCGACGGTCATCGCGCTGCGCGAGATCGCCGAGGGCCACATTACGCCGGCGATCCTGGACGAGATCGAGCAGCCCCCCGCGGAAGAGTTCATGCAGGCCGAGAGCGCCGACGAGGTCCTGCCGATGCGGGGCATCTCGATCGGGGACTGAGCCCCGGCCGCCGGCTGTTTCGCGGCGCGCGCCCGGCGGTATCATGAAGCATGGACTACGCCGCATCCATCCTGTCCAGGCTCCCCGGCGCGGCCGGGCGCGGTGACCACGGGCTGCGCGAACTCCTGGGCGAGCTGCGCGGCTACCTGCCACCCGACCAGATAGAACTCGTCGTCGCCGCCTACCGCTTCGGCGCGCGCGCCCACGAGGGCCAGAAGCGCCGCAGCGGCGAAGCCTACATTTCGCACCCGGTCGCCGTCGCGCGCATCCTCGCCGGCATGCACATGGACGCGCAGACGATCGCCGCGGCGATCCTGCACGACGTCGTCGAGGACACGCCGACGGCGCTCACCGACCTCGAGCAGGAATTCGGCAGCGAGGTCGCGGCGCTGGTCGACGGCGTCAGCAAGCTGGACCAGATGCACTTCACGAGCCGCGCAGAGGCGCAGGCGGAGTCCTTTCGCAAGATGATGCTGGCGATGATCGAGGACATCCGCGTGATCCTCGTCAAGCTCGCCGACCGCCTGCACAACATGCGCACGCTCGACGCGATGCCGCGCGAGAAGCAGGTGCGGATCGCGCGCGAAACGCTGGAGATCTACGCGCCGATCGCGAACCGGCTCGGCATCAACCGGCTGAAGACCGACCTCGAGGATCTCGGCCTGCGCTTCCTGCACCCGTTCCGCTACCGGGTCATCGAGCGCACGTTGAGGCGCTCGAAGGGTAACCAGCGGCAGATAGTCCGCAAGATTTCCGAACGCCTGAAGAAAGCGCTGGAGGAAGCGGAGATCGATGCCGAGGTCATCGGCCGCGAAAAGCACCTGTACAGCATCTACAAGAAGATGCTCGAGAAGAAGCGCAGCCTGACCGACATCGTCGACGTCTACGGCTTCCGCATCGTCGTCGACGACGTCAACACCTGCTACCGCGTGCTCGGCGTCGTGCACGGCCTGTACAAGCCGATGCCGGGCCGCTTCAAGGACTACGTCGCGATCCCGCGCATCAACGGCTACCAGTCGCTGCACACGACGCTGTTCGGCCCCAAGGGGCTGCCGCTGGAGGTACAGATCCGCACCACGCAGATGAACCGCGTTGCCGAGTCCGGCGTGGCCGCACACTGGCAGTACAAGGCGGAGGAAAAATCCGCCGCGACGCCACAGCGGCGCGCGCGCGAGTGGCTGTCACGCCTGGTCGAGATCCAGCAGCAGGGCAGCTCCGAGGAGTTCCTCGAGAACGTCAAGGTCGACCTGTTCCCGGACAAGATCTACGTGTTCACGCCGAAGGGCGACATCCTGCCGATGCCGAAGGGCGCGACGACGGTCGACTTCGCCTACGCGGTGCACACGGACATCGGCAACCACTGCGTGGCCGCGAAGATCGACCGCAACCTCGTACCGCTGCGCACCCAGCTGGAGAACGGCCAGACGGTCGAGATCATCACGCAGCGCGGCGCCAAGCCGAACCCGAACTGGGTGAGCTTCGTCAGCACGGCGAAGGCGCGCTCGGCGATCCGCCACTACATGAAGCAGATGCGCCAGAGCGAGTCCATCGATCTCGGCAAGCGCCTGCTCGACCGTTCGCTGAAGGACCTGGGGTCGAGCCTGCGCAAGGTCGGCAAGCTGCGCATGCGCGAGGCGCTGGACGAGCTCGGCCTCGAGGGCCCCGACCAGTTGTTCGACCAGCTCGGCCTCGGCGAACGGCTCGCACCGCTGACGGCCCGCTTCCTGCTCGGGTTGAACGACGAAAGCGGCGCGGCCGAGGGCACGGCCAGCCTGACGATTGCCGGCACCGAGGGCGTCGTCGTCAGCTTCGCGAAATGCTGTCACCCGATTCCGGGCGACGAGATCATGGGCTACCTGAGCTCCGGCCGCGGCATCGTCGTGCACCGCACCAAGTGCGGCAACCTGTCGACGTTCCGCAAGCAGCCGGAGAAGTGGATAACGGTGAGCTGGGAAGAGGGTATCGAGCGCGAGTTCCCGACCCAGATCCGCGTCGCCACGATCAACCGCACCGGCGTGCTGGCCGAGGTGGCGGCCACCATCGCGGACGAGGGCTCAAACATCGAACAGGTCGCGGTAGCCGACCGTCACGAGGACAACTCGGAACTGACCTTCCTGCTGCAGGTCCGCGACCGCACCCACCTCGCCAACATCATGCGCAGCGTGCGCAAGATGCCTGCCGTCACTCGCGTCAGCCGCGACTGCGCCTGAACCCTGATACCCCGGAGAAAAGACCTTGAGCCGAAAAGCCTTCCACAGTGACGAGGCACCCGCCGCGATCGGTGCCTATTCCCAGGCCGTGGCCGCGGACCGGCTCGTGTTCCTGTCCGGGCAGATCCCGCTCGACCCGGAGACGATGGAGATCGTCGGCGGCGACTTCCGCGCGCGCGCACGCCAGGTATTCGACAACCTCGCCGCCGTCGCTGCGGCCGCGGGCGGCTCCCTGGACGACGTCGTAAAGCTGACGATCTACCTGACCGACCTCGGCAACTTCCAGGTCGTCAACGAGGTCATGGCCGAGGTCTTCGGCGAGCCGTACCCGGCGCGCGCCGCGCTCGGCGTCGCGTCGCTGCCGAAGGGCGCCGACGTCGAGGCCGAGGCCGTCCTGGCACTACCGGCGCGCTGAGCCCGCGCCCGCCCGCCGCGTGCCGAACGAGGATGCCGCGCTCGCCGCGCCGCTGACCGCGCTCAAGGGCGTCGGCCCGGCGCTCGCGGAAAAACTAGGCCGGCTGAAGCTCGAGCGGGTCGAGGACCTGCTGTTCCTGCTGCCGCTGCGCTACGAGGACCGGACGACGGTACGCCGGCTCGGCGAACTGCTGCCCGGGATGAGGAGCGTCGTCTGCGGCGAGGTGCTGCTCGCCGAGGTCGTGTTCCGCGGCCGGCGCAGCCTGCTCGTGCGCATCGGTGACGGCAGCGGCCAGCTGACGCTCCGGCTGTTTCATTTCTCGCAGCAGCAGCAGGCGCAGTTCGTCGCCGGCCGACGGGTCTGCTGCTATGGCGAGGCGCGGCCGGGCAGCGGCGGGCTCGAGATGGTGCACCCCGAGTACCGGCTCGTGCAGGGCGACGAGAACCCGCTGACCAGCGACAGGCTGACGCCGGTCTATCCCGTCACCGAGGGCGTGCCGCAGGGCCGGCTGCGCGGGCTGGTCGGCCAGGCGCTGGAACGCATGGCGCGTGCCCGGCCCGCCGAACTGCTGCCGCCCGGCGTGCTGGCGGGACTCGGCATGCCGACGCTTGCCACGGCGCTCGCGACGCTGCACCGGCCGCCGCCGGACGCCGATCTCGAGCAGCTGGCCGGCGGCCGTCATCCCTGCCAGCAACGGCTGGCCTTCGAGGAACTGCTCGCGCACTACCTGAGCCTGCGCCGGCTCCGGCGGCTCGCCGCGCGCGAGCCGGCACCACCGCTGGCGGGCGGCGCGGACCTGCGGCAGCGCTTCGCGGCCAGCCTGCCGTACGCACTCACGGGCGCGCAGCAACGGGTCGTCGACGAGATCCTCGCCGACCTCGCCCGGCCGCACCCGATGATGCGGCTCGTGCAGGGCGACGTCGGCTCCGGCAAGACCGTCGTCGCCGCGATCGCCTGCCTCGCGGCCATCGCCGCGGGCCGTCAGGCCGCCGTCATGGCGCCGACCGAGCTGCTCGCCGAGCAGCACCTGAAGAGCTTCGGCGAATGGTACGCGCCGCTCGGCATCGAGCCCCGCTGGCTGACCGGCAGCCTGCGCGTGCGACCGCGCCGCGAGGCGCTGGCCGCGATCGCCGACGGCAGCGCACAACTCGTGATCGGCACCCACGCGCTGTTCCAGGAGGGCGTGGACTTCGCGCGGCTCGCCCTGATCGTCATCGACGAGCAGCATCGCTTCGGTGTGCACCAGCGCATGGCGCTGCGCGACAAGGGTGCGGACGGCGAGGGTCAGCCGCACCAGCTGGTCATGACCGCGACGCCGATTCCACGAACGCTGGCCATGGCCGCTTACGCGGACCTCGACACCTCGGTGATCGACGAACTGCCGCCCGGCCGCCAGCCGGTCACGACCGTTGCGCTGCCGGAGACGCGCCGCGCCGAGGTGATCGAGCGCGTGCGCGAGGCCTGCGCCGGCGGCCAGCAGTGCTACTGGGTCTGCCCGCTGATCGAGGAGTCCGAGCAGCTCGACTTCCAGGCCGCGGCAGCCAGCTACAGCGAGCTCGGCGAGGCGCTGCCGGCGCTCTCGGTCGGCCTCGTGCACGGTCGCATGAAGACCGCGGAGCGCGAAGCGATCATGGGCCGCTTCAAGAGCGGCAACGTCGACGTGCTGGTCGCGACGACCGTGATCGAGGTCGGCGTCGACGTGCCGAATGCAAGCCTGATGATCATCGAGAACGCGGAACGCATGGGCCTGTCGCAGCTGCACCAGCTGCGCGGCCGCGTCGGCCGCGGCGCGGCGCAGAGTCACTGCGTGCTGTTGTACCGGCCGCCGCTCGGCGAGCTCGCGAAGCGCCGGCTCGCCGTGCTGCGCGACACGAACGACGGCTTCCTGGTCGCGCAGCGCGACCTGGAGCTGCGCGGCCCCGGCGAGTTGCTCGGCACCCGGCAGACCGGCCTGCCGCAGTACCGCATCGCCGACCTGTCGCGCGACGGCGCGCTGATGCCCGAGGTACAGAAAGCCTCCGGGATCCTGTCGCGGCAGTACCCCGAGCTGGCCGCGGCGCTGATCCGCCGCTGGGTCGCGGACGCCGACCGCTACGGCAAGGTATGAAACCTGCGCGCGTTTTGTGCCAACATTCCGACCCGCCGATGAACAAAGCCAACACACCGAGCCGCAAGCTGCCGAGCCCCGGGTTGCGCGGCCAGCTCATGAACTACCTCGTGCTGATGCGCATGGATCGCCCGGTCGGCATCCTGCTGCTGCTGTGGCCGACGCTGTGGGCGCTGTGGCTGGCGGGCGAGGGCCACCCGGACGACGCGCTGTTCATCGTCTTCGTGACCGGCGTCGTGGTCATGCGCGCGGCGGGCTGCGTGCTGAACGACTTCGCGGACCGCAACATCGACCCGTACGTCGAGCGCACGCGCGACCGGCCGATCCCGTCCGGCGCGGTCGCACCGCTCGAAGCCCTGGCGCTGTTCGTCGCGCTCGGCCTGGTCGCAATCGGGCTCGCGAGCATGCTGAACCGGCAGACCCAGGTCCTCGCGGCGATCGCGGCCGTGCTCGCGATGATCTACCCGTTCGTCAAGCGCTACCTGTCGGTGCCGCAGTTCTTTCTCGGCGCAGCGTTCGGCTGGGCCGTGCCGATGGTCTTCGCGGCGCAGACGGGGCAGACACCGCAGCTCGCGTGGCTGCTGTTCGGCGTCGCGCTGCTCTGGGCGACGATCTACGATACCTATTACGCGATGGTCGACCGCGACGACGACCTGAAGATCGGCGTCAAGTCGACGGCGATACTGTTCGGCGACCTCGACCTGTTCGCGATCGGCGTGCTGCAGGCGATGATGCTGCTCGGCCTCGTGTTCGCCGGCAACATGGCCGGGCTCGGGCCCTGGTACTTCGCCGCCGTGCTGGTTGCCGCGGGCCAGATGGCCTGGCACCAGTGGCTCGCGCGCGGGCGCACGCGCGAGGGCTGCTTCCGCGCCTTCCGCGAGAATCACTGGATCGGCTTCACCGTGTTCGCCGGCATCTTGCTGCACTACACTTTCGCGGCCCCCGC
>CALALV010000119.1 GCA_937925605.1 uncultured Woeseia sp.
CGGCGCTGTCCGGCCGGCGCCTGAACGCCGGGCTGGTCGGCGCCGAGACGGCGCTCGAGATGCCGGTCGCACCCGAACCGGACGTCGCGAGCTACGGCTACGCCTTCGACTGGTCCGGCTACTACGCGCCGCGCGCGCTGTACCGGCTGCTCGACGCGGGCGTCATCGTGCGCGTGTCGCTCGAGCCGCTCGCGGTGCAGACGACCCGCGGCCGCGTCGATCTCCCGCGCGGCGCGATCACGGTACCGTTCGACCGCCAGCAAGTCGCGCGCGAGCGCATCCACGAGCTCGTCGCGCGCGCCGCGGCCGAGGACGGTGTCACGGTGCACGCGCTGAGCTCGGGCCGCAGCGCCGGCAACAGCTCGGATCTCGGCGGGCAGTTCTTCAAGCCGGTGAAAAAACCGGAGGTGCTGCTGGCCGTCGGCCGCGAGGTCAGCTGGTACGACGCGGGCGAGGCCTGGCACCTGCTCGACCTGCGCATGCAGATGCCGGTCACGCTGCGCGAGCGCGACCGGCTCGGCGGCATCGCACTCGACGGCTACACGCACCTGGTGCTGCCGGGCGGCGACTACGAGGAATGGCAGCCGGAGTGGGCGCCGCGGCTGCGCCAGTGGGTGGCCGAGGGCGGCACGCTGATCGGCATCCGCGAGGGCGCGGACTGGGCGCGCGCGAACGTGCTCGACTGGGTCGAGCCGCTGCCGGGCGAGGCGCCGGTGGCGGCGCCGGCAACGGAGTCGGGGCACGCGCCGCTGCCGGAGCCCGGCGTCGAGCCGGAGCGGACCGCTTACGCGGACAAGGAGCGCGTCGAGGCGCTCGACCTGATCGGCGGCGCGATTTTCGCGGGCGACCTCGATACGACTCACCCGCTGGGCTTCGGCTACGCGGAGCGGCGAATCGCGCTGCACAAGAACACGACGGAGATTCAGCCGCGCCCGCTGAACCCGTTTGCGACGGTCATCGCCTACGCGACGCCGCCGCTGCTGTCGGGCTACGCGTCGCAGGCGAACCAGGACGCGCTCGAGGGCACGGCGGCGCTGATCGCGGAGCGGCGCGGCGAGGGCAGCGTGGTCCTGTTCGCCGACAACCCGAACTTCCGCGGGACCTGGTACGGCACGAACAAGCTGTTCCTGAACGCGCTGTTCTTCTCGAAGGCGTTCGAGCCGCCGCGCGAGGACTGAGGCGGGAAAAACCGGCCGGGGACGCCGCCGGGGGGGGGCTGGCGGCGTCCCCGCGCCGGTGGCTCAGAGAGCCCAGGTCAGGCTTAGCGAGTAGCTCGAGCCGGGGTCTTCCTCGAAGGTCGTGACGCCCTGGCGCTCGATCTCGATGGTCTCGCCGAGCAGGTTCTGCGCCTTCGCCTTGATCGTGATCGTGTCGGTCGGGTACCACGACCAGGTGACGTCCAGCGAGTGGAACGGCTGCTCGTAGCCGTCCGGCGCGCCGTTGCGGCCGGCGACGTAGAGCCGCTCGCCGAACACGTTGTAGACCAGCGAGGCCGTGTGCCGTGCGTCCGGCGAGTCGTAGCCGAGCATCAGGTTGGCCACGTAGTCCGACGCGCCGGCGAGTTTCCGCACCGGGTTGGTCGGCGCGTCGGCGGCCGGGCCGGCGACCAGCTCGGAGTCCTGCAGCGTCAGGTTGCCCTGGACGAACATCGTGTCGAAGAAGCCGCCGAGAAAACCGAGCTCTTTCAGCCCTTCGAACTCGATGCCGGTGACTTCCGCCGAGGTCGCGTTGACGATCTCGCGCGCCGTGTTCGTGTCGGACGCAGCCGACTCGAAAAACTCGATCGGGTTCGCGATGTCCTTGTAAAAGGCCGTGACGGTCACGTTGTCGCCGCTCGCGAAGAACCACTCGGCGCGCAGGTCGAAGTTGTTGACGTCCGAGGGCACGACGCCCGGGTTGCCGTCGACCAGGTCGTCGGTGATCGGGTCCACGTAACTCGCGTGCGGGATCTCGCGCAGTTCCGTCCGGATCGCGGTCTGGCTGAAGCCCGCGCGCAGCTGGAAGGTCTCGGCCCACACGTCGCCCATCCCGGTGACGGCCGCGGACGGGTAGACACGGTCCTCGAGGAAAGTGCCGCGCTCCAGGACCTCAGGGTCGGTCGAGACCTGCGGGCTTTCCGCCGTGTAACCGAACGGGTTCCAGTCCAGGGCGACCTGCCGGTAGTCCTCCCAGCGCGCGCCGACGGCGACGCGCCAGGTGTCGTTCCAGGTCCAGTCGACCTGGCCGAACACGGCGTCGGTCATCGTCGCCGCGAGGTAGCTCTGGTTGTTGGTGCCCTGGATGTCGAACACGAAGTTGTTCGCCGGGTCGAGCACGTTCGCGTCCGAGAACACGCGGTCCAGCTCGCCGTCGAGATTGTCGACGTCGCCGACGGACAGCGCGCCCAGGCTGAACTGCAGCTGCCGGTAGGTGCGGGCCTTGCGCTTGTGGTCGTAGCCGAAGGAAAGCTCCCAGGCTGAGTCGCGCGTGTAGATCGGCAGGCTGACCATCCAGCCGTAGTTCGTCACCTCGTCGTCGAGCTCGGTGAAGCGGTAGTCCGCGGCCGTCGCGCTCAGCGTCACGCTCTCGTCCCGCACCGCCCCGGTGTCGGGATCGGTCACGGTCTGCGAGGCGATGCTGACCTGGTTCGGGATCTGCGTCTCCGCCGTCGCCCCGGAGTGGAACCACTGGAACGACGCCCCCTCCGGCGTCCAGCCGAGCAGCCGGTCGAGGACCGGCAACAGGCTGCGCGTCGCCTCGCCGAGGTAGTGCGTGCCCTTGACCTGGTTGACCAGCATGTCGCGCTGCTCGAACTGGAAGCGGTAGTTGCGGAAGCCGATGCCGTCCTCGCGCTGGCGGTTCTCGTTGAAGAAGTCGCGGATCGCGGTTTCGTCGTCGGTGTTGCGCAGGTACAGCGTGGTCGTCTCGAGCCGGTGGTCGTCGGTGAACTGCGCGCCGAGGTTCAGCGTGCCGGTGATGTTTATCGAGCGGGTCGACTCGTTCTCGAAGTCGGTACGCTGCTCCGGGAAGTTGAAGTTGCGTGACCTGGCGAGGGTCTCGCGCCACTGCGTCTCGTACGCGGCGCCCAGCTGCGCGCCGAACTGCCAGTCGTCGCCGGCTTCCCAGGCGTTGCCGAGCGAGCCCTTGAGCTTGATGTCCGGGTGCGGGTCGCGCCGCTCGAGGCCGACCTGGCGGTTCAGCTCGAGTCCCATCTGCCGGTTGATCCGCTGCGCGTCGGCCAGCGTCGCCGCGGGGTCCTCGGCGCGCAGCTGGCCCAGGATGCCCTGGACGTCGACGTTGCCCTGGAAGCGGTCGATCTGCGCGAGCAGGCTGCCGGAGATTGCGCGCGCGCCGTCGTCGCTGCCGAAGTCGTCGCCCGCACTGCCGGGATAGCTGAAGACCTCGCCGCTGACCCGCGAATTGTAGCCGCTGCCGATCTCGACGCCGGCCCTGAAGCCGTCCGGCACGCCCTTCGTGCGGATGTCCACGCTGCCGCCGCCGAAGTTGGCCGACAGCTCCGGTGACCAGGTCTTCTGCACCTTCAGCGACTCGACGGCCGAGGTCGGGAAGATGTCGAGCGGGATGACGTTGCGGGTCAGGTCCGGCGACGGGATGAACGCGCCGTTCAGCGACGTCGACGAGTAGCGCTCGCCGAGCCCGCGGATATAGACGAAACGGTCATTGACCAGCGACAGTCCCGGCATGCGCCGCAGCGCATCGGCGACGGTCGAATCGCCGAGGCGCGCGATCGTGTCGGCGCCGAGCACGTCGACGACCGCGTCGTCGTCCAGGCGCTCGTCGAGCAGCTGCTGGCTCGCGCTGCGGAAGCGGCCGAGGACGACGACCTCCTCGATGCCCTCGTCGCCGTTGCTTTCGCTGCTCTCCGCCGGGGGCAGAGCCGGGGAGGCGAGCCCCGGCTGTGCTTCCGTTTCCTGGGCCGCGGCGGGCAGTGCCCAGATGGCCGCGCTCACGGCGAGCGCCAGTGCCCGGCACTTCTCGATCGATGTCTTCATGGTCGCTTCGATCCTGCGTGGCTTTATTCGAACCAGAGGGCCTGGCCGCGGTTGGCCGGGTCGAGTCCGTAGGTCCAGTTCGCGGTCCAGTCGGGCTGGCCGAGGCTCAGGCCGCCGACGAAGCTGCCGTTCTGCGGCGCGCCGGCCGGGGCCGCGCCGTCCACCTGCATCGTCGCGTAGTCGATCGAGAAAACGGGAACCGTGCCCTCGAGAAGCTGCAGGTCCGTGTCAGCATTGGCGGTGGCATCGACGGCCGCGCCGTCCGCGATCGTCGCGAAGACGTTGCCGAGACCCTCGGCGAACGAGCGCTCGGTCGTGACGCCGTCCGGGAAAGTCTGCCCGCGGGTCGCCTCGGCGCAGGCGAAGATCGTCGAGTTGATGACGAGGTCGCCGTCCTGGGCCGCGTCCTGCGAACGGTTGTCGATGCGCAGGCAGTAGTTGTCGTTGCCGCTGGTCTGGTCGTTGGCGGCGAAGGAACCGACCAGCAGGGAGTCGTTGATCGTCGCGAAGATGCCCTCGCGCAGGCGCCAGCCGGCGCCCGGGTCGTGCGTGGCCGTCGCCGTGCCGTTGGCCGAGACGATGCAGGTCAGGTTGTTGATCGTCGGCCGGCTGTTGATGCCCTGGGCGATTGTGTCCTCGATCTGCTGGGCCGTCAGGCTGTCGAACGAGCCGATGCCGTCGGCCTCGATGCAGTGGTTGCCGTCGGTGGCCGACTGGATCACCAGCGCGTTCGTGATCGTGCCCGAGTAGCCCTCGTCGATGTCGATCGCATCGTCACGCACGTACAGAGCGACGAAGTTGTTGAAGTTGACCGCGCCGCCGAACATCTCGATGCCGTCGTCGTAGGTCGAGTAGACCTGCAGGTTGTTGATGATCGTGTTGCTGCCGACGCCGCCGAAGGAGATGCCGTTCAGCTCGTCGCCGTTGCCGACGGTCGCGCCCGTGTGCTTGACCACGACGTACTCGAGGCGACCCGAGCTGTCCGCGTTGTTGTCGCCGCCGTACTGCGACTCGTCCAGGCCCGCCGCGCCCTCGGCGTCGACGTGGCAGTCGGTCGTCGCGAGATCGCCGCCGGCGACCGAACCGGTGTAGGCGCACTTGTTCGTGACGCCGAAACCGTTGATGACCATGCCGCCCCACTGCTGCACGTCTTCCGGGCCGACCGTGCCGTTGACGTCGGAGACCGAGGTGAACGTGATCGGCGCGTCCTCGCGGCCGACCGCGAAGAGCTGCGAGCCGCGGTTGATGATCATGAAGTCGGCGCTCGACTGGAACGCGAGCGTCGCGCCGGCCTCGACCGTCAGCACCGGGCCGTCGCCACCCTCGAAGATATTGGCCGCCGCGAGGTCCGCGTCGTTGTCGTAGGTCTCGCCGACGAACAGGCTGCCCTCGAAGATGTGCGCGCCGCCGCCGGCCAGCGCCGGGATCGTCAGGTCGACGGTCAGGTTGTTGCCGGCGTCGACGAATGACGGCGAGTAGCTGCAGTTCGTGCCGTCGTAGCTGCCCTGGATCGTTTGTCCGCCGCTGTTGACGTAAGACGCGCAGGGATTGCTGGTGCCGCCGCTGCCGCCGTTGTTGGTGGTGTTGTTGCTGTTCGTTACCGTCGTCGCGGGCTGGATGTTGATGTCTCCGCTGCCACAACCGACGACCGTTACGCTGGCAGCGAGTGCCGCGAACACGTGCTTGCGATTCATATTGGATGTACTCCGGACTGGCTGTTGCCGGTCCCTTTGATCTTGTCGACCGGCTGCGATTGAAATCCTGTTCCCGTGCCGGCGCTGCCGGTGCCGCGCGTGCCCCGGTGACATGCCGGGAACCGTGCAGCCGTAGCCGCGTTGCACGAATGCGTCGCGGCTCGCGGGATTTGCGGAGGAATCTACAGCGGGAATGTGGACGGTCGGTGACAGCCGCGTGACGGCTTCGTTACGTCGGCGAAAGCCTTGCCGGACCGCTATTCGGCGGGACGGTTACGATCGTGTTACAGCGCCGCGAACGCGCCGGTCAGCCCGTAGCACCAGCCCGGGGTTGGCGCCCGGGGGCGGTGTCGTGGCGATTCCAGGGGAAAATCGAAGGCCAGGCACCACTTGGGCTGCGCATCGACGCCTGCTGTCGAACGTCCGCAGAGCAGCACCGGTGCGGCCCCCGGGGCTCGAAAATAAACCTGGCACTTCTTAGTTTCTCCGGACGCCGTTTCGACTATCCGGAAAGATTACAGTCGCAGTACAGGGAGCGGATGCGTCAGGGCTGCAGGTCCACCCGGTAGCCGAGCGCGACGCGCAGGAAGTTCGAGGCGTCGCTCATGTCCGTCGCCACGTAGCGCAGCGTGTGCGAGTTCAGCCGTTCCACGTTCGGCAGGTAGGCGAGCAGCTCGACCGGCTGGTAATGCTTCAGGCTCAGGTCGAGCTCGAGCGGGCCCTCGAGCACGTAGGGCTCGAACTCGTCGATGCGGGCGATCGCAGCCCTGGTCCGCTCGCGGATCACGGTTCGCGCCGCGGCCGGGGTCAGCGTGCGCGCCGAGTGGAAACCGAGTGCCCACTTGACGACGGCACCCTCGACGTCGCCGATGATGACCTGGGTCTCCGCCACCGCGACGTCGTCGCCCGAGACCATGATGACCGGCACGCCGAACTGCCCGGCGATCGCCGCGTTCATGCTCGCCTCCGACATCGACGTGCCATTGATGCGCAGGCCGGTCACGTTCGCGCTCGACATCGTGTGCGCGCGCACGCCGCGCGTGTTCTCGGTGCTCGAGTGGTAGCCGAGGAAGATGACGCCGTCGAAGCTCTCGTCGATGCCGGCCATCATGCCGAGCTCGCGCGGCCAGGACCGGATCACGTTGATGTCGTTCGGGATCATCTCGATCAGCAGGTTCTGGCCATTGCCATGCGAGTCGCTGACCAGGATCTCGGTCGCGCCGGCCTCGCGTGCCGCCTCGATCGCGGCGTTGACCTCGAGCGTCATGAATTCGCGGAAGCGCTGGTACTCGAAGCCGTCGGGGCCCAGCTGGTCGCCGGTTACGACGCCGGCGACACCCTCCATGTCGGCGGAGATGTAGATCTTCAGTCCGTCGGCCGCGGCCGGTTCGCGCGCGGCGGGCTCCTGCGCGGCAGGTTGCTGCGCGGCGGCCGAAGCCAGCGCCAGTGTCGTCAGCAGGCCGAAGATCGCTCGCATGGTGTCCCCCTGATTGTCAGTGTCACGAACCCGTGGTTCGCATCATATCAGCGCGACGCACGAGGCCCGCGGCGGCGGAGTGCATGCCGGCCCCGGCGTGGTCCGTCGGCCCTGAAATGTTGCGAACCCATGCGTCGGGACACTAGTCTGCACGAAAAGACCGGCAGGTACCTGATGATCCCGTTGCTCATCCGTCATGCAGTCCTCGTGCTGGTGCTGCTCGCGACCGGCAGTACAGCGCCCGCGCCGACCGCGCAGGCCGGCGAGGCGCCGTATCTCGTGCTGGTGTCGATCGACGGCTTCCGCCACGACTACCCGGACCTGTACCCGACGCCCGCGCTCGCGCGCATCGCCGCCGCGGGCGTGCGCGCCGCGTCGCTGCGGCCGGTCTGGCCGACGCTGACCTTCCCGAACCACTACAGCATCGCTACCGGCCTGTACCCGGCCGAGCACGGCATCGTCGGCAACCGCTTTCCCGCGGCAGACCGCGAAAGCTGGTACGAGTACAAGGACCGGACGACGGTGCAGGACGGCCGCTGGTACGGCGGCGAGCCGATCTGGGTCGCAGCCGAGCGCGCGGGGCTGCCGGCCGCCGCGTACTACTTCGTAGGCACCGAGGCCCCGGTCGGCGGCGTGTCACCGTCGGACTGGCGGGCGTTCGACGACGGCGTGCCCGGCGAGGCGCGGGTCGCGCAGGCGCTCGACTGGCTCGCGCGGCCGGACGAGACGCGGCCGCACGTCGTCACGCTGTACTTCGAGCACGTCGACGTCGCCTCCCACCGGCACGGCCCCGGATCGGCCGAGGCCGCCGCGGCCGTCGCCACGGTCGACGGCTGGCTGGGCGAATTGCTGGACGGTATCGCCAGGCTGCCGGTCGCGCGGCAGACCTACGTCGTCGTGGTCTCCGACCACGGGCAGCTGCCGACCCGGCTCGACGAACCGTCTTTCGTCATCGAGGAGGTCGCGAACCTCGACGGCGTCCAGGTAGTCAATCACGGGTCGCTGGCCATGCTGTTCCTCGATCCGGCGGAGCGCGAGCGGGCGGCCGGGCTGCGCGACGCGATCAACGCCCGCTGGGAACACGGCCGCGCCTGGCTGCGCGACGAGGCGCCTGCCGCCTGGCACGTCGCGGGCAGCCCGCGCATGCCCGACCTGCTGGTACAGGCGGACCCCGGCTACACGGTCGTCAGCCGCGCCGGCGGCGAGGTGAAGCTGACGGCGGGCGACCACGGCTGGGCGCCGGAAACCGCGGGAATGCACGGCGTGTTCCTGGCCTGCGGTCCCGGCCTGCCGGCCGGCCGGCGCCTGCCCGCGATCGGCGCCGTGGACGTCTACCCGCTGCTGCTCGACATGCTCGGCCTGCCCGACGGGCGCGGCGTCGATCGCGAGTCGCCGCTCGCCGGCTTGCTAGAATGACCGGCGCCGCGCCGCGGCGACACTCACCTGGTGCCATTTCGGGGTTTCACGATGCGCTCGATCCGCAGTTCGCTCCTGTTCGTCTTCCTGCTCGCTGCCGGCCTGCCGGGCCATGCCCAGCAGCCGGCCGACGCGCCGCCGCCGGCTGACGAGACCGCGGCCGAGCTCGAGCAGCTGGTCGACACGCTGAAGGACGAGGAAGCGCGGCAGCGGCTGATCGCCGATCTCGAGAGCCTGCTCGAGGCGCGCCGCGCGCAACAGGCCGAGGCCGAGGCACCGCTGAAGGCGAGCGACACGCTGGAAATCGCGAAGGATTTCGTGCTCGGCCTCTGGGACCGCGTGACCTCGATCGATCCGCAGCAGGTACTGATTTCCACGCTGGTGACCTTCGCCGTGCTGTTTGGCGCGGTGCTGCTGCGCTGGCTGATCGTCGTCCTGTTGCGGCGCCTGTATGCGCGGCTGGCGCGCGGCGCCGACGACGAGACCGAAGCCACGGGGTCCGCGAGCGAGGCGGACAGCAAGAAGGCCGAGCTGCCCGGCTCAGTGACGCGCCTCATTACCCTGATCATCGGTGTCATTGCGCTCGCGCTGATCGCGGAGAGCTGGGGCGGCGGCCTGTCCGACCTGCTGCGCACGGACATCGGCGCGCGGCTGGCCGAGACCGCGCTGGCGATCGGCCTGATCCTCGTCATGACCGTCGCGCTGTGGAACGCAGCCGAACTCTTGATCGACCGCGTGCTGCGGCTTGCGACCCGCAAGCACGACCGCGACCGCACGGCACGCCGGCTCGACACGCTGGTACCGCTGCTGACGAAGGCGCTGCAGGGCACGATCGGGGTCATGGCCGCGCTGCTGATCCTCTCGGAGCTCGGCATCAACATCGGGCCGCTGCTGGCCGGCGCCGGCATCCTCGGCCTGGCCGTCGGTTTCGGCGCGCAGACGCTGGTCAAGGACCTGATCACGGGCGTGACGACCCTGCTCGAGGACAGCGCGACGGTGGGCGACGTCATCGAGGTGGCGGGGCACACCGGCGTCGTCGAGGAGATGCGCATCCGCATCGTGCAGCTGCGCGACATCTCCGGCAACGTGCACCTCGTGCCCTACAGCGAGGTAACGTCGATCAAGAATTTCACCAAGGACTTCTCCTACTACCTGTTCGACATCGGCGTCGCCTACCGCGAGGACACCGACGAGGTCTGCAAGCTGCTGCTCGAGATCAGCGAGGAGATGCAGAAGGACGAGAAGTACGGGGAGAACATCCTCGAGGGGCTCGAGATCCTCGGCCTGGACCGCTTCGGCGATAGCGCGGTCGTGATCCGCGCCCGCGTGAAGACCGAGCCCGGCCTGCAGTGGCAGACCGGCCGCGAATTCAACCGGCGGATCAAGAAGCGCTTCGACGAGGCCGGTATCGAGATCCCGTTCCCGCACACGACGGTCTACTTCGGCGAGCCGAAGGAAGGCAGGCCGCCGGCTATGCAGCTGGCGCTGGCAGACGGTGCGGCGGAGCAACTGGCGGGCAAGGGCGAGTAAGCGTGACGGCGTAGTGGCGGCGGGGAGCCTTCCGCGCGGCCGGCACGGCACCTGCAGCTCCGCGTCGCTCCTGGCTGCGGGCCGGCGGCTTGCCGTGTGCTGCCGGGAAACGGGTGCGAGTTCCCGGGGGCAGGGACCGCCGGGTACCGTTTCGAGGGGTTGCGCGGAGACCTGCCAATGTTTAGCTTCCGCGCTCACGCGAGAACAACAAGAATGGAGACTCACGTGGACAGGAAATTCGTCCTCACTGCATCGGGTTACGGTCTGCTCGGCCTCGCGCTGGGCATCTACATGGCGGCGAGCCACGATCACGGACAGCGTGTCACCCACGCGCACATCATGCTGATCGGCTTCGCCGTCTCGTTCTTCTACGCGGCCGCGCACCGGCTCTGGCTGTCGACCGACGGCGAGCGCCTGGCACGCATCCAGTTCTACGCGCACCAGATCGGCACCGCGGGGGTCGTGCTCGGGCTGTACCTGCTGTACGGCGGGCACGTGCCGATGGAGCGCATCGAGCCGCTGCTGGCCGGCTCGTCGGTCGTCGTGCTGATCGCCTTCGCGATGATGAAATGGCAGTTGATCCGGGCCCGCCCGGAGCGCGCCTGAGCCGTTCGCCGCGGCGGCCTGCGCTGCTGGGCCGCTAGCCGCCGCCCGGGGTCGTTCGCCCGTTCGCGGGGTCCAGGCGCAGGTAGCGGCTGGGATGACGGTCGAGCACGTTGTCCTCGAAGCCGTCGACCCGCGGTGCCACGAGGTGCTTCGAGACGTAGAAATACAGCGGGATCAGCGGATGGTCGGCGAGCAGCGTCGCCTCGGCCTGCGCGAATAAACGCGCCCGCTCTCCGGCGTCGACAGTGGCGACCGCTTCCGCGAGCTGCCGATCGTAGACCTCGCTGCTGTACGCGGGCAGGTTCTGCGGGCTGTCCGCGCGAAACAGGTCGAGGAAGGTCAGCGGGTCGTCGTAGTCGCCGAACCAGCTGAAACGCATGACGTCCCATTCGTCGCGGCGGTCGCGGGTCTCGAGGAAGTATTGCCACTCGCGGCGGTCCAGTTCGACCTCGACGCCCAGCGCGTTCTCCCACATGTCCACGATGGCGAGCGCGATCTGTTCGTGCACGCCGCCCGCGTCGTATACGTAACTCAGCGCGAGCGGCCGGTCGGGACCGTAGCCTGCGTCGCGGTACAGGGCGCGCGCCCGCTCAAGGCGCGCCGCGTCGTCGAGGGTGCGCCAGTCGTAGGACGGTCCCGCGTAGGCATGGACCCCGGGCGGGACCAGTGCGTACGCGGGGGCCTCGCCGCGGCCGGTGACCTCGACGATGCGTTTGCGGTCGATCGCTAGCGACAGCGCGGCGCGCAGTGCCGGGTTGTTGAGCGGCGGCTCGCCGAGGTCGAGCGCGAGGTAGTAGAGCGCGAGCATCGGCGCGATGCGCAGCTCGCCGGCGTGCGTCTCGCGCAGTGCCGGCAGCGCCTCGGGCGGGATCGTGTGCGTGATGTCGAGTTCGCCGCTGCGGTACATGTTCAGCTCGGCGGCCTCGTCGACGACCGGCAGGTAGACGACTTCGTCGATTGCGACGCTGGCGGATTCCCGGTACAGCGGGTTGCGCGCGAGCCGGATCGGACCCATGAAGTCGCGCGAGCGCAGTACGAAGGGCCCGTTGCCGATGAAGCTGCCGGGATCGCCGGCATCGACCGAGCGCGCCGCCCGCGGGTGCAGCGGGTAGGCGAGCGGCATCGCCAGCACGGACAGCAGCTGGCCCGCGGGCCGGGACAG
>CALALV010000120.1 GCA_937925605.1 uncultured Woeseia sp.
CACCACCTTCACGCCGGAGGCGGTAGGGAACTGTGCGGCGAGCTGCCCGACGAGCCACAGGATCAGCATCGCGAGCGGCACGAGGTACCAGGCCATGCGGGCGAGATCGAAGGTCTCGACCATCCACATGTTCAGCCCGACGGCGAGCAGCGCACCCAGCACGATGCCGACCGACGTGACGAGGAAGTTCTCGAGCATGAAGTAGCGCAGGATCGCGGCGCGACTCGCCCCCAGCGCGCGCCGCGTGCCGATCTGCCGCGTGCGCCGGCTGACGTTGAAACTCGCGAGGCCCACGATGCCGAGCCCGGTGATCACGGTCAGCAGCGTCGCAACGAAGCTCAGCAGGCGGATGAGCGCCGCGTCGCCGAGATAGCTGCGCTGCCGGGTTTCGGTCATGGTCTGCAGGCCGTCGACGATGCGCTCCCGGCTGGCTCCGGCGAGCGTCTCTTCGATCACCGGCATCAGCGCATCGCGCCGGCCCGGCTCGGCCCTGACGACGTAGCGCGCAAATTCCGAGTCGCGGATCTGCGGGACCAGCATGGAGCGCTCGACGCCGTCCCAGCCGTTCCACGGCGCCTGCAGGCGCTCGACGATGCCGACGATCTGCACCGGGTCGTTGTCGTTGATGTACAGGGTTTGGCCGAGTGCCGCGCTGCCGCCTTCCGGAAACAGCGTGTCGGCGAGCGCCTGGGTCACGATGCCGAGTGGCGGCCAGCGATTGCTGGCGGGATCGCTGAAAGCCACTTCGTCCGGTCGGAAATTGCGGCCCGCGACGAGGTTCAGCCCGAAGGTGTCGACCGCGTGCTCGTCACTGAAGTAGATGGCGACGCCGGTGCCGCTGTGCTGCTGCCCGGGTTCGAGCGACACGGACATGGACCAGCCGCCGTTGCGCAGCGGCACCGAGTTCGTATTGAACGCGGCGACCACGCCCGGCGTAGAGCGAATCCGTTCCAGGTCGGCGCGGATCAGCTCGCGGTTGTCGGCGCCGTCGATGAACGTGTTGCTCGCCAGGTAGAAAATGTTGTCCTCGTCGACGCCGCTCGGGCGCGCCATCCGCTGCGTGCGTTCCTGGATGATCGCGATCGCGTTGACGATGATCGCCATCGTCACGGCGATCTGCAGGACGATGAGCACGTAGCTCGACTTGCTGCGCGTGAGCGAGCGCCAGATAGGTCCGAATTCCATGCGTGATGCTCCCCTGCCCTACAGCGTTTTCAGCTGGCTTGCCGGCTGGATCGCGCAGGCCCGCCAGGTCGGGTAGAAGGCGGCGGCGAGCGCCGAGACGATCGCGAGCGCGACCGCCGCACCGACCATCACCCAGTCCATGCGTGCCAGCTTGTCGATGAAGTCGAGACCGCGGTACAGCACGCGTATGCCCTGCAGGCCGCACCAGGTCAGCAGCACGCCGAGTACGCCGCCGGACAGCCCGATCAGGCCGGCCTCGATGATGTACTGCGTGAATACCGCCCGGCGCGAGGCGCCGAGCGCGCGGCGCAGGCCGATGTCGCCCGAGCGACGGGTGACCTTGGCGAGCAGCAGTCCGACCGTGTTCAACAGGCAGACGACGAGGAACAGCACCGCCAGCACCAGCATGATATTGACGCTGTCGTCGACGACCTCCTGGTAGGCGAGGTGCTCGTTGACGTTGCGCAGGCGGTTGTTCAGCGGCCGCGGGAAACGGCCGAGCGCTTTCTGCGATTCCACGTAGCCGTCCAGGAAAGCCATGTAGGCGTCGCGCGCCGCGCGGTCCTCGAGTTCGACCCAGAACTGCATCCAGACGCACTCGGAATTCACGAAGGCCTCCCAGCCGCCTTCCGGGACCGGCTTCCAGCAGTTGGTGTTGCCGCTGTTGTACACCTCGCGAGCGATGGTCGTCGTGAACGGCAGGAACAGCGCCTCGACGTCGTTGAAGGCGCCGGTCGTGACGTCGTAGAACTTCGGCACCGGCATCCAGTCGTCGATGACGCCGGTCACCCGCCACAGCTCGCCGTTCATGCGCAACTGCCGCCCTACCGGGTTTTCGCCACCGAACAGCTGTTCGTTCAGTTCGCGGCCGAGGACGACGACCGGCTCCGCGTTGTCGTCGGCGAGTCGGTCCCACGGCCCGCCGTACAGGAACGGCACGTCGAACATCGCGAAGAAATCGCGACTCGTGCTGCGCGCGTCGGCCTCGAACGGGCGCGCATCGTCGCCTTCGGGCTGGATCACCCAGCTCGAGCGGTACATGACGGCCTGGCGCCTGGCCTCGCCGGCCGCCAGCAGCGCCGTGGCATCCAGGTAGGTGACCTGGTCCGGCGGATCGTTCGGCTCGTTCGCCGGCGAGTTCGGGTCCCAGCTGTCGAGCTGCACGTAATGCAGCTGCGACGACTTCTGCGGAATCGGGTCGCCGCTCATCACGTAGTGCACCGTGACGATCGTCATGCAGGCACCGATGCCGATCGCGATCGCGAGCGTCATCAGGCTGCTCAGCACCGGGTTCTGCCGGATCGACAGCACGCCCAGCTTCAGGTAGTAGCGCAGCATTGCGGCGCCCCTCAGCCGCCGGCCGCGGCCGCGAGCCCGAGCGGTGCCTGGTCCTCGACGATCTGCCCGTCGCGCACGTGTATGTTGCGGTCGGCGCGGCTGGCCAGCGCCGGCTCGTGCGTGACCATGATGATGGTCGTGCCCTTCGCGTTGATCTCGGCCAGCAGGTCCATCACGCTCCCCGCCATCTGCGAGTCGAGGTTACCGGTCGGCTCGTCCGCGAGCAGGAAGCGCGGCTCGCCGGCCAGCGCCCGGGCGATGGCGACGCGCTGCTGCTGCCCGCCGGAAAGCTGCGCCGGCAGGTGCTTGCGCCGCGAGCCGAGCCCCACGACGTCGAGGACGCGCGCAATGCGCTCGCTGCGCTCCTTCGCGCCGAAACCGCGGTAGCGCAGCGGCACGTCGACGTTGTCGAACACGTCCAACTCCGGGATCAGGTTGAAGCTCTGGAAAATGAAGCCGATTTTCTCGTTGCGCAGGCGTGAGCGCGCGCGATCGTCGAGTTGCGACACGTCGCGCCCGTCGAGCTCGTAGCGACCCCGGGAGGCTTCCTCGAGCAGCCCGGCGATGTTCAGGAAGGTCGACTTGCCCGAGCCCGACGGCCCGGTGACCGCGACGAATTCGCCCTCGGCGACCTCGAGCGAGAAATCGCGCAGCGCATGGGTCTCGACGGTTTCCGTGCGATAGATCTTCGACAGGTTCTGCATGCTCAGCATTGTTCTCTCCAGGCGGCCGCGACGGCCTCAGTCTGTTATCAGCACCGCGTCGGCGCCGCGGAACGGGTCGATACTCGAAATGATCACGCGCTCGCCCTCGGCGAGCCCGTCCTCGATCTGCACCGCGGCAAGGCTGCGCGCGCCGACGCGGATCGGCCGGCGCAGCGCCAGTCCGTCGCCGTCGAGCACGTAGGCGACCTGGCCGCCGCCGGAGTCGAGAAACTGGCCGCGCGGCAGCATCAGCACGTCGGGATACTCGCGCAGCAGGATGCGGGTCGTGAGCTGCTGGTTCTGGCGGATGCCGGGCGGCATCGCGTCCACGAAGCGGATCCGGCTGCTGACCTGGTTGCCGACCACTTCCGGTGACACGGCCGCGACCTGCGCCGCGTACAGCTCGCCACCCGCACGGACCTCGGCGGTCATGCCGGGCAGCAGGTCGTCGGCGTAGGATTCGGGTATCAGGGCCTCGACCTCGAAGCGCGAAAGGTCGACGACCGCCATGACCGGCGTATCGCGGGTCACCGCGGCCTTCTGCTGGACCAGCAGGTCGCCGACGATGCCGCTGACCGGCGAACGGATCGCCAGCCCGTCGACCTGCCGCTCGAGCTCGGCGAGTCTCAGGCGCTGCCGCTCCAGGGCCAGCTCGGCGGCACGCAGTTCGAAGGCCAGCCGCTCGGCGAACAGCTCGGCGTCGGCGACCGCGTGCCGGTGCGCGAGCTCCGCGTTGCGCAGGTCGTCCTGCGCCTTCTCGTAGTCGAGCACCGAGATGACCTTGACCGCGTTGGCCTCGTCGGCCCGGCGTTTCTCGCGCTTCGCCGCGACCAGCCGCACGTCGGCCAGGTCGGCTTCCTTGCGCTTCTCGAGCGCGAGCTGGCGCGACTCGATGCGCTGGCGCTCGAGCTCTACGCCCTGCTGCTCGTAGGTGGCCCGCGCCTGTTCCAGCTCGCTCTCGAGTTCCGGGCTGTCGATGCGGGCGAGCACCTGGCCTTCGTCGACGGCGGCGCCGGCGGTGACCGCGAGCGTGATCGTGCCGGGCGCGGGCGCGTACAGCGTCGGCCGTACCGCCGCCACGACGCGCCCCTGCACCGAGACGTCGCGGACGAGATCGCCCCGCGTCACGCTGGCGATCCGCAGGCGCTCGGCCGGCACGCTGACGCTCGCGTTGATCCAGCGCTCGACGGCCGGTACCGCGAGCCAGGTTGCCGCGAGCAGCGCGACCAGCGCGGCGCCGCCGATGACCGGCAGCGGCAGGCGGCGGCGCGGCTCGAGGGCGACGTCCTGGCCGGATGTGTCTGCGATTTTCAGAGCTGCCCCTCGCGCGGGGCGCGACGCCCCGTCAGTCGTTGTTGCTCATCAGATGCACGACGGGGGAAAAACGTTGTATCGAGGATGCGCGACCGGCAGGCGCCCGGCTCAGGGCCGGACGGAGAGGAGCGGATCGCCCGCCGCGCGCTCGGCCAGCGCGGGCGTGGCGTCGCGTACCGCGAGGCTCCGCAGTTGGCCGGCGCCGTCCAGGCTCATCAGCCAGGGGTGCCAGGCATCCTCCGCGCTGCGCCGGTAGTGCCCGGACACCTGCCAGCCGTCCGCGGTCGGATAGATGTAGACCTTGCCAACCTTGCGGTCCGGGGCCAGCGGGTCGACGATGTCGAGCGCTCCGCCGTCCGGCGCGATGCGCTCTCTGAGCAGTTGCCTGGCACTCGCGACCACCTGTTCCTCGAGCGCGCGCTGCTGGCGCGGCGCCGGGTCGGTCGCAATGCGGTAGGCCGCGAATGCGAGCGCGAGCCCGAAGCCGAACGCGACGACGAGTCGCAGGACGCGGTGCTTGCCGGTAGCTGCGGTCACGGCTCAGGCGATGCCGATCAGCTTGTGGGTCTGCAGCGAGAGCTGCCACTGCGGATGTGCCAGGCAATACCGCACCGCGGCCTCGGTATGCGCAGCGCGCCCGGCATCGTCCAGCGGCTGCAGGTAGAAGTGCCGGAAGTCGAGCGCCGCGAACCGCTCCGGCTGCGCTTCCTCCTCGCGTTGCGGATAGACCAGCTTGAGCTCGTCGCCGCGGGTCAGCACCAGCTTTGCGGCTGCCTTCGGGCTCACGCAGACCCAGTCGATCCCCGCGGGCGCCGGCAAGGTGCCGTTCGTCTCGATGGCGATTTCGAAGCCAGCCTCGTGCAGCGCGGCGATTGCAGCGTCGTCGAGCTGCAGGAGCGGCTCGCCGCCGGTGCAGACGACGTAGGGCCGGCCGCCGGCCCCGGCAGGCCAGGCCTTGCCGACGGCCGCTGCCAGCGCGGCCGCGTCCGGGAAGCGACCGCCGCCTTCGCCGTCGGTGCCGACGAAGTCCGTGTCGCAGAAGCGGCAGACCGCGGCCGCCCGGTCGCGTTCGCGCCCGCTCCACAGGTTGCAACCGGTGAAACGCAGGAACACGGCCGGGCGGCCGCTGCGGGCGCCCTCGCCCTGCAGCGTGTAATACATTTCCTTTACGGCGTAACTCACGCGGCCACCAGCGGGTCTTCGATGCCGGCCTCCGCGAATCCGCGCGCGCGCAGCACGCAGGCGGGGCAACTGCCGCAGGGCGGCCGCCTACCGTTGTAGCAGGTATGCGTCAGCGCCATCGCGCCGAGCGCGCCGCAGTCGCGCGCGAGCAGCACCGTTTCGCGCTTCGACAGGTGCATCAGGGGCGTGTGCACGACGAACTCGCGCTCCATGCCGAGCCTGAGCGCCTGCTGCAACGCGGCGATCGTGGCCGCGCGGCAGTCGGGGTAGCCGCTGTAGTCGGTCTGCGCGACGCCGGTCACGAGATGCCGGATGTCGTGTTGCCAGGCCTGCGCCGCCGCGAGCGTCAGGAACAGCAGGTTGCGGCCCGGCACGAAGGAGTTGGGCAATCCGCCGTCGCCCGGCATCTCCGTCTGCACGGCGAGTGTCTCGTCCGTCAGCGAATTGCCGCCCAGCGCGGCGAGCGACGCGACCGGCAGGATCCGGTGCGGCACCCCGGCCGCCTTCGCGATAGCCCTGGCGCAGTCGATCTCGATGCGATGCCGCTGCCCGTAGTCGAAGGTCAGCGCGCGGACGCCGCGGAAGCGGCCCAGCGCCCAGTACAGGCAGGTCGTCGAGTCCTGCCCTCCGGACAGCACGACGAGCGCGTCCTCGTCGCGGTTGGCTGCCTGCCCGTTCACGTCAGCGAAACAGGTCTTCGGCGGCCCGCCGCGCCGCGTCATCCCCGTCGTCGGCGCCGGCGTCGTCGTCGCCGAACAGCGCGGCCAGCTGGCGCTCGGCCCGTGCCGCGTGGCCGGCGCCGCCGCTGTCGAAACGGCCGGCGGCCGGCTCGAACCAGTCACAGAAGTTCGGCTTTTCCTTGTCCTTGACCTCCTCGGCGTCGTCTTCACGGCACTGCTTCGGCACTTGCCGGTCGAAGTGGGTGCACATGCGGCAGGCATGCAGGTAATGCGCGCAGTCCGGACACTGGTCCTGGCGCGACAGGGGCAGTGACAGCTCGGCGAGCGACCTGCCGCAACGGTAACACTGCAATTCGGCGGACACGCCGTGCTCCGGGCGGGAATGGAACGCGAATTATACCCGCCGCGGTCGCGCGCGGTCCGGGTGGAGAAATCGGACCTGAGCAGAGGTACAGTGCGTACGACGATGACGAGGCGATACCCCGATATTCGCGCCGGGCTGCTGGCCGCGGTCCTGGCGCTGGCCACGGTACTGCCGGGCTGCGGCGGCACACCGCTCAACAGCGACCGGATCCGGGCGACCTACGGCAGCTACACGATCACAGTGCTGGACCAGGACCGGCGCTGGCGGGTCAGCAGCCTCGCGAGCCTGCACGACGGCCGGCCGGTCACGCGGACCCTCGCGCTCGTGCGCTTCGAGAACCCGGGCCTGCGCGCGCTGGCCCGCGAGGACCGCCGGATCCGCGCGGGCGCATCGATCGGCAGCACCTTCCGCGAGTTCGGCTGGAGCATCGACAAGCCGACGATCTTCCTCGACAACGTGGCGCTGCACGGCGAGGCGCAGGCCCTCGCATCGCTGATGGACATTCGCCTGCCCGCAACGCTGGCCGTGCACGCGTACCGGTTCAACGTCCGCAGCCGCTACGGCGCATTCACCTACGCGACGATCATTGAACTGCACCACCCGGACTACCTGGACGTGGAACAGCTGGCCGAACTCCATGCATTCCGTCCGGGCAGCGGCGGCGCCGACGGCGAGAAGCTGCTCGCGGGCCTGCGCGCCGTCCTCACCAACCTGCCGGAACAGGTCAGCCGTTGATGCCGGGCGCGCGGGGGCCTGCCGCCCCGCCGTCGACCGGTTCGCGACACGGCTCTGAGGCTGCGGCTGCCGTCAGCAGCGGCGCGGGTGCCGCCGGCGCAACCGCGGGCACGGCGCGGCCCCGCCCGCGTAGCACGAACACGTTGCCGGCGAGCACGAGCACGACACCGCCGACGAGGCCGGGCGTCAGCGCCAGCCCCTCGAACGCGACGGACAGCGCGACGGCGACGACCGGGAACAGCACGACCGCGTAGCCGGCCTTGTGGGCGCCGATGCGTCCGAGCAGCGTGAGATAGGCGCCGAACGCGACGATCGAACCGAATACGGAAAGGTAGGCTAGCGACAGCAGGTAGCCCGGCGAATAGTCGATCGTGAATTCGCGCCCGCCGAGCAGTGCCAGCGACCCTGTCAGCGCCGCGCCGTAGGCCATGCCCCAGGCATTGGATTCGACGATCGGCAGGCGGCGGCGCTGCGCGTCCTGCGAGACCATGTTGCCCAGCGAGGCGGACAGCGCGCCAAGCAGCGCGAGCAGACAGCCGAAAAGCGTCGCGTCGGACCAGGCCAGCTGCTCGACCTCGGGCAGGAAGATCGCGGCGATCCCGGCGACCCCGAGCAGAGAACCGACGATCGCGCGCGCTTCGCTGCGTACGCCGAAGAACAGCCGCGCGTTGACCATGTTCATCCACAGCATCGTCGAGAACGCGATCGCCGCGAGCGCCGAGGTCACGTGGACCTGCGCCCGGTAGGCCAGCACGTAGTTCAGGCAGAACATCGTCAGCCCGAGCAGCAGGAAACGCAGGTGCGCCGCCGGCGGGAAGCGCAGCCGGCGGCCACGAAGCACGCACCAGGCGAACAACAGCGCAGCCGCGAGCAGGTAGCGGTAGAAGACCGACACCTCGGGCGCCACGACGCCTAGCTGGAACTCGATGGCAAGCCAGGTCGAGCCCCAGATGGCGACGGTCAGCAGGTAGAGGGCGGCGTTACTCACCGCAGCGGGGTTGCAGGGCGCGCGCCAGGGAGCGGCCGCGCAGTTCCCGGTAGCGGTGCAGCCGGACAGCCGGGGCCGCGAGGAGCGCCAGCCCCCGGCGCCATGCGATGCGCGGCCGGGCGCTGCGCAGTGCGGGGGTCCGGCGGCAATCGGTGCAGGTCATGGGCGTCTCCCGGTGCGGGGCATGGCACTTGACGGTACCGGAATACTGCAGCTATAACAGATTCAGTTTACCGGTAACGGAGGCTTAACAGTTGCTCGCGATCGACAAGGACAACGGCGCCTTCCTGTACCGCCAGGTGATCGACCTGATCAACGACCAGATCGACGGCGGCACGCTGCGGCCGGGCGACCGCCTGCCTTCCCTGCGGCGCATGAGCGAACAGATCGGCGTCAGCGTACCGACCGTGCGGCAGGCCTACGTCGAGCTCGAACGGCAGCGGCGCGTCGAATCGCGGCCGCAGTCCGGCTTCTACGTGCGCGGGCTGCCGAGCAACCCGATCGTTCGCCCCGGCGCCGCGTTCCGTGCCGAGGCCCGTCCCGGGCCGGTCGCCTGCCGCTCGCTGATCGACCGGGTCTTCGACGGGCTGTTCAGCGCCGAGCTGGTCCCGCTCGGCATCGCGAACCCGACGATGGCGAAGCCGGCGGCGAAAAGCCTGAACCGCACGATGAAGCGCGTCATGGCACGCGCCGAGGGTCGCTTGCTCACCTACGCGCCGACGCTCGGCGACGCCGGGCTGCGCCGGCAGATCGCCTACCGCTACCTCGACACGGTCGGCAGCAAGGTCGACGTCGACGGGATCTGCATCACCAACGGCGGCCAGGAGGCTTTGCTGCTCGCGCTGCAGGCGGTCGCCGGGCCGGGCGACGTCATCGCGGTCGAGTCGCCCGGCTACCACGGCGTGCTGGAGCTGATCGACAGCCTCGGCATGCTGGCGATCGAGATCGAGACCTGCCCTGAGGAAGGCGTGCAGCTGGAGCCGCTCACGAAGACACTCGATGCCCACGACGTCCGGGCCTGCGTGTTCTCGACGACGCTCAGCAACCCGCTCGGCGTCACGATGCCGGACGCGGCGCGGCAGGCGCTGGTCGAACTGCTCGAGAACCGCGGCATCGCGCTGATCGAGGACGACGTCTACGGCGACCTGCGTTTCGACGGCGTGCGGCCGAAACCTGCCGAGTTTCACTCGCGGCACGGCCGCGTCCTGACCTGCGGGTCGTTCTCGAAGACGGCCGCACCCGGCTACCGGATCGGCTGGCTGCTGACCGGGCGCTACTCCGCGGAAATCGAGCGCCTGAAACGCTCCTATTCCTGCTCGTCCGGCCTGCTGCAACAGCTCACGCTTGCCGAGTTCATCGCCAGCGGCGATTACGACCGCTACCTGAAGGCGCTGCGGCCGGTGCTGAAGTGCAACGCCGAGCGCATGGCCTGCCTGGTCGCACGGCACTTCCCGGCCGAGACGCGCATATCGCGGCCGGCCGGCGGCTCCGTGCTCTGGCTCGAGCTGCCGCGTAACGTCGACTCCGGACAGTTGTTCGACCGGGCGATCGAGCACGGCATCAGCATCGCGCCCGGGCTGATTTTCTCGCCGCGCCGGCGCTACCGGAATTTCGTGCGCCTGAGCTACGGTCACCCGTGGTCGGAGCGGATCGAGGACGCCGTGCGCTGGCTCGGCCGGGAAGCCGCGCTCCCCGGGCTCGATTCCTGAAAAGTCTATGGAAAACAGGTGGCTGGGTTTTATTTGCCGATTAAGGCCGCGTTCAGTTTCGGCGCGGTATGATCCCTCCACAGTCGGCGACCTGCGCCTGCCGCGGGCCGCTGCAAGGAGGCCAAGATGAAAACCCGTACCCTGTCCCAAGCATTCCCGTACAGCGCGCTGCTGTTCACGCTGCTGCTGGCGGCCGGCGCTCTGGCGCTGGCGCAGACGCCCGTCGACGAGAACGGCGAGCCGCTGGGCCCGGTGTACGGCGAGGGCTACACCGAACTGGCCGACGAGGACGCCGAAACCGCGTTGCTGTCGGACACGGACCTCGAGGAACTGGTCGGCCGCATCGCCCTGTACCCCGATGACCTGCTGGCCATCGTGCTGCCGGCGTCGACCTATCCGCTGGAAATCGTGCAGGCCGCGCGCTTCCTCGAGCAGCTCGAGGACGATCCGTCGCTGGCTGCCGACGAATCCTGGGACGATTCGGTCGTTGCGCTGCTCAACTACCCGGAAGTCCTGCGCATGATGAGCGAGGACATCGACTGGACCTGGCAGCTCGGCGAGGCCGTCGTGGCGCAGCAGGCCGACGTCATCGCCGCCGTCGAGAACTTCCGCGACCGCGCGTACGCGGCCGGCAACCTGAAGAGCGACGACCGCCAGACCGTCAGCCGCAATGCCGACGAGGTAATCCAGATCGAGCCCGTGGACGATGACGTCATCTACGTGCCCTACTACGAGCCGGAGGAAGTCGTCGTCTACCAGCCGCGGCGCGTGTACTACTACTACCCGCACGCCTACCCCGTGTACTACTACCCGTACCCGGCCGGGCACCATTTCGTCAGCGGCTACTTCTGGGGCGTCACGACGGCCTTCCGGATCGGCTGGCTCGATCATCACCTGCTCGTGCACCACCACAGCTTTCACGGCCACCCGTATTTCGGCTGGAACTACTACGGTTCCTACTGGCGCCGCCCGAGCATCTACGTCTTCAACAACTGGTACGGCTCCTGGGGTTACAGGAACCCGTACGACCGCTACCGTCACGGCAGCTACTGGCGGCCGCGCAGCTGGCACGGCGCCCGTCCCGGGCACTACGAGGCGCGCAGCCGCTACTTCAGCAACCGCCGCCGTGCGAGCAGCCAGGACGGCTATGCCGACCGCGATCGCGACCGGCGCGACGACCGGCGCGGCGGCGAGCGTCGCTACGGCGGCGACCGCGCCGGCATCGGGCAGCGCCGCGACGACGCCCTGCCGGGACGCGCTGCGGGCAATCGCCGCGCGGGCGGTGACAACGGGGCCGGCAGCCGGGAAGATCGCGAGATCCGGTTCAGGCCGCGTGACTCGGTGAGCGAGCGTGGCGACCGGCGTCGCGTCGCAGACGGTGTCACGGAGCGTCGCGGAACGACGACATCATCCGACCGGCGTCGCGCGCACAACGCGAACGACGATGCCGCGTCGCGCCTCGCTGCCACGGCCGGGCCGCGCCGGCCGGTGACGCAGCCGGGCGACAATGCCCGCCGCGTCGAGGGACGCGATAACCCGCGCCCGGCGCTGGACAATCGTCGACCCGCAGCGCGCGAAGACGCTGCGCGTCGCGACCCGGTCAATCGCAGTACCCGCCCGGCGTCCCGTCCGCAGCCGGTTCGGGGCTCGTCCGGACGGCGTGACGCGGCCCGGCCTGCCGCGCCTGCCCGGT
>CALALV010000121.1 GCA_937925605.1 uncultured Woeseia sp.
CGCCGAGCGCGGCCAGGTCCAGCCGCCCCGGCCGCCCCGCGCCGGCCAGGTCGGCCGCCGCGACCTCGTCGAGTACCAGGGCCGCCTCCGTGGCGCGAGCCGCGCTGCGTGCCAGCTGCCGCGCCGCGGCCGGCCAACGGCCGGACAGGCGCGGCAGGATCTCGCGGCGCAGGAAATTGCGGTCGCGACCGGTATCGAGATTCGACGGGTCCTCGATCCAGCGGAGCCCGCGCTCGGCGGCGCGCGCCTCGATGTCCGTCGCTGCGACGTCGAGCAGCGGTCGGACCAGCCGGCCGCGGCCGAGCCGGCGGCTGCCGGCCGCGCCGCGCAGTCCGCGCGGGCCCGCACCGCGCATCAGGTTCAGGAGCACGGTCTCCGCCTGGTCGTCGCGGTGGTGCGCGGTCATGAGCCAGTCAGCCTCGTCCAGCAGGCTCCCGAGAGCCGCATAGCGGGCGTGCCGGGCGGCTGCCTCGAGACCGTCGGGGCCGTCGCGGTCGACATCGACCGCGAGCACGCGGCAGTCGACGCCCAGCTCCGCGGCGACCGCGCGGCAGTGCGTCGCCCAGGCGTCGGCCTCGACCTGCAGGCCGTGATGCACGTGTGCCGCGGCGACCCGGATGCCGAGCTGCGGCGCGAGCCCGACGGCCAGGTCGAGCAGGACCGTGGAGTCCCTGCCACCGCTGAAAGCGACCCAGGCGCGTCCCGGCCGCCCGTGGCGGGCCACGAGTGCTGCGAGCTGTGACTGGACGGAGGCGGGATCGAACGGCACGCTGCCGGCCCGCGTGCTCAGGCTTCCTTGAACTCGCCGAAGCCCGCGATGCGTCGCCGGCGCTCTTCGAGCAGCTGTTGCGGCTCGAGGCGGTCGAGGTCATCCAGGTGCTTGATCAGCGCGTTGCGGATGACGTCGGCCATGGCTTCCGGATCGCGGTGCGCGGCGCCCAGCGGCTCAGGCAGGATTTCGTCGACGAGGCCGAAGCCCTCCAGATCCTTGGCCGTGATGCGCATCGCCTCGGCCGCATCTTCGGCCTTTTCGGCGCTCTTCCACAGGATCGAGGCACAGCCCTCCGGGGAGATTACGGAATAGATGCCGTACTGAAGCATCAGCAGGCGATCGCTGACGCCGATGGCGAGCGCGCCGCCGGAACCGCCCTCGCCAATGACGACGCTGACAATCGGCGTCTTCAGCTGAGCCATCAGGTACAGGCTGTAGGCGATCGCCTCGCTCTGGCCGCGCTCTTCGGCGCCGATGCCCGGATAGGCACCCGGCGTGTCGATGAACGTGATGACCGGCAGCCGGAAACGTTCCGCGAGGCGCATCAGCCGCTGCGCCTTGCGATAGCCTTCCGGCTTCGGCATGCCGTAGTTGCGGCGCACGCGCTCCTTGGTATCGCGGCCCTTCTGGTGACCGATGAACATGACCGGGCGGCCGTCGAGCCGGCCGAGGCCGCCGATGATGGCCGGATCGTCCGCGTACATGCGGTCGCCGTGCAGTTCCTGGAAGTCCGGCGCGATCAGTGACAGGTAGTCCGCCGTGTACGGCCGCATCGGGTGGCGCGCGAGCTGCGCGATCTGCCAGGCGGACAGCTTTGCGAAAATGCTCTTCGTGAGCGTTTCGCTCTTGCTCTTCAGCCGCGCGACTTCCTCGCTGATATTGATTTCCGAGTCGTCGCCGACGTAACGCAACTCGTCGATCTTCGCTTCGAGCTCGGCGATGGGCTGTTCGAATTCGAGAAACTTGAGGTCCATGGTCCACTCGGTGCTGCCGCGGGCCCGGGGCACGACAAGGGGCGACTCTACATCATTTCGCGGCCGGGTGCGTACAGCAGCCGGACGGCGTCGCGGCCGAGCAGCTCGGTCAGCTTGTCGCGCAGTTCGCGGCTCGGCCGCACGCTCCATTCGGGTCCGAGCGACAGGCGCGCACGGGCGCCCTGTCCGGTGTACTGCACGGCAACGTCGCACTGCCCCTTGCGATACGGCAACAACACGTCGTGCAGGCGCGCGAGCAGCTCGCGCCCGTGGCCGTTCGGATCCACGTTCAGGATCATGCTACGGGCGCGCTGCTCGATGACCCGGTCGATCGGCACGATGTGCTTTGCATTGACCTGCCAGCCGCCGATGAACTCGTCGAAGCGCAGCGAACCACTGACGACGATGATCTCGTCTTTCACGAGCAGGTCGCGATGTTCCTGGAACGCCTCGCTGAACAGGCTCACTTCGAGACGGCCCGAGTCGTCGTCGAGCGTGACCGTGACCCGGTTGCCGCGCTTGCGCAGGTCCATGACCAGCCCGGCCACCGTGACCTCGCGTCGGCCATAGCCGTAACCGCGTTCGCCGTTGGCCTGCGGCGGCGGCTCGGAAGCGATGTCGCCCAGCCGGCCGTCGACGAAGAAGCCGGCGTCCGCGCGCACGGCGTCGAAGGGATGACCGGTCAGGTACAGGCCCAGCGCTTCCTTTTCGTTGCGCAGCCGCTCGGCCTCCGCCCACTCGCGCAGCGGTGCCTGGCGAGGCGCGGCGACGACGTCGGCCGGCTCCGCCGGGGCCAGGCCGAACAGGTCGTCCTGGCCCGCCGCGGCGGCGCGCGCCGCCTGGCCCGCGCCCTGCAGCGCGTCGGGCAGCGCCTCCATGAGCCCGCGTCGCGATACGCCGAAGCCGTCGAGCGCGCCCGACTTGATCATCGCTTCCAGCGCCCGGCGATTGAGCTTGTCGAGATCCACGCGGCGCACGAAGTCGTCCAGCGAGGTGAACTCGCCGCCCTGCTCGCGCTCGGCGATCAGCGCGTCCACGGCACTGCGCCCGACGCCCTTGATGGCGCCGAGCCCGTAGCGGATGCGCGCCGGCCCGGCGACGCTGAAGCGATACTCGGAGCGGTTGACGTCCGGCGGGCCCAGCTCGAGCCCGAGCTGCCGGCAGTCGTCCTTCAGCATGACGAGGCGATCGGTGTGGTCGATGTCGGCGGTCATCACCGCCGCCATGAACGCCGCCGGGTAGTGTGCCTTCAGGAACGCGGTCTGGTAGGTCAGCAACGCGTAGGCCGCGGAGTGCGACTTGTTGAAGCCGTAGCCGGCGAACTTCTCCATCAGGTCGAAGATGCGCGTCGCCGTGGCCGGCTGCACGCCGCGCTCGGTCGCGCCGGCCGTGAAGATCTCGCGCTGCTTGGCCATCTCCTCGGGCTTCTTCTTGCCCATCGCGCGGCGCAGCAGGTCCGCGCCGCCCAGCGTGTAGCCGGCCAGCACCTGCGCGATCTGCATGACCTGCTCCTGGTAGAGGATCACGCCGTAGGTCGGTTCGAGCACGCCGGTCAGGTCCGGGTGCAGGTAGTCGATGTCCGCCTTGTTGACGTCGTGCTTGCGCGCGATGAAGTCGTCGACCATGCCGGACTGCAGGGGTCCCGGGCGGTACAGCGCGACCAGCGCGATCAGGTCCTCGAACTGGTCCGGCTTCAGCCGCTTGATCAGGTCGCGCATGCCGCGGGATTCGAGCTGGAATACGGCCGTCGTGTTGCAGGCCCGCAGCAGCTCGAACGTGCGGGCATCGTCCATCGGGATCCGCCCTATGTCGAGCGGCTCGTCGCGCTCGTCGGCATTGATGATGTGCACGGCCCAGTCGATGATCGTCAGCGTTTTCAGGCCGAGGAAATCGAACTTGACCAGGCCGGCCGCCTCGACGTCGTCCTTGTCGAGCTGCGTCACGACGTTGACGCCGCCTTCCTCGCAGTACAGCGGCGTGAAATCGGTCAGCTCGCCGGGCGCGATCACGACGCCGCCGGCGTGCTTGCCGGCGTTGCGCACGAGGCCCTCCAGCGAACGCGCGAGGTCGATGATCGCGCGCACTTCCTCGTCGTCGCGGTACTGCGCGGCGAGTTCCTCTTCCTGCTCGAGCGCCTTGTCGAGCGTCATGCCGAGCTCGAACGGGATCTGCTTGGCGATGCGGTCGACGAAACCGTACGGATGCCCGAGCACGCGGCCCGCGTCGCGCACGACGGCCTTGGCCGCCATCGTGCCGTAGGTGATGATCTGCGACACCCGCTCGCGCCCGTAGCGCTCGGCGACGTAGTCGATGACGCGGTCACGACGCTCCATGCAGAAGTCGACGTCGAAATCGGGCATCGACACGCGCTCCGGGTTCAGGAAGCGCTCGAACAGCAGGTCGAATTCCAGCGGGTCGATATCGGTAATGCCGAGCACGTAGGCAACCAGCGAGCCGGCGCCCGAGCCGCGGCCGGGACCGACCGGGATCTGCTGCTCCTTCGCCCAGCGGATGAAGTCAGCGACGATCAGGAAGTAGCCCGGGAAGCCCATCTGGCAGATCACGTCGAGCTCGTCGGCCAGCCGCCGCCGGTACGGCGCGGCCGCCTCGTCGCTGCGCGCGACCGTGTCCGTCGCGGCCGCCTTGCGCGCGAGGAAGCGCTCGAGTCCGCGCTCGGCCTCGGCGCGCAGGAATTCCTCGGTCGTCTGCCCGGCCGGGACCGGGAACGCCGGCAGCACGGACTTGCCGAGTTCCAGGTCGAGGTTGCAGCGACGCGCAATCTCGAGGGCGTTGTCGATCGCCTCCGGCACGTCGGCGAACAGCGCCGCCATCTCCTCGCCGTCGCGCAGGTACTGCTCGCGGCTGTAGCTGCGCGGCCGGCTGCCGTCGTCCAGCGTGCGGCCCTCGTGGATGCACACGCGGGCCTCGTGTGCCTCGAAGTCCTCGCGGGCCAGGAAGCGCACGTCGTTGCTCGCGACGACCGGCACGCCGCGCCTGCCCGCGAGCTCCAGCACCGCCTGCATGCAGGTCGCCTCGCCGGGCCGGCCGGTACGGGTCATCTCGAGGTAATAGCGGTCGCCGAAAACGCCCAGCCACCGGTCGAGGCGCTCGCTGGCGGCCTGCTCGTGGCCGTTCGCCAGCAGCCGGCCGACGTCACCCTGGAAGCCGCCCGACAGCGCGACGATACCGCGGCAACTGTCCGCGTCGAACCATTCGGCACTGGCCAGCGGTACGCCGCGCTGCTGGCCTTCGAGGTAGCAGCGACTGACCAGCCGGGTCAGGTTGCGGTAGCCGGCCCGGTCCTGGCACAGCAGCACGAGGTGGTCGGCCTGGCGGCCGTCATCGTCGACGCGCACCCGCAGGTCCGCGCCGATCAGCGGCTTGATGCCGTGCGCCAGCGCCTGCCGGTAGAACTTCACGAGCCCGAAGATGTTGTTCTGGTCGGTCAGCGCGACCGCCGGCATGCCCGCCGCGGCACAGCGTGCCATCAGCGCCGGGATGCGCACCGTCGAATCGACGATCGAGTACTCGGTGTGCAGGTGCAGGTGTACGAAAGGTTTCAGCATCCGGGCGTCGGGCGGCGGTTGGCAGGGACCCGGCCCGCGATTCTAGCAGCCCCTCGCCGGGCTGCCTCGCGGCAGGGCCCGAAGCTCGCGCGGTGCACCGGGCACGGCCCGAGTTCCGCAACCCGGCGGCGATGTTCGGCGGTCGGATAGCCCTTGTGACGCGCGAAACCGTAGTCCGGGTACAGTCGGTCGAGCACGAGCATATGCCGGTCGCGCACGGTTTTTGCGAGGATCGAGGCCGCGCTGATCGCCGCGACCGTCGCGTCGCCGCGCACGATCGCGCGCCCTTCCAGCCAGCCCGCGTGGAAGCTCAAGTCCGGCAGGCGGTTGCCGTCGATCTCGACGCTCGCGGGCCGCAGGCGCAGGCCGAGGAGCGCGCGGCGCATCGCGAGGAAAGTCGCCTCGAGGATGTTGACGCGGTCGATTTCCGCCGCGTCCGCCCAGCCGACCGCCCAGGCCGCCGCCGAGGCGCGGATCGCGGCGGCCAGCGTTTCCCGGCGGGCTGCGTCGATGCGTTTCGAATCGGCCAGCCCGGCGACCGGGCGCGCCGGGTCGAGAATGACGGCGGCCGCGACGACCGGCCCGGCCAGCGGGCCGCGCCCGGCCTCGTCGACGCCGGCGATGAGCCTCCTCACGCCGCGGACCTCTCGCGGACCAGGCGCAGCACGGCCTCGGCCGCGCGCGCGCTTGCATCGCAGGCCAGCTCGTCGCGCAGCCGGGCGAAGGTGTTCGCGATCGCCGCGCGGCGCACCTCGTCGTCGAGCAGCTCGGCGACCGCTTCGGACAGCGCCGCGGGCGTCGCGCCGCCCTGCACGAATTCCGGCACGAGCGGCTCGGACGTGAGCTGGTTCGGCAGCGTGAAATGCCGCACCTTGACCAGCCGCAGCAGCCGCGCCAGCCAGTAGGTCAGCGGCGCCAGGCGGTAGGCGGCGACCGTCGCCCGGCCCAGCAAAGCGGCCTCCAGCGCCGCGGTGCCCGAGGCCAGCAGCGCCACGTCGCCGGCAACGAGGGCGGTCGGCGAATCGCGGTCGACCAGCGTGAAGGCGTCGCGCAGGCCGGCTGCCTCCAGCTGGCGTTCGAACAGGCGGCGCGTCGCGGCGCTGGCGAGCGGGGTCACGAACGCGATGTCGCGATAGCGCTCCGCGAGCCGCGCGGCCGCGCCGGCGAACACCGGCCCCAACCTGCCGACCTCGGACAGCCGCGAACCCGGCATCACGGTCACGACGCGGCGCGCGGCGATGCCGAGCCGGCGGCGGGCCGCGGCCGGGTCGTCGAGCGGCGGGAGGCGGTCGGCCAGCGGGTGACCGACGAACTCGGCCGGCACGCCGTGACGATCGTAGAAGCGCTGCTCGAACGGCAGCAGGCACAGCACGAGGTCCGCGGCCCGGTCGATCTTGCGCACCCGTCCCTGCCGCCAGGCCCAGACCGACGGACTGACGTAGTGGACCGTCGGAATGCCGGCCGCCTTCAGGGCGCGTTCGAGGCCGAGATTGAAATCCGGGGCGTCGATGCCGATGACGACGTCCGGCGGCGCGGCCAGCCAGCGCCGGCGCAGGCGGCGCCGCAGCCGCAGCAGCCGCGGCACGTGGCGCAGCGGTTCGACGAGGCCCATGACGGCGAGCTCTTCCGACTCCGCGAGTGCCTCGCAACCGGCCGCCTGCATCGCCGGCCCGGCGACGCCTTCGCAGCGCAGGCCAGGCACGCGCGCAGCGAGCGCCTCGACCAGCCCGGCACCGAGCAGGTCACCCGAGGCTTCGCCGGCAACCAGGGCGACGCGCACGACGCCGGGCTAGCGGACGATGCCGCGGTCGGAGGCGCGGACCGAATCGAGCAGCGGCCCGATTTCGGGCTGCGACGCGGCGAGCCGCTCGAGCTCCGCCACCGCATCGGCAAGCTTCAGTCCCTGGCGGTACAGCACCCGGTACGCGTTCTTGATGTTGCGCAGCTGCTCCGGCGTGAAGCCGCGACGCTTCAGGCCTTCGACGTTGATGCCGCGCGGCACGGCCGGCTGCCCGGCAGCCATCGTGTAGGCCGGCACGTCCTGGCCGATGCCGCTGTACATCGCCAGGAACGCGTGCGGGCCGATGCGGCAGAACTGGTGGGCGCCGGAAAAACCGCCCATGATCACGTGGTCGCCGACGTGCACGTGGCCGGCCACGGTCGCGTTATTCGCAAGCACCGTGTGGCTGCCGATGCGACAGTCGTGCGCAATGTGCACGTAGGCCATGATCCAGTTGTCGTCGCCGATAACGGTGACGCCCTCGTCCTGCACCGTGCCGCGGCTGATCGTGACGAACTCGCGGATCGTGTTGCCGCGGCCGATCTCGAGGCGCGTCGCCTCGCCCGCGTATTTCTTGTCCTGGGGATCGTCGCCGATCGAGGCGAACTGGTAGATGCGGTTGTCGCTGCCGATGCGCGTCGGTCCGTTGATGACGACGTGGCCGCCGATCCGGCAGCCGGCCGCGATCTCGACCTCGTCGCCGATCAGCGTGTACGGCCCGATCTCGACGTCGTCGGCGATGCGCGCCGAATCGGCAACGATGGCACTCGGGTGGATCATTTGCCCGGCGCGCAGAGAATCCTGGCACTGACCGCTTCGCAGCCGTCTACCGTCGCCTCGCAGCCATAGCGCCACATGCCGCGGCGGACCTTCTCCGTGCGCACCGTTATTTCGAGCCGGTCGCCGGCCGTCACCGGCCGGCGAAAACGCGCGTCGTCGACGCCGGCCAGGTAATACAGCGGCCGCGGCGAGAGTCCCGCGTCCGACAGGTGCGACAGCACGCCGCCGGCCTGCGCCATCGCCTCGATGATCAGGACGCCGGGCATGACGGGATTGCCGGGGAAGTGGCCCTGGAAGAACGGCTCGTTGATCGTCACGTTCTTGATCGCCGTGATCGACTCTCCGGGCGTGCAAGCGACGATACGATCGATCAGCAGGAACGGATAGCGATGCGGCAGGTACTTCATGATGCCGGTGGCTTCGAGTACCGCGGCGTTTTCAGTCATCGTCTTTCCTGCCTTTTTCCAGTCGACTCACCCGCTCGGCCAGCGCATCCAGCCGGCGAAACCGCGCCACGCGGCGCTTCCATTCCCGGTCCGGCTCGGCCGGGAAGCTCGCCGTGTAGAAGCCCGGCTCCGTGATGTCCTTGGTCACCATCGTAGCACCGCCGATGACGACGTCGTCGGCGATGTGCACGTGGCCGACGATGCCGGTCTGGCCGGCCAGCATGCAGCGCCTGCCGATCGTCGTGCTGCCGGAAATGCCGGACTGCGACGCGATGGCCGTATGTTCGCCGATGCGCACATTGTGGGCGATCTGGATCAGGTTATCGAGCCGCGCGCCGTTCTCGATCACGGTGTCGTCGATCGCGCCGCGGTCGATCGTCGTGTTCGCGCCGATCTCGACGTCGTCGCCGATTCGCACGCCTCCGACCTGCGGGACTTTCACCCAGCCGTCCGGACCCTGCGCATTGCCGAAGCCGTCGGAGCCGATCACGGCGCCCGGGTGAATGATGCAGCGCGCGCCGATGCTGACCCGGTCCAGGACCGTGCTGTTGGCGTGCAGGCGCGTGTCGTCGCCCAGCGTGACGTCGTCGCCGACCACGCAGCCGGGTCCGACGACGACCCGGGCACCCAGCCGACAACGTTCGCCGACCGTTGCGTTCGCCGCGACGTGCACGCCCTCGTCGAGCACGGCGCTCGCCGCCACGACGGCCGAGGGATGAGTGCCAGGCGGAGCCTCGGGCGGAGGGTGCAGCACGGCGGCAATGCGCGCGTACAGCAGGTAGGGTTCCGGCGACAGCAGCGCGTCCACCGGGCAGGCCGCGGCATCGTCGGGACGCAGGATGACGGCGCCGGCCCGGGTGCCGGCCAGCTCTGCCCGGTAGGCGGGATTCGCCAGGAACGAGAGCGCGTCGCCGCTGGCGTTCGCCAGCGTCGCGACGCGCGTCACGCGGCGCTCGGGGTCACCTGCAAGCTCGCAGCCGAAACGTGTCGCCAGTTCTCCCAGGCTGACTGCCAAGAAACGCCTCCCCGTGCTCGGCGGCCGCGCATGCCCCGCGCGCGGCCGACCAAGGTCCGTCAGCGATTGGCGGCCTGGTAGTTCTCTTCGACCGCACGCAGCACGAGCTCGGTGATATTGACCGCGTTGCTCGCGAACAGCACGCCGTCGCCGACGACGAGGTCGAAGCCGGCGGCCTGCGCGTAGTCCTGCACTTCCTTGAGCAGCGCGCGCTGCAGGTTGCCGAGTTCCTCGTTACGCCGCAGGTTCAGGTCCTCGCGGAATTCGTTCTGCAGGCGAACGACTTCCCGCTGCAGGTCGCGCAGGTCCTTTTCCGCGTTGCGGCGCTCGGTCTCGCCCATGACGGCGACGTCACGCTGCACCTTCTCCTGCAGATCCTGGAACTCCTTCTGCTTGGCGAGAATCTCGCGCTGGCGCGGCGCGAACTCCTCTTCGAGCTCGTCCATTGCGGCTTTCGTCTGCGGCGCACGGTCCATCAGCACCGGCACGTTGACGAAGCCGATCTTCTGCTCCTGCGCCTCGGCGTGCGTGCCGGCGAATACCGTCAGTCCGACGACCGCCAGTGCGGTGAGGAGATTCTGCTTCGTGAGACTCATAAATCGATCCAATTCCCAATTGCCTTGCATGAATTCATCAGGCCTTGTCAGAAGGCCTGGCCGATGGAGAACTGAAATCTCTCGATTTCGTCTCCGTAAAACCTGTCGTTGCCCGGTTCCTCGTTGAGCGGCAGCGCGTAGCTGAAGCGGAAGAAGCCGAGCGGTGCCAGCCACTCGACGGCGACTCCAACGGATGCCTTGAGCTCCTCGAAGTCGGGCTCGTAGGAAACCGGGCTGCCGAGCCGGTCGGTGAAGGCGACCTCGCCGGTATTGAACACGTTGCCAATATCGTAGAACAGCGCGGCCCGGGTCTTGTTGCTCCATTTGTCGGGCAACGGGATTATAAGCTCTACCTGGTTCGCAACCAACACGTTGCCGCCGTAGGGCCGCCCGAAGCTGTCGCGCGGACCCATGAACGACTCCTTGAAGCCGCGGATGGATTCGGGCCCGCCGCCGAAGAATTGCTTGAACGGCGGGAGCGCGGTGGTCGATTTCAGGCCCTCGCCGAAGCCGAGCTCCGAGTTGATGCGCAGGGTCCACTGCCCGTAGATCGGGATGTATTTCGTAAAATTGTAGCGGGCGGTGAAATATTCGACCTCGCTGCCCGGCACCGACATGCCCAGGAAGAACTGGTGGCGACTGCCGCGGTTGGCGAACAGGCTGCGGTTGCGGCTGTCGTAGGTCCAGCCGCCGATGATCTCGAACGAGTCGAACTCGGTGCCGAAGAACTGCGTGCCGCCGAAGGAGTCGCGCTGGAAGGTATTGCCGTTGTTCAGCACCCAGTCCTGGCTTTGCTGCGAGTTGCCGGTCGACGAGAGCAGCTCGGCATTCTGGTAGTTGAAGCCGAGACTCAGCGTCTGGAACTCGGAGATCGGGTAGCCGTAGTCCAGGCTGGCGCCCATGCTGGTGGTCGAGAAATCCGACGAGCCGAAGCCGCCGAAGCGGTCGAATTCGCGGTAGTTCAGGGACACGGTCCGGCGCACACCGTTCTGCGTCGTGTACGGGTCCGTGTGCGAGATGCTGTAGACCTTCTGGAAGCGCCCGGAGTTGAGCTGCAGCGCCACGCGGTCGCCGGTACCGAGGAAATTCGTGTGCACGATGCTGCCGTTCAGCAACAGCTTCTGTGACTCGGAGTAGCCGATGCCGCCGCTGAACTGGCCGGGCATGCGGTACTCGATGTCGAAGTCCACGTCGACGAGGTCAGGGCTGCCCGGCACCGGCTCCGTCTCGACCTCGACGTTCTCGACGTACGGCAGCCGCTGCAGGCGCACTTTCGAGCGATCGACCAGGCGGTTCGACAGGTAGGCGCCCTCGGCCTGCCGCATCTCGCGACGCAGCACCTCGTCGTCGACCTGGTCGATGCCGCTGAAATTGATGCGCCGGACGTACACGCGGCTCTGCGGGTTGATGAAGAAAGTGACCGCCGCCTCCTTGCTCTCGTGATCGAGCTCGGGAACCGGCTCGATCTCCGCGTTCGCGTAGCCTTCCTCGCCGAGGCGGAAGGACATCAGCTCGCTCGACTGCGTCAGCAGGCGCAGGTTGAAGATCGAGCCCGGCTGGGCGAGCACGTAGGCCCGCAGCTGGGGCTCCGGGACGACCATCTCGCCGACCAGTTTCACCTCGGAGATCGTGTAACGCTCGCCTTCGTGGATGTTGACGGTGACGTAGATATCCTTGCGATTGGGCGAGATGGCGACCTGGGTCGACTCGACGCGGAAGTCCGCGAACCCGCGATCCATGTAAAAGGAACGCAGCGTCTCGAGATCGCCCTCGAGCGACTCCTTCGCATAGCGGTCGTCCTGGCGAATCCACGAAAGCCAGTTCGCGGTATCCAGCGTGAAACCCTCGCGGATCTCGTCCTCGTCGAAGCTGTCGTTGCCGACGATGTTGACCTGGCGGATGCGCGCGCGATCCCCTTCCTTGACGTTGATCTTGACGCGCACGGTGTTGTTCGGCCGATCGACGACTTCGGAATCGATCGATACCGCGTATTTGCCGCGGTCGTAGTACTGCTCGCGCAGGAACATCTGCACGTTCTCGAGCACCGAGCGATCGAAGGTCCGGCCGCGGGCGAGCCCGACGCCGCGCAGCGACGACATCAGGTCCTCGGTCTTGATGTCCTTGTTACCTTCGATCGTGAAGTCCTCGATCGAGGGCCGCTCGCGCACGGCGACGATCAGCGTGCCGCCGTCCCGGCGCATCTCGATATCGTCGAACAGTCCCTGGTCGTAGAGCGCGCGCACGGCCTCGCGGATGCGCTCGTCGCCCACGGTATCGCCGACGTTGATGGGCAGGTAGTTGAAGACCGTGCCCTCGGCGATGCGCTGGAGACCCTCGACGCGCATGTCGGTGACCGTGAACTCCTCTGCGCCGACGGCCGGCGACAGCGCGAGGCCTGCGATTGCGGACAAAAAGAAACGGCGGAGTCTTGTCGAGTCAAGCTGCATCAATGATTCCGTGTCGGGTCGTGCCTAGCCGAGGAGGCGGGCGATGTCGTTGTAGAAGGCGAAGCTCATCAGCAGCAGCAGGGCCAGGATGCCGACCTGCTGGCCCATGATCTGGGCGCGGTCGGACAGCGGACTGCCCTTCACCAGTTCCACGGTCTGGAAAACGATCTGGCCACCGTCCAGTACCGGTATCGGCAGCAGGTTCAGCACGCCGAGACTGATGCTGACGATTGCCAGGAAGCGCAGGAACGAATCGAGGCCGGCGCCGGCGGACTCGCCCGCGTACTGCGCGATATTGATCGGCCCGCTGATGTTCTTGATCGAGACGTCGCCGGTGATCATGCGGCCGAGCATGTTGACCGTGAACGCGGTCGAGGCCCAGGTCTGCGCCACGGCCTCGCTGACCGCGGTCAGCAGCCCGTACTGCCGGGTGTACCAGTAGTCGTCGCCCGGGTTGACGACGCCGACGCCGAGCAGCCCGCTCGTCCGGCCGTCGACCTCGCGGCTGCCGAGCGTAACCGACGCCGAGCGCTCGACGCCGTCACGCAGGAACTCGATCGTCACCTGCTCGTCCGGGCGCGCCGCGACGACGCGCTGCAGGTCGCCGAAAGTCACGATCTGTTCGCCGTCGATGCGGGTGATACGGTCCCCCGGCTCTATGCCGGCGGCGTGCGCGGCGCCCGTCTCGTCCACGCTGCCGATGTCGGCCGGCGGCTGCCAGGGCCGGAAGCCGAGCGACTCGAACAGCATGCCGGGCTCGGTCAGGCGCGCCCGGTCAGCGCCGACGATCAGCGTCGCCGTGCGCTCGAAGCCGTCCTCGCCCTCGACCTCGATAGCCACGCGTCCGTCGCTGACCAGCCGGTCGAGCATCGTGACCAGCACGGCTTCCCAGTCGGCTGCCTCGCGGTCTGCGACGGCCAGGATCCGGTCGCCGTATTCCAGCCCGGCCTCGGCCGCGTAGGAACCCGGATCGACCTGGCCGACGGCCGGCCGCACCGTCGGCACGCCGTTCACGAACAGTATCCAGTAGGCAAGAATCGCAAACAGGAAGTTGAACAGCGGTCCCGCCAGCAGCACCGCGATCCGCTGCAGAACGGGCCGGTCGGTGAACGCGCGGCCGCGGTCCTGCTCCGGGACCGGACCTTCACGTTCGTCGAGACAGTTGACGCAACACCCCTAGGGGATTGCAGAAATACAATATTCCGTGCGCTCCTTGCCGGCGATGCGGGTGAACAGCGGCTTGCCGAAGCCGATCGAGTAGCGCAGCACTTTCATGCCGCACAGCCGGCCGACCAGGTAGTGACCCCATTCGTGCACGGCGACGAGCACGCTGATGGCCACGACGAACGCGGCGATGCTGAGGAGCAGGTCGATCATGCAGGCATTCCCGGGCGGCATACGGAGACGGACGCTGCCGGAATCAGACTTTGACCCGCGCGACCAGTTCCCGCCGAGGCTCGCAGCGCGGCACTGAACGCTGACTGAACGTCGCGGTTCACGGCAGCACCCAGGCGAGGCCCAGCGCGAACAGCGGCGCGGCCGCGGCGATGCTGTCGATGCGATCGAGCAGGCCGCCGTGTCCCGGGAACAGCTTGCCGCTGTCCTTGATGCCGACCGAGCGCTTGAACACGCTTACGGTCAGGTCGCCGACGATCGAGACCAGCCCGATCGCGATGCAGAACGGCAGCAGCACGGCCGTCGCGATCCCGAAGTACTGTGCGCCCGCCGCCGCGACCAGGGCGACAGCGACGAGGCCGCCGAGCACTCCTTCCCAGGTCTTGCCCGGGCTCACGGCCGGCGCGAGCTTGACCCGGCCGAAGCGGCGCCCGGCGAAGTAGGCGCCGATGTCGGCGGACCAGACCAGCAGCAGCAGGAACAGCAGCAGGCCCGCCGACTCCCGGTACAGCAGGTCGAGTGCCAGCCAGGCGGGCAACAACACGAACACGCCGCCGGCTGCGGCCAGCACGCGCGGCACCGGCGTCGGGTAGAAGAACAGCCAGCCGAGCGCCACGAGCCACCAGGCGAGCGCGGCCACGAGCACGGTCGTCGCCGCCAGATGGCCGGCGCCGAGCAGCCAGGCGGTGAGCGCGAGCAGGGCGCCGATCGCGGCGGCGTAGGCGTAGCGTACGCCCGCGCGCTCCGGCGACAGGAAAGCGCCCCATTCCCAGGCGGCGACCAGGATTACCGCCGCCAGCAGTGCGCGGACGAGCGCGGCCGGCGCGGCGAACAGAACGGCGAGCAGCAGCAGCCCGGCGACGATCGCGGTCAGTATGCGCTGGCGCAGCACGTCAGGCGGCTCCGACCTGCTCGCCGGTGCAGCCATAGCGGCGCTGCCGGCATGCGTAGTGCGCGAGCGCCGCGTCGAACTCGCGCGTGTCGAAATCGGGCCAGTAGCAGTCGCAGAAATACAGCTCAGCGTAGGCTAGGTTCCAGAGCAGGAAATTGCTGATGCGCTGCTCGCCCCCGGTGCGGATCATCAGGTCCGGATCGGGCACGCCCGCGAGCGACAGCGCGCCCGCGAACCGCGTCTCGTCGATCGCCTGCGGATCGAGCCCGCCGTCCCGTGCTTCGGCAGCCAGCGTCTGTGCCGCGCGCACGATGTCCCAGCGCCCCCCGTAGGCGACGGCGACAACCAGCGTCAGCCCGCCGTTGTCCGCTGTCATGCGTTCTGCCGCGGCGATTCGCCGGCGCAGCTTGTCGTTGAGCTGTTCCAGCGCGCCGACGAAGCGCAGCCTGACGTTGTTGCGATGCAGGTCGTCGATTTCGCGCTGCAGCGCTTCGATGAAGAGGTTCATCAGCGTGCCGACTTCCTCGCGCGGCCGGCGCCAGTTTTCGCTCGAGAACGCGAACAGGGTCAGGTAGCGGATACCCTTTTCGCCGGCGGCCTCGACGATGCGCCGCACGGCCTTGACCCCGTGGCGGTGCCCGCTGTGCCGCGGGCGCGAGCGCGCCTGCGCCCAGCGGCCGTTGCCGTCCATGATGATCGCCACGTGCCGCGGCAATTCCGCAACCGGTCCGCCGCCGCTGTCCTCGCTTGTCTGCTCGATCGCCACGCCGCTGCCGGTCAGATTTCCATCAGGTCTTTTTCTTTCTCGGCGAGGACTTCGTCGATGCGCGCGATGTGCTTGTCGGTGATCGCCTGTATCTCGTCCTGCGCGCGACGCTCCTCGTCCTCGGAGATCATCTTCTCTTTCTGCAGGTCCTTCAGGTCGCCGAGCGCATCGCGGCGGATATTGCGGATAGCGATGCGGCCGCCCTCCGCTTCCTGGCGGACGATGCGGATCATGTCCTTGCGCCGCTCCTCGGTGAGCGGTGGCAGCGGCACGCGGATCACCGTGCCGGCGGTCGCCGGGTTCAGGCCCAGGTCCGAGCTCATGATGGCTTTCTCGATCGCTTGCACCATGCTCTTTTCCCAGGGCGCGACGCTCAGCGTGCGCGGGTCCTCGACGTTGATGTTTGCGACCTGGTTCAGCGGCACCTCGCTGCCGTAGTACTCCACGGTGATGTGGTCGAGCAGGCTGGTGTGCGCGCGGCCCGTGCGCAGCTTGGTCAGCTCCTGCTTCAGCGAGGCGACACTCTTGTCCATGCGCTCGCGCGCGTCTTTCTTGATGTCGTCAATCACGGTTCTCGGCCCTTAGCGGTCTCTGGATTTAGCCTGCCGGGCGGGTCACGCCGTGACCAGCGTGCCCACCTCGCTGTCGGTCATTGCGCGCACCAGCGCATGGTCCTCGTTCATATTGAAGACGCGCAGCGGCAGGTTGTTGTCGCGGCACATGACGACCGCGGTTGCGTCCATGACCTGCAGCTTGTCGATCAGCACCTTGTCGAAGGACACGGTGTCGAACATCGATGCGTCGTCGTTGAGTTTCGGGTCCGAGTCGTAGACGCCACCGACCATCGTCGCTTTCATCAGCACGTCTGCGCCGATCTCGATAGCCCGCAGGCTGGCAGCCGTGTCCGTCGTGAAGAACGGGTTGCCGGTGCCCGCGGCGAGAATGATGACCCGGCCTTTCTCGAGATGCCGGATCGCGCGGCGACGAATGTAGTCCTCGCAGACCTCGTGGATCTTCAGCGCGGACATCACGCGGGCGAAAACCTGGATGGACTCGAGCGCGTCCTGCAGCGCCAGCGCGTTCATAACCGTCGCCAGCATGCCCATGTGGTCGCCCGTCACGCGATCCATGCCGGCGCCGGCCAGCCCCGCACCGCGGAAAATATTGCCGCCGCCGATCACGACCGCGACCTCGACACCGAGCTCGCGTACCTGCGCGATCTCGGCAGCAATGCGGCGGATGACGTTCGGGTCGATACCGTAGTCGAGTTCGCCCATCAGCGCCTCGCCAGACAGTTTCAGCAACACGCGGCGGTACAGCACCGGACGGTTGCTCATGCGCGTGATTCCGACGTCATCTGCTTTCCCCGATGCGGATCCGCGCGCCTCAGCCGGCGGCGGAATCCTTGATCTGCTTCATCACTTCCTCGGCGAAGTTCTCCTGCTTCTTCTCGATGCCTTCGCCGACCTCGTAGCGCTCGAAGCCAGTGACCTTCGCGCCGGCCTTCGCCAGCAGCTTGCCGACCGCGACGTCCGGGTCCTTGACGAAAGGCTGGCCAACGAGCGTAATCTCTTTCAGGAATTTCGCGACACGGCCGGTGACCATCTTCTCGACGATCTCGGGGGGTTTGCCCGACTCGGCGGCCTGCTCCGCGAAGATGCGGCGCTCGCGCTCGAGCACGTCCGCCGGCACGCCGTCCTCGTCGACGCAGACCGGGTTGGTCGCCGCCACGTGCATTGCGATGTCCCGCGCAAGCTCGGCATCGCCGCCGTCCATCGCGACGACCGCGCCGATGCGCAGGCCGTGCGTGTAGCTGCCCAGGTTGTCGCCCGCTTCGATCGCCGCAATGCGGCGAATGCCGATGTTCTCGCCGACCTTGGCGACGAGCTCGGTGCGCGCGGCCTCGACCGTGCGGCCGTCGCCGAGTTCCGCGGCAGACAGCGCCGCGACGTCGGTGATGCCCTGCTCGAGCGCCAGTGCGGCCACCGCCTCGGCGTAGGCCGTGAAGTTGTCGTCCTTCGCGACGAAGTCGGTCTCGGAATTGACCTCGACCAGCACGGCGCGCTGGCCGTCGGACGCCACCACGATCCTGCCCTCGGCCGCGACCCGGCCGGACTTCTTGTCGGCCTTCGCCTGCCCGGACTTGCGCAGGGCTTCCACGGCCTGGTCCATGTCCCCGTCCGCCTCGACGAGGGCCTTCTTGCATTCCATCATGCCCGCGCCGGTGCGGTCGCGGAGCTCCTTAACCATTGATGCGCTGATCGCCATCTTCTCGATACCTCGGTTGTTCGCTCGTTGCCGGTCGCCCTAGTCGGCGGCCTTGGCGTCTGCGTCGCCCGCGTCGTCGGCTGCGGCCTCGCTGCTCGCCTTCTTCGCCGGCGCCTTACTGGCGCCGGCCTTCTTCGCGGGAGCGGCTTTGGCCGCCTTGTCCGCGCCGGCCTTGGCTGCGTCGTCCGCGCCGGCCTTGGCTGTGTCGTCCGTGCCGGACTTGGCTGCATCGTCCGCGCCGGCCTTGACCTCGTCGGCGGCCTCCGCGGCCGCGGCCTTCGCCTCGTCGGCGGCTTCCGCTGCCTTGCCGGCGCCGTCGCCGTCGGCGACCTTCTTCGCCGTCGTCTTCTTCGTCGTGCGTGCGCTCCGCGCCGGGGTCTTGCGCGCCGTCTTCTTCTTGCGCGTCGCCTTGCGCGGCTTGCCTTCCTCGTCGAGCTCGACGAACTCGTCGTCGCCGAGCGCCACTTCCGGCAGCGAGGCCCGGCCGTCGAGCACGGCATCGGCCATCAGCGTCGCGTACAGCGCTATCGCGCGCATCGCGTCGTCATTGCCCGGGATCACGTAGTCGACCGGCTCCGGCGAGCAGTTCGTGTCGACGACCGCGACGACCGGGATGCCGAGCTTGCGCGCCTCGCGCACGGCGATGTCCTCGTGCTCGACGTCGACGACGAACAACGCATCGGGCAGCGAGTTCATGTCCTTGATGCCGCCGAGCGACCGCTCGAGTTTCTCGCGCTCGCGCGACAGGTTCAGGATTTCCTTCTTGGTCAGGCCCTCGAACGCGCCCTCCTCGGCCATCTGCTCGAGCTCTTTCAGGCGCTTGACGGACTGGCGGATGGTCTTGAAGTTGGTGAGCATGCCGCCGAGCCAGCGGTAGCTGACGAAGGGCATCTCGCAGCGCTGAGCCTGGGTACGGATCGCGTCGCGGCCGGCGCGCTTGGTGCCGACGAACAGGATCTTGCCGCCGTCGGCGACCAGCGCCTTGACGAAGGCATAGGCCTCGCGAGCCATGGGCAGGCTCTTCTCGAGGTTGATGATGTGGATCTTGTTACGCTCACCGAAGATGAACGGGGCCATCTTCGGGTTCCAGTAACGGGTCTGGTGACCAAAATGCACGCCAGCCTCTAGCATCTGGCGCATGGTGACGTCTGCCATGAGATTTCTCCGGGTTAGGCCTCCGTACACCCCGGCGCGCAACCCCTTTTTCGGTGGGGCACCCAGCGCGCAGTGTCGGTGTACGTGTGGATTGATTGCCTCTTGGGCGCGCGCTTTATACCATACCCGGCTGCGCTCAACAACGCAGTTTTTCAATAGTTTACGCCGATTACGGCCCCGAGCCCCGGATTTATGACCGTCACACTGAAGACCCCCGAAGAACAGGCAAAAATGCGCACGGCCGGCCGCCTCGCGGCGGACGTGCTGGACATGATCGGGGAGTACGTGCGCCCCGGCGTCACGACCGGCGAGCTCGACGAGATTTGCCACCGCTACATCACCGAAACCCAGCAGGCGGTCCCCGCCCCGCTGAATTACCGCGGCTTCCCGAAATCGATCTGCACCTCGGTCAATCACGTGGTCTGCCACGGGATCCCGGGCGACCGGGTGCTGAAAGCGGGGGACATCGTCAATATCGACGTGACCGTCATCAAGGACGGCTTCCACGGCGACACCAGCCGGATGTTCTTCGTCGGCAAGCCCGGCGTGCAGGCCGAGCGGTTGTCCGAGGTGGCCCGGGAGGCGATGTGGCGCGGCATCGCCGAGCTCGCGCCCGGCAAGCACCTGGGCGACGTCGGCGCGGCGATCCAGGAGTTCGTCGAGGCCGAGCGCTTCTCTGTCGTGCGCGAATACTGCGGCCACGGCATCGGCCGCGTGTTCCACGAGGACCCGCAGGTGCTGCACTACGGGCGGCGCGGCGAGGGGCTGGAGCTCAAGGCCGGCATGACGATGACGGTCGAGCCGATGGTCAATGCCGGCCGCCGGCACGTGCGCCTGCTGCCGGACGGCTGGACCGTCGTCACCAAGGATCACAAGCTGTCGGCGCAGTGGGAACACACGGTGCTGATCACCGGGGACGGCTACGAGGTCCTGACCCTCGGCGCCGCCGATCGCTGAGCGCCGCGGTTCGACGGCGATGAGCGTCCCGCAGCCGGCCGTCGGCGATTTCGGCAAGGACCCGGCGCTCGCTCGGCTGCGCGACAGCCTCGCGGGCGGCGCCCGCGACGCGCTCGCGGTTGCGGGCCGGGAACTCGAGGAGCGCTTCCGGGCCGGCGAAGACGTCACGCTGCTGGTCCGGCTGCGCGCGGCGCTGGTCGACGAACTGGTCGGCGCGCTCGCGGCACGCCACGGGCTCAGCGCCGATTTCTCGCTGGTCGCGGTGGGGGGCTATGGCCGCGGCGAGTTGCACCCCTGTTCGGACGTCGACGTCATGCTGCTCGGTGCCGAGCGTCCCGACGCCGCCCGCGAGCAACGCATCGCCGCGTTCATCGCCGAGCTCTGGGACGCCGGTCTCGACCTCGGGCACAGCGTGCGCACCGTCGAACAATGCCGCGAGGAGGCCACGGCCGACATCACGGTCGCGACCACGCTGATGGAGGCGCGCCTGGTGGCCGGCCCCGAGCCGCTGTTCGCCGCCATGGTGCAAGCCGTCGCGCCGCCCGCGGTCTGGCCGAGCGAGCGTTTCTTCGCGGCCAAGACCGAGGAACAGCAGGCTCGCCACCACCGCTATGACGACACCGCCTACAAGCTGGAGCCGAACGTCAAGGGCAGTCCCGGCGGCCTGCGGGATATCCAGATGATCGGCTGGGTCGCGAAGCGCCACTTCGGCGTCGCGACGCTCGACGAACTGGTCGACCACGGCTTCCTGACGCGCGGGCAGCTGGAGCGCTTGCATGACGGCCAGGCGTTCCTGTGGCGGGTCCGCTTCGGCCTGCACCTGCTGACGGGGCGCCGCGAGGATCGCCTGCTGTTCGACCACCAGACCAACCTGGCGAAACTGCTCGGCTACGAGGACGCCGCGTACACGCTCGCGGTCGAGCAGATGATGCAGCGCTACTACCGCACGGTCATGGAACTGTCGCGGTTGAACGAGATGCTGCTGCAGCTGTTCGAGGAGGCGATCCTGATGGATCCGGACGCCGAGCCGGAACCGCTGAACGCGCGCTTCCAGGTCAAGAACGGTTACCTGCAGACGGCGAACGACCGTGTGTTCGCGCGCGAACCCTCGGCGCTGCTCGAGCTGTTCCTGCTCCTGCAGCAGAACCCGGAGATCCGCGGCGTCAGCGCGCTGACCGTCGCGCTGATCAAGCGCCACCTGTACCTGATCGACGAGACCTTTCGCCAGGACCCGCGCAATCACCGGCTGTTCCTGAACATCCTGCGCGCGCCGGAGGGCGTCACGCACGAACTCAGGCGCATGAACCTGTACGGCGTGCTCGGCCTGTACATCCCGGCCTTCGGGCGCATCGTCGGCCGCATGCAGTATGACCTGTTTCACGCCTACACCGTCGACGAGCACACGCTGTTCGTCGTCAGCAACCTGCGGCGCTTCGCGCTGCCGCGCTTCGACCACGAGTTTCCGCACTGCAGCCAGATCATGCAGTCGCTGGACAAGCCGGAGATCGTCTACCTCGCCGGGCTGTTCCACGACATCGCGAAGGGACGCGGCGGCGACCACTCGGAACTCGGCGCGATCGACGCCCAGGCCTTCTGCCTGGAACACGGCCTGAGCGACTACGACGCCCGCACGGTCGCCTGGCTGGTGCGACATCACCTGCTGCTGTCGATGACGGCGCAGAAGAAGGACATCGGTGATCCAGACGTGATCAACGAGTTCGCGAAGAACGTAGGCGACAAGCTGCGCCTTAACTACCTGTACCTGCTCACCGTCGCCGACGTGCGCGGCACGAACCCGAAGCTGTGGAACTCCTGGAAGGCGACGCTGTTCCGCGACCTGTACAACCACGCGGCGCGCGCCCTGCGCAACGGTCTCGAGAACCCGGTTGAGCACGCCGAACTGATCCACGACAAGCAGGAGACCGCCCGCGCCCAGCTGGAGGGCGACGGCGTCGACGCGCCCGACATCGACCGCCTGTGGGCGCTGATGACCGACGACTATTTCCTGCGCTACCGCGGCAGCGAGATCGCCTGGCACACACAGGCGATGCTGGGCGCCGACCTCGAGGATGCCCGCGGCTTCGTCGCCGTACGCCACCAGCCGCACGGCGACGGCCTCGAAGCATTGCTGTACACGCCGCGCCGCAAGCGCACGTTCGCGCAAACGACCGCGCGACTGGCCGAGCTCGGCATGACGATCGTCGACGCGCGTATCGTCCCGCTCAGGAACGGCTACAGCCTCGACACCTTCGTGTTCCTCGAGCTCGACCAGCGCAACGAGATCGACGCCTCGCGCATGGCCCGCATCCGTGAATCGCTCGACGAGATCCTCACGACCGAGGACGACGACGCGGCGCCGGTGACGCGGCCCGCGTCGCGGCGCGTGCGCATGTTCTCGACCAAGGTGGCCATCCAGTTCGACGAGGACATTGCCAATCGCCGCACGGTCATGGAGATCGTCGCCCCCGACCGACCCGGGCTGCTGAGCACGATCGGCCAGGCCTTCATCGAATTCGGCGTCGACATCGACACGGCCAAGGTGCTGACGATCGGCGAGCGCGCCGAGGACGTTTTCTATATCGTTGACGAGGCCGGCAGGCCGCTGGCTGCGGAACTCTGCGAGCGGTTGCAGAGCCACCTGAGCGAACGCCTGAGCGACGAGCGCCGCTGAGCGGCCCGGCTGACGGAGCGACGATGGATACCGCAGGACTCGAGGAGACGATCAACGCCGCCTGGGAACGGCGCAGCGACGGCGACCTCGCCACGCCCGAGCTTGCGAGCGCCGTCGACGAGGCGCTCGCGCTGCTCGATACCGGCGAAGCGCGCGTGGCCGAGCCGTCCGACGGCGGCTGGCAGGTCAACGACTGGCTCAAGAAAGCCGTGCTGCTGTCTTTCCGGCTGCGCGGCAACCGGGTCGTCGACGGCGTCGACACGCGTTACTACGACAAGGTGCCGCAGAAATACGCCGGCCATGACGAGGCCGCCTTCCGCGCAGCCGGCGTGCGCGTCGTGCCCGACGCGCGCGTGCGCTACGGCGCCTTCGTTGCGCGCGACGTCGTGCTGATGCCGAGCTACGTCAACATCGGCGCTTTCGTCGACAGCGGCACGCTCGTCGACACCTGGGCGACCGTCGGCAGCTGCGCACAGATCGGCCGCAACGTGCACCTGTCCGGCGGCGTCGGCATCGGCGGCGTGCTCGAACCCGTGCAGGCGCAGCCGACGATCATCGAGGACGACTGCTTCATCGGCGCGCGCTCCGAGGTCGTCGAGGGCGTCGTCGTCGAACGCGGCTCGGTCCTGTCGATGGGCGTCTACCTCGGCCAGAGCACGCGCATCTACGATCGCGCGAGCGGCGAGATCAGCTACGGCCGGGTGCCGGCGGGGTCCGTGGTCGTCCCCGGTAACCTGCCCGCGGCCGACGGCTCCCACTCGCTGTACTGTGCGGTAATAGTGAAGCAGGTAGACGCGAAGACCCGTGCGCGCACCGGGCTGAACGAACTGCTGCGCGAGGCGCAGAAGGAGGCATGATGCTCACCGTCTACGGTATCCGCAGCTGCGACACCTGCCGCGCCGCGCGCCGCTGGCTCGACGAGCACGGCGTGGAACATCGCTTCCACGACCTGCGGATGGACGGGCTCGACCGCGGCACTCTCGAGCGCTGGAGCGAGCGACTCGGCTGGGAAAAACTGCTGAACCGGCGCAGCCTGACCTGGCGGCGCATCCCGGAAGCCGATCGCGAGGGCCTCGACCGCGAGCGCGCGGTCGCGCTGATGCTGGAAAACCCGACACTCGTGAAACGGCCGGTGCTGGAGCGCGACGCACTGGTCGCGACGGGTTTCTCGCCGGACGGCTACGCCGAGGTGTTCGGCAGCTGACCCGGTCTCAGCCGAAGCGGCCGGTGATGTAGTCTTCGGTCAGCTTGTGCTGCGGGTTCGTGAAGATCCGGTCGGTCTCGTCGACCTCGACCAGCTTGCCCAGGTGGAAGTAGGCCACGCGCTGCGACACTCGCGCCGCCTGCTGCATCGAGTGCGTCACGATGACGATCGAGTAGTTGTTCGACAACTCGTCGATCAGGTCCTCGATGCGCGCCGTCGCGATCGGATCCAGCGCCGAGCAGGGCTCGTCCATGAGGATCACCTCCGGATTAACGGCGATCGTGCGGGCGATGCAAAGGCGCTGCTGCTGGCCGCCCGACAGGCCCGTGCCGGGCTCTTCGAGCCGGTCGCGCACTTCTTTCAGCAGGCCCGCCCGGTCCAGGCTCGTGTGCACTATGTCGTCGAGCTCTGCGCGATTCGCGGCAAGGCCGTGGATACGCGGGCCGTAGGCGACGTTGTCGTAAATGCTCTTCGGAAAGGGGTTCGGCTTCTGGAACACCATGCCGACCCGCGCGCGCAGCGCGACCGGGTCCAGCTCGCGGCTGTAGATGTCCTGTCCGTCGAGGCGGATCTGGCCGGTCACGCGCGCCGACTCGATCGAGTCGTTCATCCGGTTCAGGCAGCGCAGGAACGTCGACTTGCCGCAGCCGGACGGGCCGATCAGCGCGACGACCTCGTTGCGCCCGATGTCGAGCGTGACGTCGCGGATCGCGTGGATGTCGCCGTACCAGACGTCGACGCCGCGCGCCGACATGTGCGCGTCCTCGCAGGTCGGCGTGCCGACCGTGCGGTCGCCCGCCTCCGCGATGCGCTCGGCGCGCGACACGCGCGCCGGCTGTTGGCGCGGCGCTTCGCCGTCCTGCTGATCCGCTGTCGCTTCGTCCATCCGCTTCTCTCGAATAGCGCGTAGTTCGGTCATCGACCCGTCGTCCCTTGCCTTGAGCACTGCGGCCATGGCTACCAGCGACGCTCCACGCGCCTGCGCATGATAACCGCGGTGAGGTTCATTACCAGAAGAAAACCGAGCAGGACGAGAATCGCGGCGGAGGTCCGCTCCGCGAAAGCCCGCTCGGGGCTGTCGGCCCAGAGATAGATCTGCACCGGCAGGGCCGTCGCCGGGTCGGTAAAGCTGCCCGGCACATCCACGATGAAGGCCACCATGCCGATCATCAGCAGCGGCGCGGTCTCGCCCAGTGCGCGGCTCATGCCGATGATGGCACCGGTCAGCATGCCGGGCAGCGCCAGCGGCAGCACGTGGTGGGTCACGACCTGCATGCGCGAGGCGCCGAGCCCGAGCGCCGCCTCGCGGATCGACGGCGGCACCGCCTTGATGGCCGCGCGCGAAGCGATGATGATTACGGGCAGCGTCAGCAGCGCCAGCACCAGCCCGCCGACCAGCGGCGCCGAGCGCGGCAGTGACATCCAGTTGATGAACACGGCCAGCCCGAGCAGGCCGAACACGATCGACGGCACCGCCGCGAGGTTGTTGATATTGACCTCGATCAGGTCCGACCAGCGATTCTTCGGCGCGAATTCCTCGAGGTAGACCGCCGCAGCGGCACCGATCGGGAACGAGAGCAGGATCGTCACGACCAGCATGTAGAACGAGCCCATCAGCGCGCCCTTGATGCCGGCAAGCTCCGGCTCGCGCGAGTCGCCGTTCGTGAACAGCGCGGTGTTGAAGCGTTTCTCGAGGCGCCCGTCGGCCTCGAGCGCATCGATCCAGGCGAGCTGCCGGTCGGAAACCGGCCGCCCGGATTCGTCGAGATCCCGTTCGATCTTGCCCTTCACCACCATGTCGACGTCGGCCGAGGCAGGCACCCAGACCCTCTCGCTGGTGCCGATCAGCGACGGGTCGGCGACGACGCGGTCGCGCAGCTGGTAGGCAGCGCCGACGCTGACCAGGCGGGACAGCTCGCGCCGCTCCCGGCGGTCACGCACGTCCGGAAACCGCTCGCGGATCGAGTTGCGCACGACGGCGTCGAAGTCGGCGAACTGCGGGTCGAACTCGCCGTCGGGCGCGAGCAGCTCGGCGCTGTACTCGACGTCCAGCGCGACCCGCGTCTGCAGGAAGGCCGACGCGCCCTGCCCGATCAGCGAGGCGAAGAAGACGGCGAGGAACGCGACGCCGACGAAGGTCGCCGCGAGGCCGCTCGCGCGCAGCAGAACTTCCCGGCGATGCCGGCGGCGCAGGCCCGCCTCGACCTTGGCGCGCGTGATGCTGACGGAGACCATCAGTCGTACTGCTCGCGGTACTTGCGCACGACCCGCAGGCCGACGATGTTGAGGCCGAGGGTCACGACGAACAGCACCAGGCCGAGCGCGAACGCGGCCAGCGTCTTGGCGCTGTCGAACTCCTGGTCGCCGACCAGCAGCGTGACGATCTGGACCGTGACCGTCGTGACCGCCTCGAACGGGTTGGCCGTCAGGTTGGCCGCCAGGCCGGCCGCCATCACGACGATCATCGTCTCGCCGATCGCACGCGAGACGGCGAGCAGCACCCCGCCGACGATGCCCGGCAGCGCCGCCGGCAGGATCACCTGCAGCATCGCCTCGGAGCGCATCGCGCCGAGCCCGAGCGCGCCGTCGCGCATCGCGCGCGGCACGGCATTGATGGCGTCGTCGGAGAGCGACGAGACCAGCGGGATGATCATGATGCCCATGACCAGCCCGGCCGCGAGCGCGCTTTCCGACGCCACGTCGAGGCCCACGGACTCGCCGAAGCCGCGAATCGCGGGCGCGACGGTCAGCGCGGCGAAAAAGCCGTAGACGACGGTCGGGATGCCGGCCAGAACCTCGAGCAGCGGCTTGGCGACGTTGCGTACCTGGTTGCCGGCATACTCTGCGAGGTAGATCGCGGTCAGCAGTCCGATCGGCACCGCGACGAACATGGCGATCGCGGTGATCAGCAGCGTGCCGGTGAACAGCGGCACGGCCCCGAAGCTGCCGGACGAGCCGACCTGGTCCGCGCGGATCGCCATCTGCGGGCTCCAGTTGAGCCCGAACAGGAACTCCGTTATTGGCACCTCGCGGAAGAACCGCACTGCTTCGAACAGCACCGACAGGACGATGCCGATCGTCGTCAGGATCGCGATGCTGGACGCGGCCACGAGCAGCCCGAGGATCACGCTCTCGACCCGGTTGCGGGCCCTGAACTCCGGACCGATGCGGCGCCATGCCAGCGCTGCGCCGCCGACCGCAGTCGCGATCGCCGCGAGCGCCAGCAGCAGGCTGCTGCGTTCGTTCAGGTCGACGTACAGCGCGGCGGCCGCGCGCAGCACGGCGTCGACGTCGCCGTAAACGACGTCACCGGTAGCCAGGTTGCGCAGGTTGTTGTACAGCAGGCTCAGCTCGCCCGCCGGCAACGCCTGCTGCGCCTCGGGCAGGGAGCCGATGACCAAAGCGCCAATCACGCGCGGCGCGAAGAACTGCCAGGCCAGCACGACGAACAGGGCCGGCAGCAGGCAGGACAGGGCCGTGAAATAGCCGTAGTAGCCGGGCAGCGAGTGCAGGCGCAGGCCGCGCTGGCGCGCGGCCGCCAGCGCGCGCCCGCGGCCGACGCTGTAGGCGGCGACCGTCAGCGCGATCAGTACGAGTATCAGGGTCGTCGTTTGCATCGAAGTGAGGCGTCGCCCGTTCGGCCTGTGGTCCGTCCCGTTGCGTAAAAGCGGCACGGCGATCTGCAGGCCGCCGTGCCGCGCAAGACAGTGCCGCCGCCAGCGGCGGCGCGTTCTGTCAGTTGCTGGCGACCGACATCGGCGTCAGCGCGTTCACCGCCGTGGCCACCGCGCGACGCTCCTCGTCGGGCAGCGGAATCAGGCCGCGATAGGTCAGGTAGCCGTCCTCGCCCCAGGCGCGCTCGCTCGTGAACTCGCGCAGGAAGCCGCGCAGTCCGGGGATTACGTCGACGTGGGCCTTCTTCGCGTAGAAGTACAGCGGTCGCGACACCGGGTAGCTACCGTCGGCGATCGCGTCGAAGGTCGGCTCGGCGCCGTCGATCGCGGCACCCTGCACCTTTTCGCCGTTCTGGTCGAGGAAGCTGAAGCCGAAAATGCCGAAGGCATCGGGGTTCGCCTCGAGCTTCTGCACGATCAGGTTGTCGTTTTCGCCGGCCTCGACGTAGGCACCGTCCTCGCGCACCGTGTGGCAGATGGACTTGTAGCGGTTTTCGTCACTGTCTTTCAGCGCCTTGATCCACGGGAAAGCCTGGCAGCCGCCTTCCATGCCCAGCTCGACAAAGGCGTCGCGCGTGCCGGAGGTCGGCGGCGGGCCGAGCACCTCGATTTTCGCGTCCGGCAGCGACGGATCGATCTGGTTCCAGCGCTGGTACGGGTTGGCGACCAGCTTGCCGTCCTCGTCGCCCGGCACCTGCTTCGCCAATGCGAGGAAGATAGCGCGCCGGCTGAGGCTGACCGGCTCGGCCGCGGCGGCGTTCGCGACGACGATGCCGTCGTAGCCGATCTTGACCTCGATGATCTCGGTCACGCCGTTCCTCGCGCATGACTCGATTTCCGATCCCTTGATCGCGCGCGATGCGTTGGAGATGTCCGGGTAGTCCACGCCGATGCCGTCGCAGAACAGCTTCATGCCGCCGCCGGTGCCGGTCGATTCGACCTTGGGCGTCTTGAAGCTGCCGCCGCGTCCGAAGCGCTCGGCGACGACTGTCGAGAAGGGGTAGACCGTGCTGGAACCGACGATGTAGACGTAGTCGCGGCCGGCCTGCGCATCCGCCGACGGGGCCCATGCCAGCGCGACCAGCGCGCTTGCCACTACCGTCAGCCCTGTGTTTCTCTGTAGCACCTTGATTCCTCCGCTACCGGAACTCTGGATGCGCGCTACTTTAACGGCCGCATGTTACGGAATTGTTGCAGCCCGGCTGGCCCGGCAGCTGGCCTGACCGGGGATGGTTCACGGGAAATCCGCACATTTTCATAAATTTGCAACAATAAGCTGCCGAGACGATGAACAATACATTCGCCGCCGACGACGATCCGGGCCACGCGACTGTCACATTGCTCGAGGACCTGCTCAGGCGCCGCTCGGTCACGCCCGACGATGCCGGCTGCCAGGACCTGATCGCCGCCCGCCTCGCGCCGCTCGGCTTCGACTGCGAGTCGCTGCCGTTCGGCGAGGTCAGCAACCTCTGGGCCCGGCGCGGCACGGGCGCACCGCTCTTCTGCTTCGCCGGGCACACGGACGTGGTGCCGCCCGGCGAACTGGCGCAGTGGCAGTCCGACCCGTTCGAACCTGAAATCCGCGACGGCTACCTGTACGCGCGCGGCGCCGCCGACATGAAATGCGCGCTGGCGGCGATGGTGGTCGCGGCGGAACGATTCCTCGGCCGCAACCCGCGCCACCGGGGCAGCATCGCGTTCCTCGTCACGAGCGACGAGGAAGGGCCGGCGCGCGACGGGACCCTCAAGGTCGTCGAGACGCTCACGCAGCGCGGCGAACGCATCGACTGGTGCGTGCTCGGCGAACCGTCCAGCCTCGACCGGCTCGGCGATACGCTGCGCATCGGCCGCCGCGGCTCGCTGTCCGGCATGCTGACGGTGCGCGGCGTACAGGGCCACGTCGCCTACCCGCAGCTCGCCGACAACCCGATCCGGCGCTTCGCGCCGGTGCTCGCCGCGCTGCACGAGGCCGAGTGGGACTCAGGCAACGAGCATTTTCCGCCGACCAGCTTCCAGGTCGTGAGGCTGGAGGCCAGCGGCGGTGCCAGCAACGTGACCCCGGCCCTGCTCAGGGCGCGCTTCAATTTCCGCTATTCGACGGAATGGACCAGCGACAGCCTGAAGGCTCGCGTCCACGAGATTTTCGACGGCTTCGACCTGGACTACGAACTCGACTGGCACCTGTCGGGGGAGCCGTTCCTGACCCGGCCCGGCCGGCTGAGCGAGGCCGTGGCGGGCGCCGTGCGCGACGTCGCGGACATCGAGCCTGAGCTGTCCACCGGCGGCGGGACCTCGGACGGCCGCTTCATCTCGCCCGCGGGCGCCGACGTGATAGAGCTCGGCGCGGTCAATCGCAGCATCCACCAGGTGGACGAGCGGGTCAGGGTCGAAGACCTCGGCCGGCTGGCCGCGATGTACGAGCGGATTCTCGAGCGGCTGCTGCTCGCGGACGACGGCTGAGGCCGTCGTAGAGACCGGCTACGCCGGCCGCCGCAGGTTGTTCCAGAGTCCCAGCGCCAGCAGCAGCGTGAAGCAGATCGCGACCCAGGCCGGCATCGACAGGCCCAGGAAAGCCCAGTCGATCTCGGCGCACTCGCCGGAGCCGGTGAAGATCTTGCCGAGCGCCTCGGCGAGCGGGAACGCTTCCATCAGGTAGTCGTAGCCGGGGCCGCAGGCCGGGACCCGGTCCGGCGGCAGGCTTTGCAGGTAGACGTGCCGCCCGGCGACGCCGAGGCCCGCGCCCGCCGTCAGCAAGATGCCCGCCGCGGCGACGAAACGGCCCCGGCCGCGCGGCCCGCTCAGCGCCGCGAGCAGGAATACGATGCCGAGCCCGATCGTCGCCATGCGCTGGAACACGCACAGCGGGCAGGGCTCGAGCAGCAGCACGTGCTGCACGTACAGCGCGTAGGCCATCATGCCGGCGCAGGCCAGGAAGCCGGCGAGGTTGACGACGCGCGGCGGCAGGCTCCGGATCATGCCGGGTCGCCGCCGCTCAGCACGTCCGTGTGCCGCACGTCGCGGCCCTCGACCATGTAGATCACGTACTCGCAGATATTCTTGGCGTGATCGCCGATGCGCTCGAGCGCGCGGGCCGCCCAGGTCACGTTCATTACCCGCTTGATCGAGCGCGCGTCTTCCATCATGAAGGTGATGCCCTGGCGGGTGATGGCGTCGTACTCCTCGTCGACGTCCTCGTCCTCGCGCACGACGGCCTGCGCGGCCTCGACATCGAGCCGCGCGAAGGCGTTCATTGCGTCGCGCACCATCTGCAGCACGTGGTTGCCGAGGTTCTTCAACTCCCGGTAAGAGTCGGCGGGCCGATCCATCGAGGCCAGCATCGACGCCAGGAAGCCGATCTTCTCCGCCTCGTCGCCGATCCGCTCGAGATCGGTGATCGTCTTGATGATCGCGACGATCAGGCGCAGGTCGCCGGCCGCCGGCGCGCGGGTCGCGAGGATACGGCTGCATTCCTCGTCGATGTTGACCTCGAGCCGGTTTACCTTGTAGTCGTCGTTGGCGACCTTGAGGCCCAGCTCGCTGTCGCCCATGACCACGGCCGAGATCGCGCTCGCCAGCTGGTCCTCGACGAGGCCACCCATGGTGATCACGCGGTTGCGCAGGTCCTCGAGGTCCTTGTTGTAGCGCTTCGAGATGTGATCGGACAGGTCGGATGTCTGCATGGCGCCCTCAGTGTACCGCTGTTGCGGAGACGATGACGGAAAGCTGAACCGCTGGCAAGGCGCGGCGCGGCGCTTATTCGAACGAGAACTGGATGTCGAAAATCACGCGCTGGTAATCCTGCGTGACCCCGGTCGACATGCCGCGTTCATTGAAGAACAGCGTGCCCCGCAGCGACACATTCTCGCGCAGCGCGTAGGTCGATTGTATGACATGGCCGCGCGAATCGGTCTCGCCGCCGCCGAAGTTCGAGTCGTTGAAAGTCCCGACGACCGCGTCCGCCTCGGTGTCGCGCCAGGCGTAGTCGAATTCCCAGCGGCCGGGCTCATCGGTGTCGCCCGCGGTCACGCCGACCGTGAAGCCCGAGTCTTCGTCGTCCACGGCGGTATTCTGCACGGTGGCGGCGTACAGCCGCAGCGGCCAGTTGTCGAGCCGGGTACTGAACTCGGCAAACAGCTCGACGATGCGAAAGTCCGCGAGGTAGTTGCCGGCGAGGTCGACGCGGTTCCCCGCCGGGTCGCCGTCGTAGAACGGCGTGCGGCCGACCGTGTCCTCGTAGGCGAAGTAGCTGGCGCCGGCGGTCAGGCCCGCATTGTCACCGAGCTTGCCGCGCCAGCCGCCCTGCAGCGTCAGCAGCAGGCTGTCGTCATCCGCGGAACGCTCCTCGACCATCATCGCGCCGAGCGAGCCGAACAGCGGGCCGTCGTCGTACAGCAGCGCAAGCCCTTCCGGGTTGAGGTCGTTGTCCCAGACGATCTGGGTGTCGCCGGCACGGAACCACGGGCGGCGGATCTTGCCGGCAAACAGCCGGAACGCGTCGTTGATCGTCCAGTCCACGTAGGCCCGGTCGACGAAGATGTCCTTGCCGGAAAAACCGCTGTCCAGCGTGACGTTGGTCGATACGGGGCTGCCGGTGCCGGTCGCGAAGCGAAACACGAACTTGAGGTCGTCGCTGGCCTCGGCCTCGAGGCCGAAGCGCCCGCGGATGCGCGCGCGGTCGCGGGTCGGATCGCCCTCGGCGTCGATGGACTCGTAGCGCAGGCGGAAATCTCCGTCCAGCGTGATGCGGTCGGTCCAGGACGATTCGCCCTGGGCGAACGCGGCGCCTGCCAGCAGTATTGCGCAGCAGCCGGCGACTGCCTGTAATGTTCTGTTCATCGGATCGTCACCTGATTGCAACATGGTAATGCGGCCGCGAGCCTAGGCCGCCGCAGTGACGATTAAATGACAGGCGTGTTGCAGTTTAATGACAGGCGTCGGCTCAGCCGCGTGCCCCGGACCGGCCGATCGGCACCGGTTCGCTGCCGACCAGCCGCTCCGCCGGGAAATGACAGGCGAAGCGGCTGCCCTCGCCCGGCGTGCTGTCGATCTCGAGGCGCGCGTCGTGGCGCAGCAGCGCGTGCTTGACGATTGCGAGGCCGAGCCCTATGCCGCCCGAGTCCCGGCTGCGGCCCTCGTCAACCCGGAAAAAGCGCTCGGTCAGGCGCGGCAGGTATTCCTCGGCGATGCCCTCGCCGGAGTCGGTCACCGACAGGCAGGCGCCCCCAGGCACCGCTTCCCAGGCGAGCGTTACGCGCCCGTCCGCCGGCGTGTGGCGCAGCGCATTGGCCAGCAGGTTTGCGATCACGGATTCGATCTCGGTCGGGACGCCGCGCAGCCGCGATGCCAGCGGCGCCTGCACGACGATCTCGGCGATGCCTTCCTCGCCCGCGTACGAGCGACGGGCGAACGCCAGCGCGGCGCCGATGTCGATCTCCTGCTCCTCGCGCGCCGCGGCATCGTTCTCCAGCCGGGACAGTTCGAGCAATTCGCCGACGACCCGGTTCATGCGCTCGGCCTGCTCGCGCATCTGCGCGAGCGGCTTGCGCCAGTCGGCGGGCGCCAGCTCGTCGTTCGCGAGCGTGTCCAGGTAGCCGCTGATTACCGTCAGTGGCGAGCGCAGCTCGTGCGAGGCGTTCGCGACGAAATCGCGGCGCATCCGGTTCACGCGGATCGCCTCGGTGATGTCGCGGATCAGCAGCAGGTGCTGGTCGGCGCCGAACGGCACCAGCCGGCACAGCAGCCAGTTGTCGTCGTGCAGCGGCGACGGGATCTCGACGCCGCGCTCGCCGCGCTCGCCCGCCAGGTAGGCGACGAAGCGCGGGTCGCGCAAGATGTTGTCGATGCGCTGGCCGCGGTCCTGCGGCGCGCGGATGCCGGCCAGCTCGGCGGCGGCCTGGTTGCTCATCAGGATCTCGTAGTTCGCGTTCAGCACGATGCCCGCGTCCGGCATCGCGTTCGTCGAGTTGCGCACTTCCTTCAGCAGGCGCCGGTGGCGGCGCTTGTGCTTGCGGCCGCGCTGCCGCAGGTAGATGACGCGCGCGAGCAGCTGCGCCCAGATGCCCTCGCCTAAGTCCGCGTCGTCGAGGCGGTCATTGTTCAATGCCGCCTCGAATCGCAGCAGCTGGCGCACCTGGTAGCCGAGTGCCAGGAGCGCCGCAGCCAGCAGGCCGAGGGCCGGTTGCCCGTACAACCAGCCGATGAGCATGCCCGCCGCCAGCAGCAGGACCAGCCCGACGACGAACCTGCGGCGCGTGCCCGGCATCGTTCAGCCCGTGGAGAAGCGGTAGCCGGCGCCGCGGACCGTCTGCACGTAGTGCTCCGCGGCATGCGGCGTCAGCGCCTTGCGCAGCCGGCGGATGTGGACGTCGACGGTGCGCTCCTCGACGTAGACATTGGCGCCCCAGACCCGGTCCAGCAGCTGGGCCCGGCTGTAGACCCGGTCCTGGTGCGTCATCAGGAACGACAGCAGGCGAAACTCGGTCGGTCCCAGCGAGACCTCGCTGCCCGCGGCCGTCACCCGGTGCGCGGCGGTGTCGAGCCTGAGCACGCCGGCCTCGATACCGTCGTCCGGGGCGGCCCGCGTGCGCCGCAGCACGGCGTCGATGCGGGCGAGCAGCTCGCGTGGCGAAAACGGCTTGGTCACGTAGTCGTCGGCGCCGCCCTGCAGGCCGGATACCTTGTCGTGTTCGTCGGCGCGCGCGGTCAGCATGATGACGGCCAGGTCCTCGTGGTCGTCGTCGCGCTTGAGCTGTCGGGTCAGCTCGAGCCCGCTCATGTCCGGCAGCATCCAGTCGACCAGTGCGAGCGCAGGCCGCTCGTCCGCGAGCAGCTGGCGCGCCTCCCGGCAGTCGGCCGCCTGCAAAGCCTCGAAACCGGCACGGGTCAGGTGGAACGCGATCATCTCGCGAATCGGGGTCTCGTCCTCGACGATCAGGATTTTCGCGGCTGTCATCTCTCGGCACCGGCGTGCGCGGCTACCGGCCGCCCGCCTTCGTTGCAATACCGTGTATTACAACAAGCGAAAATGACGCTTTTGTGACCGGCCCGGGCCGGCGACCGCTCTTTATTACCCCGTTGTAGCATCGTTGTCACCTGCCACCGGCGGCGGTCGTGCCACGCGCTCGCGCAGGTAGATCGGCTCGAGCGCCTCCGGCGCAACCCGTTCGCCCGCGGCGAGCGCCGCGCGGCCGAGAACCAGCAGGTCGCCGCCGCGCGGCACCGT
>CALALV010000122.1 GCA_937925605.1 uncultured Woeseia sp.
AGGACAGCGTGATGCCGCCGCCGCCGTGGCCGTAGTTGTGGATCAGCAGCTTGTCGCCGAAGGGCTCGGCGGCGACGACGAAGCCGGCCGGGCGGAACGGCCGCAGCCCGGTGACGACGCGCACGACCCGGTCCGGCGAGACCTGTGCGCGGCGCAGCGGCCGGCCGGAGGGCGTGTAGTGCCGGCGAGCCGGCGCCCCGCCCCCCGTCGCGCAGCCGGCGAGCGGCAGCGCGGCGAGCGTCTTCAGCACGTCGCGGCGGCGCGTCAGCACGCGCGGCCCGGGCAGCATGTCGGCAGGGAAGAGGGCATGGTCACGATTCTTGCGCGAATGCTATACGATCGATCCCGCGATGACAGCATGCCTCCAGACTGTGAACCGCGCGGGACCGGCAGCGCCGTGAGCCTGCCGCACCTCGACTTCGCGGCGCGCCGCGTCATGCTCATGGTCGCGCCGAACGGTGCCCGGCGCACGCAGCAGGACCATCCGGCGCTGCCGCTGAGCGCGGCCGAGATCGCGGCCGCGGCGGCTGCGCTCGCCGCTGCGGGTGCCAGTGTCCTGCACCTGCACGTGCGCGACGACGACGGACGGCACACGCTCGACGTCGATGCGTATCGCGAGGCGATCGCGGCGGTGCGGAAAGCGGTCGGCCGGCGCCTGGTCGTGCAGGTCACGACCGAGGCCGTCGGCCGCTACCGTCCCGACGAGCAGATGAACCTCGTGCGCGAGCTGCGCCCGGAGGCCGTGTCGCTCGCGCTGCGCGAGCTCGTGCCCGACGTCGCGTACGACTCCGACGTCGCGCGTTTCTTCGGCTGGGTCGTCACCGAGGGCATCTGGCCCCAGTACATCCTCTACGACGAGGACGACGTGCGCCGCTTCGACCTGCTGCGCAAGCGCGGCGTGTTCGCCGACGAGCGGCCGCACTGCCTGCTCGTGCTCGGTCGCTACGGCGAAAACCGACAGGGTGACCCGCGCGATCTCGAGCGGCTGCTCGCGGCCGCGGATTTCACGCAGTTCCCGTGGAGCGCCTGCTGCTTCGGCCAGCGCGAGCACGAGGCCGCGCTGGCCGCCTGCGCCGCCGGCGGGCACGTCCGCCTCGGCTTCGAGAACAACCTGCAGCTGGCCGACGGCAGCACGGCAGGTGACAATGCAGAGCTCATCGCGCAGTTCGTTGCGGCCATCGCCGGGTCTCCCCGGCGCCCGGCGACGGCGGACGAGGTGCGCGAGGAACTGCTCTCCCGTTGAACCTGGGCTGAGGGAATCCCGGTGAAAAAGTCACTCACGGTCGGCGTCCTCGGTGGCATGGGCCCGGACGCGACGGTCGATTTCATGCAGAAAGTCATCCGCCTGACGCCCGCCGAGCGCGACCAGGAGCACATCCGCATGCTGGTCGACCACGACCCGACCGTGCCGAGCCGGCAGAATCCGTCGGTGTCCGACGACGCGCGCATCCGCGAGATGCTCGCGACGATGGCCGAGCGGCTCGAGGCCGCCGGCGCGGATTTCCTGGTCATGGTCTGCAATACCGCCTACGGCTGGATCGACCGTGCGCTCGAGCGCGTGTCGATCCCGTTCGTCAGCATCGTCGAGGAGAGCGTGCGCGCGGTCGCCCGGCACCCGGACGCGCGCCGGGTCGGCATCATGGCGACGCCGGCCTGCCTCGAGATCGGCCTCTACCAGCAGGCGCTGGAGCGCGCCGGCCTGGTGGCGCTGCCGGTCGAGGAGGGCGCGCGCGCCGGGCTGATGGCGCTGATCGACCGCGTCAAGGCGGGCGACCAGGGCGCCGGGATCCGCAGCGGCATGGCCGAGGTCGCGCGCGGGCTGATCGAGCGCGGCGCCGACGTCATCGTCGCGGGCTGCACCGAGATCCCGCTCGTGCTCGACCCCGGGCAGCTGACCGTGCCGCTGGTATCCTCGACCGACGAACTCGCGCGGCGCACGGTCGAGCTTGCGCTCGGCGAGGCCGCGCTCGCCACCGACCGCAAACACTGACCGGAGATCGCCGTGCTGCTGTCCCGCTTCCCGCGCGTATCGCTCGCGCACCTGCCGACCCCGCTCGAACACCTGCCGCGCCTGTCGCGGCACCTGGGCGGGCCCGAGATCTGGGTCAAGCGCGACGACTGCACCGGGCTCGGCACCGGCGGCAACAAGACCCGCAAGCTCGAGTTCCTGATGGCCGACGCGCAGAAGCACGGGGCCACGGCCATCATCACCCAGGGCGCCGTGCAGTCCAATCACGCGCGCCAGACGGCCGCCGCGGCCTGCAGGCTCGGCCTGCGCTGCGAACTCGTGTTCGAGAAGCGCGTCGGCGACGCGCCCGAGTCCTACCGCAGCTCCGGCAACGTGCTGCTCGACCGGATGTTCGGCGCGGGCATCCGCGAGGTCGAGAAGGGCAGCGACATGCAGGCGGCGATGGAGCAGGTCGCCGAGGAACTGCGCGCGGCTGGCGAGGTGCCCTACATCATCCCGGGCGGCGGCTCCAATGCGATCGGCGCGCTCGGCTACGTCGACTGCGCGCTCGAGCTGCTGGGGCAGGCGAACCGCGCCGGCATCGCGCTCGACCACGTCGTGCACGCGACCGGCAGCGCCGGCACCCAGGCCGGGCTGGTGGTCGGCCTGAACGCGATGCACGCAAACCTGCCGCTGCTCGGCATCGGCGTCAGCGCGCCGCGCGAGATCCAGGAGGACAAGGTCTGGAAGCTCGCGCTGGAAACGGCCGAGTACATCGGCGCGCCGGGCTGCGTGCAGCGCAAGGACATCGTCGCCAACTGCGACTACGTCGGGCCCGGCTACGGCGTGCCGACCGACGAGATGAACGCCGCGGTGCTGCTGCTGGCGCGGCTCGAGGGCCTGCTGTTCGACCCGGTCTACAGCGGCAAGGCGCTCGCCGGGCTGATCGACCTGGTCACGAACGGGCCGCTGGCCGACGCCCGCCAGGTCGTGTTCGTGCACACCGGCGGCACCGCGGGCCTGTTCGCCTACCGCGAATTGATGGACTTCGACGGCTCGCCGTGAGCGGTGCTAATACGTTCATTCGAAACCATTTTTTTCGTTCGGCGGCGAACCCTGGGACTTGCGGCCGGTCAGACCCTAGCTAAACTGGCAGGCCCGCCACGCGCGGGCTTCATACACGCGGCGTCCCGCGCGGGGACCGTCGCCGGATCGGGAAACATTGCATTGAAAGGCAGGAAGCGCAGGGCGCTCAGGGGCGCAGTATTGGCCGCCGGCATGGTGGCGGTTTCGGCAGGAGCACAGCAGACGGCGGGTCCGGGCTCGCCGCGGCCGGTCGCGGAGGCGGTACGGCTCGACACGACGCCGCGCATCGACGGCAGCGTACTCGGCGATCCCGGCTGGGAGCGGGTCGTCCCGACCAGCGGCTTCTGGCAGATCCAGCCGAACGAGGGGCGGCCGGCGAGCCAGAAGACCGAGGTTTTCCTCGGCTTCACCGACGACGCGCTGTACATCGGCGTCGTCGCCTACGACGACGACCCCGCCGGCATCATCGTTTCCGACAGCCGCCGCGACTCCGAGCTCAGCAATACGGACAGCTTCCAGGTCGTCATCGACGGCCTGCGCGACCGGCAGAACGGCTTCGTGTTCGGCACGAACCCGGCCGGCATCGAGTACGACGGCCAGGTCATCAAGGAAGGCACGAGCGACTTCGGCTCGGGCGGCGGCGGCTTCAACCTGAACTGGGATGCGTCCTGGAACGTGCAGGCGCAGATCTCGGAGATCGGCTGGAGCGCCGAGTTCGAGATCCCGTTCCGCACGCTGCGCTACGGCAGCGGGGACGAGCAGGTCTGGGGCATCAACTTCCATCGCAACATCGGCCTCAACAACGAGATCGCGTTCTGCGCGCCGCTGTCGCGGCAGCGCAACCTGTAGCGCGTGTCCGAGGCCGGCAGCGTGCGCGGCATCGTGCCGCCGGCGCAGCGCAACCTGAAGCTGACGCCCTACGTGCTCGGGCGCGCCGAGCGCGGCGGCAGCCTGGAGGGCACCGAGACCGACCAGGAGTTCGGTTTCGACCTCAAGTACTCGATCACGCCGAGCCTGACGCTCGACGCGACGTACAACACGGACTTCGCCCAGGTCGAGGCGGACGAACAGCAGGTCAATCTCGACCGTTTCAGCCTGTTCTTCCCGGAGAAGCGGCCGTTCTTCCTCGAGAACGCCGGGCTGTTCGCGGTCGGCAATCCCGAGGAAGTGGAGCTGTTCTTCAGCCGCAGGATCGGCGTCGGGCCGGGTGGCGAGCCGATCCCCATCGAGGGCGGCGTGCGCCTGTCCGGCAAGCTCGGCGGCAGCACTAACGTCGGCTTCCTGCACATGTCCGACGAGGGCCGCGGCGGCACGATCGACGCCAGCGACTTCACGGTCGCGCGCATCAGCCAGGAGCTGCCGAACCGCTCGGCGATCGGCGCGCTGATCGTAAACCGCGACGGCGGCCTGAGCATCAGCGGCCCCGGCATCAGCGAGACGCACCAGACCTACGCGATCGATGGCCGCTGGGGCGTCGGCGACAACCTGCTGTTCGAGGCCTGGGCCGCGCAGACCGACACGCCGACGCTGGACGGCCGCGACACGGCGTTCAACGTCCGGGGCGACTACAGCTCGGCGACCTGGTCGTCGCGCCTCGGCTACACCGAGGTGCGCGAGAACTTCAGTCCGCAGGTCGGCTTCCTGTCGCGCCGGGCCTTCCGCAAGTTCGACGGCTTCATCATGCGCCGCATACGCCCGGACGACCTGTGGAACCTGCTCGAGATCCGGCCGCACATCTCCTACAACGGCTACTGGGATTTCGACGGGTTCCAGGAGACGGGTTTCCTGCACGTCGACTCCCACTGGGAATTCAAGTCCAGCACGGAGATCCACACCGGCGTCAACTTCACGAAGGCCGGCGTCAAGCAGCCCTTCGAGATCGTCGACGGCGTGACCGTGCAGCCCGGCACCTACGATCACGCCGAGGCGCAGATCGTCTATTTCACGGACCAGAGCGCGCCGCTCAGCATCAACACGCGGCTCGTCGTCGGCGGCCGCTTCGGCGGCGACCGCGTCAGCTTCGCGCCGACGCTGCGCTACCGGGTCGGCGAGCGCTTCAGTTCCGAGCTGTCGGTCAACTACAACGATTTCGACCTGCCGGTGCCGAACGGCGATTTCTCGGTCAGCCTGACGCGCCTGCGCCTGTCCTACTCGTTCACGCCGAAGATCCTGTTGCAGGCGCTGGTGCAGCACAACGACGCGAGCGACGTGCTGGCGACGAACCTGCGCTTCTCGTGGCTGCAGACCGCGAACTCGGGCCTGTTCCTCGTCTACAACGAGATCGACGAGCGCTTCGACGGCGCGCCGCCGCGCGGCCGCGAGCTGATCCTGAAGTACAGCCACATCTTCGACGTGTTCAACTGAGCGCGGCTTGCCTGTGCCGGCGGCTGGTTCTAAGGTGCCAGCGTCGGGACAGCATTCGGGGGGATGCCATGATCCGCAGCACCTACCTGCGCCGCGTGGCGCTGGCGGCCGCCGCCGTCGTCGCCTGCGCGGCGGTCCATGCCCAGGAACGGCCGCGCGCGCGCGACATCGGGCTCGCCGTCGGGATCTTTCCGACCGGCGAGCTCAACGCGATCACCGACGTCTCCGGCGTGCGCGTCGGCCACGCGACGAAGATCGAGGGCGAGGCCATCCGCACCGGCGTCACGGCGATCATCCCGGCGCCCGGCAACCTCTACACGCACCCGGTCCCGGCCTGGGTGCACGTCGGCAACGGCTACGGCAAGCTGATCGGCGAGACCCCGGTCCGCGAGTTCGGCGAGCTCGAGACGCCGATCCTGCTGACCTGCACGCTGTGCGTCTGGCGCGCGGCCGACGCGCTGAAGGAGTGGGTCTACACCCAGCCCGGCATGGGCGAGCACACGGTCAACCCGGTCGTCGGCGAGACCAACGACTCGCGCGTCAACGACATGTGGGCCAACCCGGTCGGCCGCGACGAGGTCTTCGCCGCGCTGGACGCGGCCAGCGACGGGCCGGTCGCGGAGGGCAGCGTCGGCGCCGGCACCGGCACCCAGGCCTTTGCCTGGAAGGGCGGCATCGGCACCAGCTCGCGCGTGCTGCCCGCCGAACTCGGCGGCCATACGCTCGGCGTGCTGGTGCAGACGAACTACGGCGGCGTGCTGTCGATGAACGGCGCGCCGGTCGGCCGCGAGCTCGGGCAGTTCTCCTACAGCGACGAACTCGGCGGCGACGACGAGGACGAGGGCCAGGAGGACGGCTCGATCATGATGGTCGTCGCGACCGATGCGCCGCTGTCGGCGCGCGCGCTGGACCGGCTCGCCATGCGCGCGATGATGGGCCTCGCGCGCACCGGCTCGTTCGCGTCGAACGGTTCCGGCGACTACGTGATCGCGTTTTCGACCCACCCCGGGTTGCGCCGGCCGCGCGGCGGTGTCGAGCCGTTCACCGCGCCGACGCTGACCAACGAGGCGATGTCACCGCTGTTCGCCGCCGCGGCCGAGGCGACCGAGGAGGCCATCTACAACGCGATCCTGAAGGCGACGACGGTGACGAGTTCGCGCGGCACGCTCGAGGCGATCCCGCTCGACGAGGTGCAGCGGGTGCTGGAGAAGTACGACGTGCTCGACTGGGACGAGCGCCTGCCGCCCGCCGCGCGCTGACGCGGGACTGCGGGAGCGGCTACGGCCGCTTGTGCACGCGGCCGCCCTGCATGACGAAGTGCACGCGTTCCATGACGCGGATGTCGTCGAGCGGGTTGCCGGGCACGGCAACGATGTCGGCGATCTTGCCCGGCTGCAGCCGGCCGTGCGTGTCGCCGATCTTGAGGAAGTCCGCGGCGACGCTGGTCGCCGACTTCAGGGCTTCCATCGGCGGCATGCCGCCCTCGACCATCAGCGCGAACTCCTGCGCGTTGTCGCCGTGCGGCGAGACGCCGGTGTCGGTGCCGAACACGATCGGCACGCCGGCGCGGTAGGCCTTCGCGAAGGTCTCCTGGATCAGCGGCCCGATTGCCGCGGCCTTCGGCCGCACGAGTTCCGGGAAGAAACCGTCGATCTTCGACTGCTCGGCGACCCAGTTGCCGGCAAGGATCGTCGGCACGTACCAGGTGCCGTGCTCTTTCATCAGCCGCATGACCTCGTCGTCCATGTAGGTGCCGTGTTCGATCGAGGCGACGCCCGCGATGACCGCGCGCTTCATGCCCTCGGTGCCGTGCGCGTGCGCGGCGACCTGCAGTCCGTAGTCGGCGGCGGTCTCGACGATCGCGCGCAGTTCCTCGTCCGTGAACTGCGGGTTCTGGCCGCTCTTCGCGACCGACAGCACGCCGCCGGTCGCCGTGATCTTGATCCAGTCGGCGCCCTCCTTGTAGCGCTGGCGTACGCCTTTGCGGGCATCGGCGACGCCGTTGACGACGCCTTCGGCCGGGCCCGGGTCGCCCATGATGTGGCTGGCCCAGCCGTTCGTCGGGTCGGCGTGGCCGCCCGTGGTCGCGAGGCTTTTCGCAGCGGTGAAAATCCTCGGGCCGACCGCGTCGCCGCGCCGGATCGCGTCGCGCAGCGCAACCGTGACGTTGAAGCGATCGCCGACGTTGCGCACGGTCGTGAAGCCCGCGTCCAGCGTGATGCGCGCGAACTTCGCGGCGATCAGGGCGTAGTCCGCCTCGTTCAGCGTGAAGCCGCGCAGGCGGCTGTCGGCCGCGTACTCGCCGGACAGGTGCACGTGCATGTCCATCAGGCCCGGCAGCACGGTCGCGTCGCTGAGGTCGATCAGCGTGTCGCCGCTGCCCGGCGTCGCGTAGCCCGACTCGATCGCGACGATGCGCTCGCCGTCGATGCGGATCGTGACCTCGGCGCGCGGCCGGTCGGCTTCGCCGTCGATCAGGCGGCCGGCGTGGATCAGCGTGTCGGCTGCTGCGCCGGTGGCGGCGAGCGTGGCCAGTGCGAACGAGGCGATGATCTGTTTCATGAGTAACCCGTGCGTCTGTGGGCGAGGCGCGTCATTCTAGCGGCGCACGCGCGGCAGACCAAACACACATGGCCGCGCGACCGACGATTTGCTATACACGAACGCATCACGATGGGGGAACCGCACATGGGCGAATGGCGAACAACGCTGGCGACCTGTGCGCTGCTGGCGGCGGCGCAGCCGGGCTTCACGGCCGACGACTGGCGCAGCTTGGGCGATGTCCTCGCGGCCAGCGCGGCGGACGACTGGCGCGACATTCCGGCGGACAACCTGCTGCAAATCGAACTGAACGGCGGCCGGGTCGTCATGGAACTCGCGCCCGCGTTCGCGCCGGCGCACGTCGCCAACCTGCGCAAGCTGGTAACGGCCGGGCACTTCCGCGCTGCCGCGATCAAGCGCGTGCAGGACAACTACGTAGTGCAGTGGAGCGGCGAGGGCGCGCGCGGCGAGGCCGCCGACAAGCTCGCGCCGGAGTTCTTCCGGCCGGCCACGGGCCTCGCCTTCACGCCGCTCGCGAGCCGCGACCCGTACGCCGCCGAGGTCGGCTTCGTCGACGGCTTCCCGGTCGGCCGCGACGGCCCTGGCGGTCGCGCCTGGCTCGCGCACTGCTACGCGATGCTCGGGGTCGGCCGCGACGTGGCGACGGACAGCGGCAACTCGTCCGAACTCTACGTCGTGATCGGCCACGCGCCGCGTCACCTCGACCGCAACGTCACGCTGATCGGCCGGGTCATCTCCGGTATCGAGCACCTGTCGTCGCTGCCGCGCGGCACAGGGCCGCTCGGCTTCTACGAAAGCGAGGAAGAGCACGTGCCAATCCGCAGCCTGCGCTTCGCGACGGACTACGACGCGGGCTGGCAGGCGCTCAGGACGGACACGGAGACCTTCGACGCACTGGTGCAGTCGCGGCAGTATCGCCGCGAGGACTGGTTCGCCGACCCGGCCGGGTCGATCGAGCTGTGTAACGTGCCGCTGCCGGTGCGGCAGATCGACTAGGTCTTCGCGCCGCGGTCCGCGCTGTGGCGTCCGGCCTGCGTGTCAGGCGCTGCTTCGTGCGCCCATCAATGCCGGCGCGAACGCCGCGTCGCCCGGGTCCTCGACGTCCGCATCTTCGTTCGCCGCGGGTGCGGGCAGGGCATCGACCGGCGCCGGCGTGGCGGCATTTCCGTGCGCGGAGAAAAACGAAATGACTTCGTGCAGCCGTTCGACCTGGTCGAGCGCGAGGCTGCTGGCCGCGGTGAGCTGCTCGACCAGGGCCGCGTTCTGCTGCGTCATGTCGTCCATCTGGCCGATGGTCGTGTTGATCTGGCCGATGCCCGTCGCCTGTTCCTGGCTGGCGTTCGCAATGTCGGCGACCTTCTCGTTGACCTGCTGCACGCTGGCCACGATGGAGTCCAGCGTGTCGCCGGACTCGCCGACCAGGGACGATCCACGGTGCACCTTGTCGACGCTGTCATCGATCAGTGACTTGATCTCTTTCGCGGCCTCGGCGCTGCGCCCGGCGAGGCTGCGCACCTCGCTCGCGACGACGGCGAAGCCCCGGCCCTGTTCGCCCGCACGGGCGGCTTCGACGGACGCGTTCAAAGCGAGCAGGTTGGTCTGAAACGCGATCTCGTCGATGACCCGCGTGATGTCGGCGATGCGCTTGCTCGCGCCCTCGATCTCGGCCATGGCCGACGCCGTCTTGCCGATCACGTCGCCGCCTTTCTCTGCCTGCCGGCACGCGGCCATCGCGAGCTCGTTCGCGTGCCGCGCGTTTTCCGCGTTGTTGCGGACCGTCGCGGTCATCTGGCGAATCGCCGCGGCAGCCTGCTGCAGGCTCGAGGCCTGCTGTTCCGTGCGCTCGCCGAGGTGGGTGTTGCTTTCCGTGACCTCGCCGAAGGTCGTGCTTACGGCCTGGGACGCCTCCTGGATACTGGTCACGACGCTGCGCAGCCGCTCTGCGGTGCTGTTCGCGTCTTCCTTCAGCCGGCCGAACGATCCCTCGTAGTCGGCGTCGATGGTCTCGTCGAGTACGCCGCGGGCCATCGCCGCGAACACGCGCTGCGTGTCGACGGTGATGCGCTCGGCCAGCGCGACCAGCTCGTTGACGCTTTCGGCCAGCCGCCGGGTCGTGCCGGTCTGTTGCGACAGGTCGATGCGGCTGCTCAGGTCGCCTTGCAGCGCGTTGCGCAGCAGCTGCTGCATGTCCCGCTCGAACGCACGCTCCTCGGTCCGCTGCGCCCAGACTATCGCGGTGCCGACCCGGGTATCGTCCTGTCGGCACAGCGGGATAACGGTCAGCTTGAATGTCTCGTGGCCGAGATCCGCCCCGGTCACGTTGTGTCGGGACAGGTCGACGTCGTCGAGCAGCACCCGGGGATGGCAGCCGACGAGCGACCGGGCGTCGAAACCCGGGCGGGTTGCGCGAATCTCCGGCTCGCAGGCGAGCAGGGCGTTCTTCAGAACGTCGTTGACGAAGACGATCGCTTCCTGCTCGTCCGTCAGCATGACGCCGATGCTGAGCTCGCCGAGCGCGAGATCGGTGCGCTCGCTGGCAAGGCTTGCCGCCTGCTCGGCTGCCTGCGCGGCGTCGATCGCCGCCTGCAGGCAGGCAATAGCCGCATCGAGACCGGCGGGCGCCGGCACGGCGGCCGGCTCGCCGCGGTCGAGGCGACGGGCGGCGGCGACTACGGCGTCGGCTGCCTGCCGGGACTGCTGCCCGGAGGTCCTGCGTGCAAATACCTGCGCCAGCCCGGCGACGGTCAGCGCCAGGCCGCCGAGCCAGGCGATGCCCGGGTGCGAGCCGGCCGCCATCGCGACGGTGCCGGCCAGTCCCAGGGCGAGCACCGCGGCCGGCGCTGCGGCGCGGCCGGCGGGAATCATTGCCGTGCCTGTGACAGCGTTTCGGCGTTGACGTCCCGCGCCACGCGGAAGCCGAGCGTGGTCAGGGTGCTGGACGGTTTCGCCGCGTTCCGGTAGGCGGAGCGGGACAGCGGCGGCGCATACGACCACGCGGCTCCGCGGAACACGCGCAGGTCGCAGTTGCCGTCGCTGCTGGCCTTGCCGTCGCTCGGCTTGGCCGGGATCGATTCGACGTAGCAATCGGCGACCCATTCGGCGATGTTGCCGCCCATGTCGTACAGGCCGAACGGATTCGGCTGGAAGCTGCCGACCGGTGCCGGGCCCCAGAAGCTGTCGGAATAATTGCGGAAGGCCACCGGCCAGCGCAGGTTGCCGATGCGCTCGCGGGAGCCTGCCAGGTTCTCGAGCCTGGCCGGCGGGCTGGCGTCTCCCCACCAGTAGCGCGACGTGCTGCCGGCACGCATTGCGTACTCGAACTCCGCCTCGCTAGGCAGGCGGTAAGCCTGGCCGGTCTCCTTCGAGAGCCACTCGACGAAGGCATTGACGTCGTTCCAGGACACGCGGATGACCGGCAGGCCGGGGTCGGCGTCCTCGCCGAGGAAGTCGTGTCGCCAGTTGACGTCGGGTTCCTGGTCCATCTTGCCGTTGCGCTTGTTGAAGACGTCGGCGCTGCCCGCCTTTTCGGCGTCCGTCACGTAGCCCGTTGCCTCGACGAAGGCCGCGAACTGGCCTACCGTGATCTCGGTGGTGCTTACGGCGAACGGCTGGCCGATGCTGATCGACGACTGCGGGCCTTCGCGATCCGCGCGGCCGGGCTCGTTGTCCGGAGACCCCATCTGGAAGTTACCGGCGTCCACCACGACCATCCTGATGTCGATGTCGGCCGAGCCCGCCTTGTCCGAGAACTGCAGGCCGCTGTCTGCCACTGCCACCGCGCAAGCGCAGCAGCCGAAGGCCGCGGCCAGCGTCGCCAGGCCGTCCGTAAAGAAATTCCTGATCTTCATTGTCACCTTGCTTCCATTCACTTGGTTAATGCGCGCGCGGCCGCACCGTCGGTGCAGGTCTCGGCGGCCACGCTCGCGTGTTTGCCTCGTTCGGTCAGCGGCACCGGGCCGCGGCCCGCGGCGTTGGCCGCTTCCGTGCAGAAAAAGGCGGTCAGCCGGTTGAGACGGGCCGCTTCCTCGCCCATCAGCGTGCTGGACTGCACGGTTTTGTCCGCGAGGCCCGCGTTCTCCTTGGTCATTGCATCCATCGCGGCGATCGTCTCGCTCACCTGGTCGATACCGTTCGCCTGTGCCTGCGCGGAATCTGAAATCTCGCCGACGATCTCGTCGACCTCGATGACCGCGGTCACGATCTCCTCGAGCGTCCGGCCGGACTCGTGTACCAGCCTGGAACCCTCGCCGACTTTTTTCACGCTGTCCTGGATAAGGTCGTTGATCTCCCTGGCCGCGGTCGCGCTGCGTCCGGCCAGGTTGCGGACCTCGCTCGCCACGACGGCGAAGCCCCGGCCTTCGTCGCCGGCGCGGGCGGCTTCGACCGCCGCGTTCAGCGCCAGCAGGTTCGTCTGAAACGCAATCTCGTCGATCACGTTGATGATGTCGGCGATCCTCGAGCTCGACACGTTGATGTCGTGCATCGCCGAGACCGCCTGGCTGACTACGGATCCGCCCTTCCTGGCGCGCTCGCTCGCCTCCGATACCCGTTCCTTGGCGCGCTGAGCGCTGCTCGCGCTCTGCCGGACCGCGGTCGTCATCTCGGCCATCGTCTGCGTGGCCTTGCGCAGCGTCGTGGCCTGCGCGTCGGTGCGCTGGCGCAGGCTGCGGTTGCCGTCCGACAGTTCGTGCGCAACCGAGGCCGCGGAGTCGCCCGACGCCTTGATGCCACTGATGACGTCGGTGAGCTTCTCCACGGTCGCGCGGATATCGCCCTGCAGCTTGGCGAACTCGCCCTGGTAGTCGTTGCCGTTGCTGCGGAAAGTCAGGTCGCCGCTGGCGATCGAGCTCATCGCGTGCGAGAACTCCCGCAGCGGGCCGGTGACCGAGTCCAGCGTGTCGTTTATTCCGTTGACGAGTTCCGACCACACGCCCGAGAACTGCTCCGGGTTGCCGCGCTGCTCGAGGTCGCCGGCGCGCGCCGCCGAGGTCATGCCGGCAACCTGCGCGATCAGCCCGTTCATCGTCGAGATCAGCGCGTTCAGGTTCTCCTTGGTCACGTTGAAGTCGCCGCGGTACTCGTCCGCGATCGGCGCCGGCATGTCGCCGCGCGAGATGCGTTCGATCGTGTTCGCGGTCACCTCGATCGGCGCGACGAAGGCCTCGATCAGCTTGTTGATGTTCCGGATCAGGCGAGCGTAGGCGCCTTCGAACTTGTCGGGCTGGCCGCGGACGTCGAGCTTGCCGGCCTGCACCGAGTCGATCAGGCCTTCGACTTCGTCCGTCAATGAATTGATGATGTCGGTCACGTGGCCCACGCGGTCGATCATGTGGCCCATCTCGTCGCTCGAGAACGAGGCGTGCTCGCGCGAGAAGTCGCCGGCCGCAAGGGCGTTGATCCCATCGACGGTCGCGGTAACCGAGCGCGACGCCGTGCGAATGATGACGATCGATGCGCCGACCAGCAGCAGCAGCGAGCCGATCGCCAGGAAGGCGAGCAACAGCGTCGCGTACTTCTGCCGTTGCTGGGCGGTGGCGATGGCATCGGCCATGTCCGCCTTGTCCCGCTCGGTCAGCTGGCGGATGCGCTCCAGCATGTCCTGGTGCATCTGCGACATCGACTGCAGGTCTTCGTAGATATTGCTGTCGACACTGCCGTCGATCAGGTTGTTCGTGGTGCGCGTGGCCAGTTCGTAGTAGGCGTCGAAGCCGCGGCGCAGTTCGGCGAGGGGTTCGAGGTCGACGACCGGGTTACCGAGGCCGGCCTCCAGGGTGCGCAGGATGCTCTCGTGGCTGTTCACAGCGTCCGCGAGATAGCCAGGGTCGGCCATGGACGCGGCGTCCTGGAACTCGCTCTGGATCCTGGACAACTCGTCGTGCAGCTTGCGGTTCAGTTCGAGCGAGGCGTAATAGCCCTGGTCGATTGCCAGCAGCACGCGACCCGACTGCGACCCGGTCACGAGCAGGATCGCGAGGATCAGCACGAACGCCACGGCGGCGAGCGCCGGCAGCAGTCCGATCTTGGTTGTAAATTTCAGTCGTCTCAACATCCCGCGGCCGTCTGTATGTATGTGGTCGGGCAGGCTCACAGGCGGTAGATCGCCTGGCCAGCCAAGTAGCGCGCTGATGAAACTCCCCCGATCACCAGTAAGTGTCGGCAGGTCCCGGCGGTTCTTTAAGCGTCCGGTCGGGCGCGGCGGGGCCCCGGCCGCCGGGCCCGGCACAGCGCCGGGGCAGGACCGCGGTTCACCGGGATTGCCAGGGATTTCCGGGAGTTCACGCATTCCGGGATGGGCCCGGGCGGGCGTCGGGCCCGGGTTCGTGGCGGCAGGCTGCGAGCGTAGACCCACGGCGCGCGCCCGGCGGCGGGCAGCGTGCCTTGAGAGCGCGCAGGGGCGTGCCGGGCGGGCCGCCTGCCCGCGACCTCAGTCGCGGTAGTCCCGCTCGATCGGCCCGCCGGCGAAGCGCCGGTTCAACGTCGACAGGAAGCTGACGTCCGGATTCACCTGCCGGACCGCGTTGTACAGCTTTTTCAGGTCGACGCCGTAGTTCTGGTTGACGTGGTGAAACTCGCCGTTGTGCAGCAGCGCCCCGTGCTGCATGACGCCTTCGCCGCCCGGTCCGTGCGACTGCCGGTACTCGAAGCGCCTGATCTCGGCGATCGCGACGTCGAAGCACCAGCCGTCCCAGCCGGGGTGCTGCACGCGGAAGCGCTCGTTCGTGACCTCCGCCAGGTATTCCCCCGGGTGACGGAAGCACCACAGGGAAGCCAGCAGCAGGACCACGCTCGCGATCCCGAAACCGATGCCGGACCAGAGCTTCAGGTCTGCCGGCAACAGCTTGCCGCTCATCGATTCGTAGAACAGGCCGGCACCGATGTAGCCCCAGCACACGAGCGCAGCCAGCAGCAGCTTGATGGCCTTCTGGCGGCGCGACCTCGTATAGCGATAGATCGTGGTTTCCGACATTCCCTGTCCTCGCGGTTACGTTCCGTGAATGGAGCAGAGCCGCGCTAGATATCCGCGGTGATCTCCCCGAGTTTCTTCGTCAGCTTCGGGTTCTCGCGGTAGTCGATCGGGATCACGAGCAGGCTCGGGCCGTCCTCGTCGAGGGCGGTCTGCAGCGCGTCCTGCAGGGCCGCGCTGTCCGCGACGTAGTGACCGTTCCAGCCGAAGGCCTCGGCCAGCGTCAGCCAGTCGGGGTTGCCGAAGGACAGGTCGGTGTGCCGGCCAAACTCGGTCTCCTGTTTCCACGAAATCAGGCCGTAGCCGCCGTCGTCCCAGACCATGACCGTGATCTTCGCGTCCAGGCGCTTCGCCGTTTCCATCTCCTGCGCGTTCATCAAAAAGCCGGCGTCGCCGCAGACCGCGAGTATCCGCCGCTCCGGGTGCACGATGTGCGCGGCGATCGCGCCCGGCAGCGCGAAGCCCATCGAGCAGAAGCCGTTCGGGATCAGGCAGGTGTTCGGCTCGTGGCACTGGTAGTGACGCGCGACCCACATCTTGTGCGCGCCGACGTCGGACAGCAGGATGTCATGCGGTCCCATGACCTCGCGTGCGTCCCACAGGGCCTTCTGCGGCTTGATCGCGCCCTTCGTGTCGTCGTCCCGGTGCTCGGCGAAGTCCGCGGCCATCGCGGCGCGGCACTTGCGCTGGCCTTCCGTGTCGAATTCGAGCCCGCCGTGCGCGTCGACGCGCTCGTTCAGCATCCACAGCGTGTGCGCAAGGTCGCCGATCAGTTCGACCTGCGGGTGGTAGTGCGCGTCGATCTCGGCGGCGAGAAAGTCGGCGTGGATGATCGTCTTGTCGCTCTTCGGGTTCCACAGCTCCGGGTGGTACTCGACCATGTCGAAGCCGAGCGTCATGACGAGATCCGCGTCGTCGACGGCCAGCGCGAGCCGGTCGCGCGTGCCCAGCCCGATCGTGTACAGGCAGTAGTCCGCGTCCATGTCGACGCAGCCCTTGGCCATGAAGGTCGAGATGACGCTGATGCCGGTCTTCTCGCAGAACCGGCGCAGCTGCTTGCTTGCGCGTTTGCGAATGCAGCCGTTGCCGGCAATGATGATCGGGCGCTTCGCCTTCTTCAGCATCTCGAAGGCGCGGTCGGTGATCTTGTCGTCTACGACGGCGCGCCGGAAGCGCCGGGGCGTGAGCGGCGGCTCGTCAGATTCCTCTTTCGCGATGTCCTCGGGCAACTCGATGTGCACGGCGCCCGGTTTCTCCGTGCGTGCGAGGCGCACGGCCTTGCGTACGATCTCGGGAATCGTGTCCGGGTGCAGGATCGAGGTCGCCCACTTCGTCACGGGCCGGAACATCGAGACGACGTCCATGATCTGGTGCGATTCCTTGTGCAGGCGCCGCGTCGATCCCTGGCCGGTCAGCGCGAGCAGCGGGGCGCGGTCCATGTTGGCGTCGGCCACGCCGGTGATCAGGTTCGTCGCGCCGGGCCCGAGCGTCGACAGCGCGCCGGCCGGGTTGCCGGTCAGGCGGCCGTAGACTTCGGCCATGAAGGCCGCGCCCTGCTCGTGGCGGGTCAAAACGAAACGGATTTTCTGCGACTTCTCGAGCGACAGCATGAAGTCGGCGTTTTCCTCGCCGGGCACGCCGAAGATGTATTCGATGCCTTCTTCCTCGAGGCAGCGTACGAGCAGGTCTGAGGCTTTCATTGCGGCTTCCGGCGGACGGCGGCCCAGTGTAAGCGATGCCGCGACGCGCCTCTATGCCGCCACCTGGGGTGATACCCTCTTGCGGCGTGGCCATGCGCTCAGCAGAATGACGCGCTCTGTCGCCCGTGCCCCGGCTCCCGGCGTCCCGCGAGGAACTCTCGCCGACGCACACGGTCGGCCCATGAACCCCGGTTTTGCGAAGGTATCCACGTGCTCGATCGATCGCTTGCGGCCGCCGGAACCGGCCTCCTCGTCCTGTTGTTTGCCTTGCTGCCTGCGCCGGCTGCCGCGCAGCAGGACGAAGCCATCGACGAGATCCAGGTCACGGCGACGCGGCGACCGGTCGAGGCGACCAAGGTGTCGTCCGCGCTGACGGTCGTGCCGGCCGAGGAGATCCGCGCGCAGACCCTCGTCACCGACGCGCTGGCCGGCGAGGTCGGCGTGTTCCTGCAGCAGACGACGGTCGGGCAGGGCGCTGCGATCATCCGCGGCCTCAAGGGCTCGGAAATCCTGCACGTCGTCGACGGCCTGCGCATGAACAACGCCATATTCCGCAACGCGCCGACGCAGTACCTCGCGCTGGTTGCGCCCGGCACGGTCGAGCGCATGGAGATCGTGCGCGGCTCGCCGACCTCGCTGTACGGGTCGGACGCGGTCGGCGGCGTGATCCAGGTCATCTCGCGGCTGCCGCGCTTCGACGGCGCGGACAACGAGTCGCGTCGCGAACTGTTCGTCGCCGCCGACTCCGCCGAGCAGTCGCGCGCCGTCGCGGCGACGCTCGAAGCCGGCAACCGCGAGCGCGCAGCGTTGCTGAGCGCCGGCTACCGCGAGACCGGCGACCGCCGCATCGGCGGCGGCGAGCGCGTCAGCCCGAGCGGCTTCGACGCGTGGAACGCGCGCGCGGCCTTCGTGCTGCATCCGTCCGAGCAGAGCCAGTGGCTGTTCGACCTGCAGGCGACCGTGCAGCCCGAGACGCCGCGGATCGACGAACTCGTGCCGGGCTTCGGCCAGGATGAGCCGTCCTCGTCGGAGTTCTTCTTCGAGCCCAACGAGCGCTACTTCGCGCACCTGCGGCATGCCCGCGAGGACGGCTGGCTCGGCGCGGACTGGAACGTCGATCTCGGCTGGCAGCGCATCAACGACGACCGGCGCAGCCGCGACTTCGGCGCGACGGTGCGGCGCTTCGAGGAGAACGCGAGCGACCTGTACGGGCTGTCCGTCACCGCGAGCGTCGATGCCGGGGCGCGGTCCTGGGTCTTCGGGGGCGACGTCTACCACGACGTCGTCGGCAGCCTGCGCTACGAGGTCGACCTCGCGAGCGGCGCGCGCAGCGACGTGCAGGCGCGCTTTCCCGACGGCGCGACGGTCGACCAGGCGGCGCTGTTCGCGCACGCGACGCAGGCATTCGCCGACCGCCACACGCTGACCGGCGGCCTGCGCGTGAGCCGCGTCGCGATCGACCTGCCGGCAACGCCGCTGTCGCCGGCCGCGAGCGTGGACATCGAGGACTTCAGCGTCGACCTGGGCTGGCTGTTCGACCTGACGGAGCGGAGCCAGCTGGTTGCGAACCTCGGCCACGGCTTCCGCGCGCCGAACATCTTCGACCTTGGCACGCTGGGCGAGCGCCCCGGCAACCGCTTCAACGTGCCGAACCCCGACCTCGAGTCAGAGCGGGTCACCCAGGTCGACCTCGGGCTGCGCCGGCGCGGCGCCGCCTGGTCGGCAGAATTCGTCGTGTACCGCCTGGACTACACCGACAAGATCGAATCGGCGCTGACCGGCGACACGACGGCCGACGGCCGCGACGTCGTGCAGAGCGTCAATCTCGGCCGCGCGAAGGTCTACGGCGTCGAGGCCGGCCTGCGCTGGCACCCGGGCGGGGCGCTGTCGGGCGAGCTGATCGTCAACCTTACTCGCGGCGAGCAGCGCGAGGCGGACGGCAGCAACTCGAACGGCGACCGCATACCGCCCGTGAACGGCCGCGCGACGCTGGACTGGGCGCTGGACCCCCGGCTCACGCTGTCCGCGTCGCTGGCCTTCGCCGACGCGCAGACGCGGCTCAGCCCGCGCGACGTGCGCGACAGCCGCATCGACCCGAACGGCACGCCCGGCTGGGGCGCGGCCGAGCTGGCGCTACGCTGGCAGCCCGACGAGACCTGGACGGTCGATGCCGGCATCGGCAACCTGCTCGACAAGCGCTACCGGACCCACGGCTCCGGCATCGAGGCGGCCGGCCGCAACCTGTACGTCTCCGCGCTGGCGCGTTTCTAGGCAGCCTCTGCTCGATTCGCATCGCAATCGACGCGAGGCAGCCCGCCAGCCCCGGTGTCGTCCGCCGCCGGATACGCACAGGCGGGCGGGGCGGCGACCGCCGCTGCGACGAAGTCCACCGGTTCGTCGAGCAGCCGGGTCGCGGCCCGGCTCGCCGCGGCCGGCGCGGCGCCGGGCGAGACCGCATCGGCGGCGACCCGCGCGCGGCAACGACGGTTCGCCAGCACATGCCGCGCGTGCAGATCGACGAGCCGCGCCCTGGCCTCGAGGCGGACGCTGCCGGAGCCGGTCTCGACTTCCCGGAGCAGCCGCAGGTCGTCGATGTCCCGGCGCAGGTCGCGGACAGGTCCGGCGCGCAGGCATATGTAGAGACCACGATGCCGCGTCAGCGAGTACCTATAGGCGCGGGCCGCGGCCGACCGGACAATGACGACAACTCATCGCATTCCCCCGGGAGTCTTCATGCGTTTCCATGCGGCGCGCAACCTGCGCCTGTTCCTCGTGCTCGTCCTGGCCGCCGCCGCCGGCGGCTGCTCGACGATACGTAGCGGATCCCATGTCGACGAGACCGCGGATTTCTCCGACTATCGCAGCTGGTCCTGGATCGCCGACGACCCGCACGTCGCTGCCGACGAAATTCCCGTCAGCCCGCTGACCCACGCGAAGATCCGGGAAGCGATCTCGGAGCAGCTGCGGATCAAGGGCTACGAATTCGCCGCGGAGCGCGAAAGCGCCGATTTCGTCGTGTCTTACACGGTCGGTCGACGTGACAAGCTGCGCGTGTCGTCCTGGCCCGTGGCCTACCGCGGTCCCTGGGGCTGGCACGTCGCCGGCAGCCGTTACTACGTTCGCGAGTACGAAGAGCACGTCTACACCGAGGGCAGCCTGTCGGTCGACGTCTTCGACGCGCTCAGTCGCCAGCCGGTCTGGCACGGCTGGGCGGAAAAGTCGGTAACCGAGCGCGACCGGCAGGACCCGACCGAGGTGATCCGTGACGGCGTCGCCCGGCTGCTCGAACCGTTCCCGCGCAGCACGGACGCTGACCCGGCGACTGCCGGCGACCGACGCCTGGAGAATCCCCGGCCATGACGATCGACACACGCATCCTGTTCCACAACATGGAGGGCTCCGATGCGCTGGAAGCGTACGTGCGCACGCACGTCGCCCGGCTCGTGCGCTTTTCGCTCGATATCGCGTCCTGCGAGGTCACGGTCGAGGCGCCGCACCACCACCGGCACAAGGGAAACGGATATCGCGTGATGGTGAGGCTGCTGGTGCCCGGCGACACGCTCGTCGTCAACCACGCCAGCCGGCGCGGGGCGACGGGGGAGGACTGTTACACCGCGATCCACGCCGCCTTCCGCAGTGCAGAGCGACGTCTGAAAGACTACGCGCAGGTTCGTCGGCATGCCGTCAAGCGGCACTCGCTGCCCGGCCAGCCCGGACCGGCCGGGAATGACGACGCCGGAACCGGCTGACGCGGCGCGCAGGGGCGCATGAGCCTGACGCTTCGCTTTCTTGGCGCAGCCGGCGAGGTCACCGGCTCGCTGTACCTGCTCGAGACGCCGAACCACCGCGTGCTGCTCGAGTGTGGCCTCGTACAGGGCAGCCGCAAGACCGAACGACGCAATGCCGAGCCGTTCCCGTTCGACGTCGGCGCCATCGACGCCGTCATCCTGAGCCACGCACACATCGATCACAGCGGGCGCGTGCCGTTGCTCGTCAAGCGCGGCTACCGGGGGCCGATCTACGCACAGAATGCGACCCGCGACCTGTGCCGAATCATGCTGCCGGACTCGGGCTACCTGAACGAGAAGGAAGCGGAGCGTGCCAATCGCGACCTCGAGGCCGGCGCGGCCCCGGTCGAGGCGCTCTACACGCGCGAGGAAGCCGAAGCTTCGCTGCAGTACATCGAGGGCCTCAAGTACGAATCGCCGGTTGAGGTCGTGCCCGGGCTCTCGCTCCGGCTGCACGACGCCGGGCATATCCTCGGGTCGGCAATCGTCGAACTCTGCTGGCGCGGCGAGGGCGAGCCGCGCACGCTGGTGTTCAGCGGGGATCTCGGCTACGCGGACGCGCCGGTCATGGAGGAACCGGTACGGCTCGAGCACGCCGTCGCCGTCGTAATGGAAAGCACCTATGGCGACCGCCGGCATCGGCCCTTCGCGGACACGCTGGTCGAACTCGGCGAGGTCTTCGAGTCGGCGCGCGCGGGGCGCGGCAACATCCTGATTCCGGCCTTCACCGTCGGCCGAACCCAGGATCTCCTCTACCTGATGTCACAGCATCGCGAGGAATGGCGCCTCGACGACTGGAACATCTTCCTCGACAGCCCGATGGGCATCGAGGCGACGGCGACTTACGCGCGCTACCAGCACCTGTACGGTGCGGACCTGTTCGCCGAGAGCTCGCAGCTGCCCAACCTGCCCCACTTCCAAGCGACGCGTTCTACCGAGGAGTCAATGACGATCAACTCCGTCCGATCGGGCGCGATCATCATCGCCGGCAGCGGCATGTGCACCGGCGGGCGCATCCACCATCACTTGAGGAACAACGTCAGCCGCCCCGAGTGCCATCTCGTCATCGTCGGATTCCAGGCGCACGGCACGCTCGGTCGCCGGCTCGTCGACGGCGTCGAGCGCATCCGCCTGTGGGGCGAGGAGTGGCCGGTGCGGCTGCAGATTCATACCGTCGGCGGCCTGTCCGCGCACGCGGACCAGGACGGGCTCACCGACTGGTACGCGGCGTTCAGCAACCGGCCGCCCCTGTACCTGGTGCACGGTGAGACGGCTGCACAGCAAGCGCTGGCCCGACGGCTCGCGGACGAACTCGGCGCGCCGGTGTCGATCGCCGAGCGCGGGCAGGCGATCGACGTCTGAGCGGGGCGGACGTGGCGGCCGAGCACAACGACAGCGACCCCGTACCGACGCCGCCGGCGCGTGACAGGCGCGAGTCGCGCCTGCCCGGGCAGGACCCGAAGTCGATCCGTGACGAACCCGACGCGCTGGCGCGCATCGCCGCACTGACGGCCGCACCGAGCTATCGCCTCGCGGAAAAGGACCCGGATTTCCTCGAAGACGATGCCGTGCGTGGCGTACGCCTGGAAATGGACTACCTGAAGCCGGAGCTCGCGCTGCGACGCGCGGGCGTCCGCAACACGATCGTCGTGTTCGGCGGCAGCCGCATCGTGGAGCCTGCGGAGGCGAGGCGCCGGCTGACGGAGCTCGAGCAGGCCGGCCGCGACCTGTCGCTTGACGAGCGCGCGGCGGCGCCAGAGCTGTCCCGGCTCGGCCTTCCACTCGCGGTGGAGCAGGTTCCAGCGGCGCGTGTCGGCGTCGCCGGCGAACAGCAGGCTGCCCGGTGACTCGGGCGCTCCGGTGTCGGCGTCCACGGTGATGCTGGACTCGCGGCTCCCGCGCCCGTTCCGCGCGCCCTCCTCCTTCTTCCACCTGGAGGGGACGCGCGTGCCCTTGGCGAAGTCCTCGCTGTGCACGAGCTCGAGCGGCTGCTCCTCGGCGAGCGGCTCGCCGCCCTCGATC
>CALALV010000123.1 GCA_937925605.1 uncultured Woeseia sp.
AGCGGGGTCATCGGCGCGCAGTCCGCCGTCCCGGTCTGGGTGCTGGTCGTCGGCGGCGGCGGCATCGTCGTCGGGCTCGCGACCTACGGGCGCCACGTGATCGCGACGGTCGGCGAGAAGATCACGCAGCTGACGCCGAGCCGCGGCTTCGCCGCCGAGCTGGCCGCGGCGACGACGATTGTCATCGCCTCGGGTACCGGCATCCCGATCTCGACCACCCATACGCTGGTGGGCGCCGTCCTCGGCGTCGGGCTCGCGCGCGGCATCGAGGCCAGCGACCTGCGCGTCGTCGGTCGCATCTTCGTATCCTGGGCCGTCACGATCCCGGCGGGCGCATTCCTGGCGATAGTGTTCTTCTTCGTCTTCCGCACGATCCTGCCGTAGACTGCGGCGAATCCTGCCGGCCCCCGGAGAACGCGATGCGACGCCTGGCTGCCCGACACGCTCTGCCGCCGCTCGCGCCGCGCGCCTGCGATGGCGCAGACGCCGCGCCCGGCCGGCGCGGGCAGTCGTCGCTGCGCCTGGCCTGCGATCCGCCGCCAGGCTACGCCGCGATGCTTCCCGGGGCGGACCTCTGAGCGTCGTCCCGCCGACGCCGGTCACGCCGGGGGCGCGCCGCTATGCGCTCGGCGTGCTGGTCGTCGTCTATACCTTCAACTTCATCGACCGGCAGATCCTCGCGATACTGCTGCCGGCCATCAAGGCGGAGTTCGTCGTCGCCGACTGGGTCCTCGGCTTCCTCGCGGGTTCGGCCTTCGCGCTTTTCTACGCGACGCTGGGGATCCCGATCGCGCTGCTCGCCGACCGCTACAACCGCCGCAACCTGATCGCGCTGGCGCTCGCGGTCTGGAGCGGCATGACCGCGCTGTCGGCCGCCGCCGGCAGCATCGTCACGCTGGCGCTCGCGCGCATCGGCGTCGGTGTCGGCGAGGCCGGCTGCAGCCCGCCCGCGCACTCGATGATCTCCGACTACTACCCGCCGGAGCAGCGCTCGACGGCGATGGGCATTTTCACGCTCGGCATCTCGCTCGGCATCATGATCGCCTACCTCGCCGGCGGCTGGGTGGTCGAGAATGTCGGCTGGCGCGAGGCCTTCCTGATCGCCGGCCTGCCCGGGCTGGTGCTAGCCGTCATCGTCCGCTTCACCGTCGTCGAGCCGCCGCGCGGACATGCGGACCGCCGCGCCGACAGCGCAGCCGCGCCCGGCGTGCGCTACGTCGCCCGCTTCCTCCTGCAGCGGCGCTCGTTCATGCACCTCGCGGTCGGCGCAGGGGTCGCGGCCTTCGGCGGCTACGCGGTCGCGAGCTTCTTCCCGACCTTCCTCGTGCGCAGCCACGGCATGAGCACGTCCGTGATCGGCATCTGGCTGGGCCTGATTCTCGGGCTGGCTGGCGGCCTCGGCTTCGCCGGCGGCGGCTGGGTCGCGGACCGGCTCGGTCGCCGCAGCCGGCGCTGGTCGATGTGGGGCGTCGCGATCGCTGCGCTGATCGCATGGGCCGCGCTGTTCCCGGTTTACCTCGTCGACTCGCCGGTCGTCTCGCTGGCCTGGTTCGTCGTGCCGGCGGTACTGTCGAATTTCTATCTCGCCACGACGCTGGCGCAGACCCAGAGCCTGGTCGGCCTGCGCATGCGCGGCGTCGCCTCCGCGCTGATGCTGTTCATCCTGAACATCATCGGCCTGGGCCTCGGGCCGCAGGTCACCGGGATCCTGAGCGACCTCTACGCGGACGCGTACGGCCAGGACTCGATGCGCTATGCGCTGCTGACCGTCGCGGCCGTCGTAGGGCCCTGGTCGGCGTATCACTATTACATGGCCGGGCGCACGCTCGACGACGACCTCGCGCGCGTCGACGATCACGAGCTCAAGCCCGTCGACTACCGCAAGCTGGTGCTGTTCGCCACCGCCGTCGTGCTCGCGCTCGCGTTGCTGGTCTACCGCTACGCGGGCTGAGCCGGCCGTCAGACCGCGCGCAGGTACCAGTCGAAGTCGGCGTTGCTGACGATGTTGTGGAAGCGCCGGGCCTCGTCGCGGCGGTTCGCGAGGAACGACGCGCAGAAGTCCTCGCCGAGGTAAGCCGGCAGCACTTTCGCGCGCCCGAAGCGGTCGAGCGCCGCGTCCCAGCGATTCGGCAGCTTGCGCTTCAGGGTCACCACCTCGCCCGGCGCGACCATGCGCCCCGGGTCCAGCTTGTTCTTCAAGCCGTGGTGCACGCCGGCCAGTATCGCCGCCGTGACCAGGTAGGGGTTCGCGTCGGCACCCGCGGTGCGGTGCTCGAAGCGCAGGTTCTTCTCGTCGGACACCGGGATGCGGATCGCGACGTTGCGGTGGTTGGCGCCCCAGTTCGGCTCGACCGGCGCGAACATCTCCGGGCGCATCCGGCGGTAGGAGTTGGCGTTCGGTGCGAAGATCGCGGTGGCCTCGGCCATCGTTGCGCGCAGGCCGCCGACGGCGTGCCTGAGGCGCGCGGAGTAGGGCGGCGACGCGAGCGACTCGCGGCCGCGCGAGAAGTAGTTGCTGCCGTTCCTGTCCACGAGGCTCAGGTGTACGTGCAGGCCGGAACCGGCGTCTTCCGCGAACGGCTTGGCCATGAAGCAGGCGACGGTGCCGTGGCGGCGGGCGACCGCCTTGATGGCGCGCTTGAGCAATACGCCGTGGTCGCAGGCGCGAACCGGGTCTGCCACGTGCTGCAGGTTGATCTCGAACTGCCCGGGCGCGAACTCCGAGGTCGTGGTCCCGGCGGGAATGCCCTGGGCGGCGCAGACCTCGTGCAGCTCGTCGAGAAAGGCCTCGATCTCCTGCAGGTCGTCGGGGTGATAGACCTGCGGGCCGGGCTGCGGCCGGCCGATACCGGGCACCCGCGGGACCCGGGCCGTCGGCCGGTCGGCGCGCGCGTCGAGCAGGAAGAACTCGAGCTCGATGGCCATGACGACCTCGAGCTTCATCTTCGCGAACGGCGCCAGCGCGCGCTCCAGCACTGCGCGCGGGTCGGCGAAGAACGGCCGTCCGTCGATGTCGAAAAAGCGAAACAAGGCCTGCGCGGCCGGGCGCCGGCTCCACGGCACCGGCGCGAGCGTGCCGGGAACGATCACGGCGTCGATGTCCGGGTCGCCGTCCTCGGCCGTGTACGCGATGCCCGGGATCGTGTCGCCGAGCGTATCGAGCAGGACCGTGCCGCCCGGCATGCAGAAGCCGTCCCTGAAGGTCTTGTCGAACTCGCGTTTCTGGATGCGCTTGGCGCGCAGCACGCCGGCGAGGTCCGGCACCATCAGTTCCATCGACGCGGTCTGCGGATGGCGCTTCAGGAACGCACGCAGCTCCCCGTGGGCTGCGGTATCGCGCGGTGGGTTCATGCCAGGCTTGTCCCATTGTCCTTGTTGTCGGCACGCGGCCGCCGCCATCCTAGCCGTGCGCCGGGCATCCCGGCAATGGCCGCGGCACTTTTCGGCCGGCAGGGTCGCTGCCATAATATGAAACCTGGCAGCACAATATGGAAGTTCCTGCATGCGCGATCCGCGTCCGCCGCAGGGCGCCCAGTCGGCACTCCGGGCCCTGCGCTTGCTCAAGCTGTTCACCGCCGAGCGCCCGGAACTGTCCCTGTCCGAACTCAGCGAAGCGGCCGGCCTCAACAAGACGACCACGCACCGGCTGCTCGCCGCGCTGCAGAGCGAGGGTCTCGTCGACCGCAACCCGGCGAGCAGCGCCTACAGCCTCGGCCCCGGCCTGATGGCGCTCGGCGTGCAGGCACTCGCCAGCAGCGACCTGCGCCGCCGCGTGCGGCCGGTGCTGCGGGCGCTCGCGCGCGACATCGGCGAGACGGCGACGCTCGAGGTGCGCTTCGAGGACAGCATGCTGATTCTCGACGAGGTGCCGGGCAGCCACGTCGTGGCGGCCACCGCGAACATCGGCACGCGCTGGCCGCTGCACGCGACCTCGACGGGCAAGGCCTGGCTCGCGTTCGACGACGGCGGTCTCGAGCGGCTGCCGCGCAGGCTGGCCGCGCTGACGCCGCGCACGCTGACGGACCCGGCCGCGTTCCGGCCGCTCATGACCCGCATCCGGCGAGCCGGCTACGCAGTCACGGTCGACGAACTCGAGGACGGTTTCACCGCGATCGCGACCGTCATCCGCGGCGCGCTCGGCGACGTGCAGGGCGCCCTGTCGATCGGCGGCCCGAGCGCGCGGCTCGGGCCGAAGCGCCGCGCGGAGATCGGCGGGACGCTGTGCCAGGCCGCGGCGCGGCTCAGTCCCGAATACTGAGCGGCGTGCTACGCTTGCCCCCGCCACCGGACCCAAGAAGAAGCCTATTCGCCCCCTGATCCCGGTTCTGCTGTTCATCGCCGGCCTCGCGCCGGGCGCCGAGGCGCTCGAGCTCGACCGGCCGGGGGTCGCGCTCGCCGGCGTCCCGTTCGAGGTCGACGTGCGCGGGGCGCCCGCGGGCAGCCCGGTAACGCTGCGGATGGCCGGCCAGTCGCACCGCCAGCTCGCGGCCGCCGACGGCACGGCCCGTTTCGAGAATCTCGTGCTGGCGGAGACCGGCGAATACGCGCTGACGGCAGCGGCAGGCGGGACGACCGCGGATGCGCGCCTGCGCAGCGTGCCCGGCTGGCTGTCGATCCTGCCGCCGCTGGTCGCGATCGCGATGGCGCTGGCCTTGCGCAACGTGATCCCGGCGCTGCTCGTCGGCGTCTGGCTCGGCGCCGCCACGCTGCACGGCTTCACGCCCGCGGGCATCTTTCGCGGACTGCTCGAGAGCTTCCAGGTGTTCGTCGTCGACGCGCTCGCGGACCCCGACCACGCCGCCATAATCCTGTTCTCGATGATGATCGGCGGCATGGTCGGCATCATCACGCGCAACGGCGGCATGGCGCGCATCGTCGACCTGTTCGTCGAGCGGGCGAAGACGGCGCGCTCGGGGCAGGTGTCGGTCTGGTCGATGGGCCTGCTTATTTTCTTCGACGACTACAGCAACACGCTGGTCGTCGGCAACACGGCGCGGCCGCTCACCGACCGCCTGCGCATATCGCGGGAGAAGCTCGCCTACATCGTCGATACCACTGCGGCCCCGGTTGCATGCATCGCCGTGGTCACGACCTGGATCGGTTACCAGGTCGGACTCATTGACGCCGCGCTGGACAAGATTCCCGAGCTCGACGCGGCGGCCTACGCGGTATTCCTGCAGTCCCTGCCGTACAGTTTCTACCCGATCTTCGCGGTCGTGTTCATCCTGGTCGTCGCACTGAGCGGCCGCGACTTCGGGCCGATGCTCGCCGCCGAGCGGCGCGCCCGCGCAGGCCAGGTCTCGCCGCTCGAGGGCGAGTCGCTGCCGGCGATGCAGGGCGATACGCTCGAGCCGAAGCCCGGCGTCACGACGCGCGCGCGTAACGCCTTCATCCCGATCGGCGTGCTGATCGTGTCGTTGCTCGCGGGCCTGTGGTTCACCGGCAGTGGCAGCACCCTGCTCGAGCGCATCGGCAGTGCCGATGCCTACACCGCGATGCTGTGGGCGTCGCTGCTCGGCGTGCTGACCGCGGCGCTGCTCAGCGTCTCGCAGCGCCTGCTGAACGCTGGCGAAACGGTCGACGCCTGGTACGGTGGCGTGCGCGCGATGCTGTTCGCGATGATCGTGCTGGTGCTCGCCTGGTCGCTGTCGGCCGTGACCGAGGCGCTGTCCACCGCGGACTGGCTCGTGCTCGTGCTCGCCGATTCGCTGGCTGCGCCGCTCGTGCCCGCGGCCATCTTCGTGCTGTCGGCCATTACCGCGTTCACGACCGGCACCAGCTGGGGCACGCTCGGAATCCTGATGCCGCTGGTCGTCCCGCTGACCTGGGCGGTCATGGGCAGCGCCGGCCTGCAGGACCCCGGGCACCTGCACATCCTGTACTCGGCGATCGCCTGCAACCTGGCCGGCGCGGTCTGGGGCGACCACTGCTCCCCGATTTCCGACACGACCGTGCTGTCGTCGATGGCCTCCGGCTGCGACCATGTCGAGCACGTGCGCACGCAGATGCCGTACGCGCTGCTGGTGGGCCTGGTCGCCGTGCTGCTCGGCACTGTGCCCGGCGGCTACGGCGTGCCGCCGCTGGTCACTATCCCGCTGGGCCTGGTCGCGCTGTACCTGCTGCTGCGCGTGCTCGGGCGGCCGGCCGATCAGCCCGGCGCGTCGGGCTGACGCTCGGGTTCCGCCGCGGCGAAGGCCTCCAGGCCCAGGCAGTGTGCGTCTATCGCGCGCAAGAGCGGCCATTCCTGCAGGTCGAGCCCGAAGCGCCGCGCGTTGTAGGCCATCGGCACGAGCCAGGCGTCGGCCAGCGTCGGCCCCGGCCCGTAGCAGTAGCGGCCGCCGCTGCCGTGCCGCTCGACCAGTTGCTCGAGCGCCGCGAAGCCGGCGCGGATCCAGCGCCGGATCCAGGCGCTGACCTGCTCGTCGTCCGCGGCGAGTTCCTCGCGCAGCCAGTTCAGCACGCGCAGGTTCTGCAGCGGGTGGATGTCGCAGCCAATGACGGCCTGCATCTCGCGCACCCGGGCGCGACCCGCGGCGTCGGCGGGCAGCAGCGGCGGTTCCGGGCAGGTTTCCTCGAGAAACTCCGCGATCGCGGCCGACTGGGCGAGCGAGATCTCGCCCGTGTCGAGTACCGGCACGAGGCCGGACGGGTTGCGCTCGAGGAAGCCGGGCGAGCGCTGCTCGCCTGCGCGCAACTCTACGGCGGCGTATTCCCAGTCGAGACCTTTCAGGTTCAGGACGATGCGGATGCGGTAGCTGGCGCTGGAGCGGTAGTAGCCGAAAAGTTTCATCGCGGTTTTCGCCTGCCCTTCGATCGCGCTAGCATAGCAAGCCGCCAACCCGACTGCCGGCGCATGCCGTTGCCGGCAACCAACATGCAAGGAGACCGATGATGCGACGACTGACCGTCCTGCTGCTCGCGTTTGCCGCGCTGCCGGCCGCAGCCACCGACGAGGCCACGCAGGAGAAAATCCGCGCGGCCATGGCCGGCGAGGTGCGAACCGAGGCCGAGATCGCGCGCGACGACAACCGCCTGCCGCTCGAAACACTGGGATTCTTCGGTCTCGAAGACGACATGCGGGTGCTCGAGCTGCTGCCGGGCGGCGGCTGGTACACGAAGCTGCTCGCGCCCGTGCTGCGCGACGAGGGCAAGCTGTACGTCGCCATCGGCACGCGCGGCGTCAGCGAGAACCTGCTCGGGCAACCGGGCTTCGACGCGGTCACGGCGCTCGACATCGACGCGCCGATCGAGCGCAGCGGCGAGTTCCGCACCAATTTCATCGCTCCGTTCGATTTCGGCGTGCGCGACATCGACATGGCGCTGACCTTCCGCAACATGCACAACTTCACGCCCGAGGGTCGTGCCAATATCAACAAGGCCGTCTTCGACGCGCTGCGTTCCGGCGGTATTTACGGCGTCGTCGATCACTCGCGGCGCCACATGGAGCCGATGACGATGGAGAACCGGCGGCGCGCCGACGTCGTGCAGATAATCGAGGAAGTCCTCGACGCGGGCTTCGTGTTCGAGGGCTACAGCGACCTGCACTACCGGCCCGACGACGAGCTGCGCTACGAGGTAGGGCGGCGCAGCGTGACCGGCAACACCGACCGTTTCACGCTGAAATTCAGGAAGCCCTGACAGCCGCCGGGCGCGGCGTCGCCGCCGCGCCCGGTGTACAGGCTCCGCGGGACTGGCGTATCCTACGGGTCCCGGGCAGAGCGCCCGTTCCCGGAGTCCTGGGCCTCTCTGCCCGCTCATGTGTGCCAAACCCGTCATCGGCATCCCGGCGGACCGCCGGATCATCGCGCCGCATCCGTTTCACGCGGTCGGCGAAAAATACATCGAGGCCATCGTCGCCGGCGCCGGCGGCGTGCCGATGCTGTTGCCGGTCCTCGGCGACGGCCTGCCCGTCGCGGAGCTGCTCGGTCCGCTGGACGGACTGTTCCTGACCGGCAGCCCGTCGAACGTCGAACCGAAACACTATGCCGGCGAGGCCAGCCGGCCGGGCACGCTGCACGACCCGCACCGCGACGCCACGACGCTGCCGCTGATCCACGCGGCGCTCGATGCCGGCCTGCCGCTGTTCGCGGTATGCCGCGGTTTCCAGGAGATGAACGTCGCGCTCGGCGGCACGCTGCACCAGCACGTGCACGAGGTGCCCGGCTTCCAGAACCACAAGGAAGACCCGGAAGATCCGCTCGAGGACCAGTACGCGCCCGCGCACCCGGTGACGCTGGTCGAGGGCGGCCTGCTGCGGCAACTCGCGGGCAGCGACCGGGTCACGGTCAATTCGCTGCACGGGCAGGGCGTCGCGCGGCTCGCGATGGGCGTGACCGTCGAGGCCCTGGCCGACGACGGCCTCGTCGAGGCTTTCCGGGTCGACGGCAGCCACGACTTCGCGCTCGCGGTGCAGTGGCACCCCGAATGGCGCGTGCGCGAGAACCCGTTTTCGCTGGCCCTGTTCGGGGCCTTCGGCGATGCCTGCCGCGAGCGCGCGGAACGTCGCTGACAGTACATGCTGAAGGCCGCCGCAGCGTCGGCGGAAAACAAGGTGATTCGTGAACGACAGGGATCTGTTCCAGCAGTGGTTTCGTGAACACGGAACTGAAGACGTAGAGGCCTTCGTCCCGGACATGGCCGGCGCGGCGCGCGGCAAGCTGCTGCCCGCGCAGAAGTTCGGCGGCGGCGAGATGAAGATGCCGGAGGGCATCTTCGCCCAGACCGTGTCCGGCAACTACGTGATCAACAAGGACAACGTCGAGGACCGCGACATGATCCTCGTGCCCGACGCGAACACCTTGCGGCCGGTGCCCTGGGCCAGCGACCCGGCGGCGTCGGTGTTTCTCGACTGCGTCCGCAAGGACGGCCGGCCGGTCAACACCTCGCCTCGGCAGGTGCTGCAGAACATCATCAACCTGTACGCGGAACGGGGCTGGACGCCGGTCGTCGCGCCGGAGGTCGAGTTCTACCTGCTGAACCCGCACGCCGATCCGAACGCCGAGGTCGAGCCGCCCGAGGGCCGGCTCGGCCGCACCGAAACGGCCAAGCAGCCGTACAGTATCGACACGATGAACGACTTCGACCCGTTCATTAACGACGTCTACCAGTACTGTGAGGAACAGGGTATTTCGATCGACACGCTGTCGCAGGAAATGGGCCCGGCGCAGTTCGAGATCAATTTCTACCACGGCAACCCGATCGCGCTCGCCGACCAGGTTTTCCTGTTCAAGCGCACCGTGCGCGAGGCCGCGATCAAGCACGAGATGCACGCGACGTTCCTCGCGCGGCCGATGTCGAGCGAGGCGGGCAGCGCGCTGCACATACACCAGAGCGTGGTCGACACCGACGGCAACAACATCTTTTCGCGGCCGGACGGTTCGCCGAGCGAGCTGTTCTACTCTTACATCGCCGGCCTGCAGACCTACGTGCCGGAGGCGCTGCTGATCTTCGCGCCCTACCCGAATTCCTATCGCCGTTTCCTGAGCTACTGGGCCTCGCCGATCAACCTCGACTGGGCCGTGGACAACCGGACCGTCGGCCTGCGCGTGCCCGACTCTGCGCCGGAAGCGCGGCGGGTCGAGAACCGGCTGGCCGGCGCGGACGTGAACCCGTATCTCGCGCTGGCGGCGACGCTGGCCTGCGGCTACCTCGGCATGGTCGACGGCCTGAAACCGTCCGAGCCGGTGACCGGCAGCGCCTATGACAAGCCGTTCGGCCTGCATCGGCACATGTTTTCGGCCATCGAGGCCTTCGAGGCCAGCGACGCCATGCGGCGCACGCTCGGCGCCGAGTTCGTGTCGCTGTACTCGACGCTCAAGCACGAGGAGGTCAACGAGTTCGAGCAGATCGTCACGCCCTGGGAGCGGGAGGTTCTGCTGTTCAACGTCTGAGCCCGCCTCAGGATGTGAAACACCGGCAACGACGGCGCCCCGGCTTGGCTACCATGGCGTCGAATTCGACGAGGAAAGACCATGGCAAGCGCAGCCGAGCGTAGCGGTGCCGAGTGGCAGGACCTGGACAGCCGCCACTTCCTGCACCCGTTCACCGACCACAAGGACTTGCGGCAGAAGAAGAGCCGCATCATCACCCGCGCCGAGGGCGTCTACGTCTACGACGCCGACGGCAACAAGATACTCGACGGCATGTCCGGCCTGTGGTGCGTGAACGCGGGCTACGGCCGCGACGAGCTGGTCGAGGCCGCGGCTCGCCAGATGCGCGAGCTGCCTTACTACAACAGCTTCTTCCAGTGCGCCCACCCGCCGTCGATCGAGCTGTCGCGACTGCTGGGCGAGGTGACGCCGCCGCAGTTCAGCCAGGTCTTCTTCACCGGCTCCGGCTCGGAATCGATCGACACGATGATCCGCATGGTGCGCCGCTACTGGGCCTTGCGCGAGCAGCCCGAGCGCACCGTGATCATCGCGCGGGTCAATGCCTACCACGGCTCGACCGTTGCCGGCGCCAGCCTCGGCGGCATGCAGCCCATGCACGCGCAGGGCGGCCCGCTGGTACCCGATATCGAGCACATCGTGCAGCCCTACTGGTTCGGCAGCGACCGCACGCTCGACCCCGCCGAGTTCGGCCGCCAGGCGGCGCGCGCGCTGGAAGACAAGATCCGCGAACTCGGCGCCGGGCGCGTCGCGGCCTTCGTCGCGGAGCCGGTGCAGGGCGCCGGCGGCGTCATCATCCCGCCGGAGACCTACTGGCCGGAGATCCAGCGCATCTGCGACGAGCACGGCATCCTGCTGGTCACCGACGAGGTGATCTGCGGTTTCGGGCGCCTCGGGCGCTGGTTCGGCGCCGAGTACTATGGCGTGCGGCCCGACCTGATGACCTTCGCGAAAGGTGTCACGTCCGGCTACCTGCCGCTCGGCGGCGTCATGGTCTCGGACCGGGTCGCCGACGTGCTGGTCGAACGCGGCGGGGAGTTCTTCCACGGCTACACCTATTCCGGCCACCCCGCGGCCTGCGCCGTCGCGATCGAGAACGTCCGCATCCTGCAGCGGGAAGGCCTGGTAGAGCGCGTGCGCGACGACATCGGGCCGTACCTGCAGCAGCGCTGGCAGACGCTCGCCGAGCATCCGCTGGTCGGCGAGACGCGCATGGTCGGTCTCATGGGTGCGCTGGAACTGGTAGAGCACAAGGACACGCTCGCGCGCTTTGCGAAGGAGCGGCATGCCGGCACCGTCTGCCGCGACATCCTGGTCGACAACGGGCTGGTCATGCGCGCCGTCGGCGACACGATCGTCGTCGCGCCGCCGCTGACGCTGAGCCACGCCGAGGCGGACGAACTCGTCGACAAGGCCTGGCGCTGCCTCGACCTCACGCGGCAGGCGCTGGCCTGAAGCCGGGCGGTCGGCATGGTGAAGCGCTCAGGTGACCACGCGTTCCTGCGCCGTGACCTCTACGGCACGACGCCGGAACCGACCTACGCCGGCGCGCTGTCGTTCATGCGCCGGCGCTACACGCGCGAGCTCGACGGCGTCGATCTCGCGGTGACCGGAATCCCGCTCGATACCGCGACCACGAATCGACCGGGCGCCCGTTTCGGGCCGCGGGCGATCCGCGCCGCCTCGGCGACGATGGCCTGGGAACGGCCCTACGGCATGGACTTCGACCCGTTCGACGAGCTGGCGGTCATCGACTACGGCGACTGCGCTTTCGACTTCGGCAGGCCCGAGACCGTGCCTGAGACGATCGAGCGGCACGCCCTCGGGATCATTTCGCGCGGGCCGGGCCTGCTCGCGATCGGCGGCGACCACTTCGTCGCGTTCCCGCTGCTGCGCGCGCACGCCGAACACCACGGCGCGCCGCTGTCGCTGCTGCACTTCGACGCGCACACGGACACCTGGGAAGACGAGGACGGACGCATCGACCACGGCACGATGTTCTGGCACGCGGTGCAGGAAGGGCTCATCGACCCGGAACACTCGGTGCAGATCGGCATCCGCACCCGCAACCCGGACACGCTCGGCTTCAACGTGCTCGACGCGCCTTACGTGCACGAGAACGGCGTCGACGCGGTCATCGACGCGGCCCGCGCTGTGCTCGGCGAGCGGCCGGTCTACCTGAGCTTCGACATCGACTGCCTCGACCCGGCGTTTGCGCCGGGCACCGGCACGCCGGTCAGCGGCGGGCTGTCGAGCTACCAGGCGCTCGCGATCCTGCGCGGGCTCGAGGGCATCGACGTGATCGGCGGCGACGTCGTCGAGGTCGCGCCGGCCTACGACGTCGGCGAGATCACGGCGCTCGCGGCGGCCCACATCGCGATGGAGATCATCGGGCTTTACGCAGCCGCCGGGCGCGACTGAGCCGCGCTCAGAACGACGGCGGCGTGCACGCCGACACGACGATGCAGTCCTCGCGGCCGGTGTTGCGGAAGCGGTGCGGGACGCGGCTGTTGAAGCGATAGGCGTCGCCCGGCCCCAGCACCTGCACGCGTTCGCCGACCGTGACCTCGAGCCGACCCGAAAGCACGATGCCGCCTTCTTCCGCCTCGTGGCTCAGCATCGACGAGCCGGTGTCGGCGCCCGGCGCGTAGCGTTCGTGCAGGATCTGCAGCTGGCTGCCCGCGAGGTCGCCGCCCACCTGCCGGTAGGAGATCGGCCCGCTGCCGAGTTCGGAGAGTTCCGCCGCGCGGTAGAAGACCGGCTCCTCGGCGGGCGGCTGCTCGGCGAAGAATTCCGCGAACGAGACGCCGAGCGCGTCGAGAATGCGCTTCAGCAGGCCGAGCGACGGATCCGAACGGCCGCTCTCGATCAGCGACACGCTGGCGTTCGAGACGCCGGCGAGCTGCGCCAGGCGGCGCTGCGACAGGTGCTGGGAGTGGCGCAGCCGGCGCAGCCGCGTGCCGATCGCGTCCATCGCGGCCTCCTGTTGAATCGTTGAAAATATCGAACGCTAAGGCGCTGGATCGTAAACGATTCAGTTAGTTACGATCAACTATTTAAATATTGTTAACTGTCGCGGCCCGGAGTAGGCTGGGCGCCCATGCGACATGCCGAAGCCGACGCTCCCTCCTACTACGAAGCCACCGCGCGCGACCGCGTGGCCTACGCGCCGCTGGCCGGCGACGCGCGCTGCGACGTGGCGGTCGTCGGCGGCGGCTTCACCGGCCTGTCCGCGGCGATCGAGCTGGCCGGGCGCGGCTGCGACGTCCGGCTGCTCGAGGCGAAACGGATCGGCTGGGGCGCGTCGGGGCGCAACGGCGGGCAGCTGATCGACGGCTTCGTCAACACCGACAAGATCCGCAAGGCGGCCGGGGAGGAAGCGGCCGAGATCGCCTACCGCATGGGCCTCGACTGCCGCGACCTCGTCGTCGAGCGCATCGAGCGTTTCGGCATCGACTGCGACCTCAAGTTCGGCTACCTCGACCTGGCGCTGAACGACCGCGACCTGCGCGACTTTCGCGAGGAACTCGCAGACAAGGACGCGCGCAACTACCCGCACGAGGTGCGTTTCATCGAGCGCGACGCGCTGCCCGACTATATCGGCAGCCGGCGCTATACCGGCGCGCTGTACAACACCGGCAACGGCCACCTGCACCCGCTGAACCTGTGCCTGGGCGAGGCCCGCGCCGCCGCCGGGCTCGGCGTCACGATCCACGAGCAGACGGCGGTCGAGCGCATCCGGCACGGCAGCCCGGCGCGCGTCGAGACCGCGAATGGCACGCTGACCGCGGACAAGGTCGTGCTCGCCGGCAACGCCTACCTCGGCCGCAGCGAGCCGCGGCTGCACGGCGCCGTGATCCCGTCCGGCAGCTACATCATCGCGACCGAGCCGCTGCCGCAGGGCCTCGCGCGCAAGCTGCTGCCGCAGGACTCGGCAGCCTGCGACCAGCGCGTCGGGCTCGACTACTTCCGGCTGTCGGCCGACCGGCGCATGCTGTTCGGAGGGCTGTGCAACTACTCCGGGCGCGACCCGCGTGACATACGCGCCGTGCTGCGGCCGAACATGGTGAAGGTGTTCCCGCAGCTCGCCGACTGCCGCATCGACTACGAGTGGGGCGGCTACATCGCGATCAGCGTCCGCCGCATACCGCAGTTCGGGCGCATCGGCGAGAGTACCTGGTACGCGCAGGGTTACTCCGGGCACGGCCTCGCACCCGCGCACCTGGCCGGCAAGGTGCTGGCCGACGCGATCGGCGGCGACCTCGAGCGCTTCGACGTCTTCGCGCGCATCCGTCACCTGAAGCTGCCCGGCGGCCGCTGGTTCGCGAACCCGGCGCTGGCGCTGGGCATGCTCTACTATCGACTGAAGGAAATTCTGTAGCGCGCGCCGGGGCGCGCGCCGCGAGGGGAGACGATCATGGCCGACAACACCGCGAAACAGCTGGCGCCGGAACTGCCGGACCTGAACGCGTACTGGATGCCGTTTACCGGCAACCGCTACTTCAAGTCGCACCCGCGCCTGATCACCGAGGCGAAGGGCATGTACTGCTATACGCACGACGGCCGCAAGCTGATCGACGCGGTCGCGGGCCTGTGGTGCTGCAATGCCGGGCACGGGCATCCGCGCATCGTCGAGGCGATCAAGGCCCAGGCCGAGAAGCTCGATTACGCGATGGCCTTCCAGATCGGCCACCCGACGGTCTTCGAGCTGGCGAACGAGCTGACCGACATGGCGCCGGACGGCATCGACTACGCGTTCTTCGTCAACTCAGGCTCGGAAGCGGTCGACACCGCGCTGAAGATGGCGCTGGCCTGGCACCGGCTGAACGGCGAGGGTCACCGCACGCGCTTCATCGGCCGCGAACGCGGTTACCACGGCGTCGGCTTCGGCGGCATCTCGGTCGGGGGGATGTCGCCGAACCGCAAGATGTTCGGCGCGATGCTGCCGGGCGTCGACCACCTGCCGCATACCCACGACCTGGCCCACAACGCGTTCTCGCGCGGGCTGCCGAAGTGGGGTGCGCACCTGGCCGAGGATCTCGAGCGCATAGTCGCGCTGCACGACCCGTCGACGATCGCGGCCGTGATCGTCGAGCCGATCGCCGGTTCGGCGGGCGTGCTGCTGCCACCCGAGGGCTATCTCAAGCGGCTGCGCGACATCTGCGACCGGCACGGCATCCTGCTGATCTTCGACGAGGTCATCACGGCCTTCGGCCGCACCGGCGCTGCCTTCGGCGCGACCCGTTTCGGCGTCACGCCGGACCTGATGACGGTCGCGAAGGGCCTGACCAGCGGTGCCGTGCCGATGGGCGCGGTGCTGGCCTCGGGAAAAATCTATGACCGCTTCATGACCGGCCCGGACGGCGCGATCGAGTTCTTCCACGGCTACACCTACTCCGGTCACCCGCTCGCGGCCGCCGCCGGCCGCGCGGCGCTCGGCGTCTACCGCGACGAGGGCCTGTTCGAGCGCGCGCTGGAGCTGGAGCCGGTGCTCGCCGATGCGCTGCATTCGCTGAAGGGCGAACCGAACGTGATCGACGTGCGCAATTACGGCCTGCTCGGCGCGGTCGAACTGCAGCCGATCGAGGGCCAGCCGACGGCGCGCGCGCTCGGGATTTTCCGCGACTGCTACGACAACGGCGTTATCATTCGCACGACCGGCGACACGCTCGCGTTCTCGCCGCCATTGATCATCGAGGAACGGCACATCGAGACGGTCGTCGAGACCGTGCGCCGTTCGCTCCGCGCCTGAGGCGCGAGGAGGCACGACATGGCCGAAAAGGCTCTCGCAATCGATACCGTCCGCAACGTCGACAACTGGATCGGCGGCCGCCGTGCGGCCGCGGGCGGCGGCAAGCGACTCGACGTGCATGATTCGGCGACCGGCAAGGTTTGCGCGCGCGTGTACGTGTCGAGCGCGACGGAGGTCGACGAGGCGGTCGCGGCCGCGTCCGCGGCGTTCCCGGCCTGGTCCGCGACGCCGGTCCTGAAACGCGCGCAGGTCATGTTCCGGCTGAAAGCGCTGATCGAGCGCGACCGCGACGAGATCGCCGCGCTGATCACGCAGGAGCACGGCAAGGTGCTGCACGACGCAAAAGGCTCGATCCAGCGCGGACTGGAAGTCGTCGAGTTCGCCTGCGGCATTCCCCAGCTGATCAAGGGCGAGTACTCGCCGCAGGTCGGCAGCGGCGTCGACAGCTACTCGCTGCGCCAGCCGCTCGGTGTCTGCGCCGGTGTCACGCCGTTCAATTTCCCGGCCATGGTGCCGCTGTGGATGTTCCCGCTCGCGATCGCCTGCGGCAACACCTTCATCCTGAAGCCCTCCGAGAAGGACCCGTCCTGTTCGCTGAAGTGGGCCGAGCTGCTGGCCGAGGCCGGGCTGCCGGAGGGCGTATTCAACGTCGTCCAGGGCGATCACGTCGCGGTGAACGCGCTGCTCGAGCATCCGCAGGTCGCCGCGGTCAGCTTCGTCGGCTCGACGCCGGTGGCGGAGCACGTCTACCGCAGCGGCAGCGCGCACGGCAAGCGCGTGCAGGCGCTCGGCGGCGCGAAGAACCACCTCGTCGTGCTGCCCGACGCCGACATGGAGCAGGCGGCCGCGGCGCTGGTCGGCGCGGCCTACGGCTCGGCCGGCGAGCGCTGCATGGCGATTTCCGCGGTCATCGCCGTCGGCGACGCAGCCGAGCCGCTGCTCGCGGCGCTGAAGCCGCGGATCGCCGCGCTCAGGGTCGGGCCGGGCACGGACAACGACAACGACATGGGGCCGCTGATCACCGCCGAACACCGCGACAAGGTTCGCGACTACATCGGCATCGGCGCGGATGAGGGCGCTTCGCTGGTCTGCGACGGCCGCGAACACGAGTGCACGCGATTGCCGGGCTACTTTCTCGGGCCGACGCTGTTCGACCACGCGACGCGCGACATGCGGATCGCGAAAGAGGAGATCTTCGGCCCCGTGCTGACGATGCTGCGCGCCGCCGACTTCGACGAGGCCGTATCGATCATCAACGAGCACGAGTACGGCAACGGCACGTCGATCTTCACCCGCGACGGCGACGCGGCGCGCGAATTCGCGCACGGCATCCAGGTCGGCATGGTCGGCGTCAACGTGCCGATCCCGGTCCCGCTCGCGTTCCATTCCTTCGGCGGCTGGAAGCGCTCGCTGTTCGGCGATGCCGCGGTGTACGGCGCCGAGGGCGTGCGCTTTTATACGCGGCTCAAGACCGTGACGTCGCGCTGGCCGACCGGGATCAGGGCGGGCGCCGATTTTTCCATGCCGGTGATGTAGCACCGGCAGCGTGCCGGACGGCGCGGACTTTCCGGCGCCACCGCTGCCCCGCCACCCGGGTTCGGGCCGGCGCCGGCCGCTCCCCGCCGACGCTGCCGGTATCCCGCGATCGGCGCCGCTGCCGGCTGTCGACATCCCGGTGACAGCGGGCCGCCGGGCGTAGTGCCGCGCGGACCCGTGCATGCCCGGGGTTCGGACCGATGCGGACCGCAGCCGCGCGGCGTTTGTACGCGGCGCGGCGCGGCGCTATGTTGGCGACAGCCCCACGGAGACCGCGATGCAGGCCCGCGACGCGTCCGACAACCGGTTCCGCCGCTGCCTGGAAAGCGGCCACTTCGCCGTCACCGCCGAGCTGACGCCGCCGCGCGGCGCCGAACTCGGCTCGCTGACCGAGGCGGCCAGGCTGCTGAAGCCGGCCGTAACCGCGATCAAACTGACCGATGGCCCCGGCGCGAGCGTGCGCATGGCGGGGCTGGCCGCGGCGATCCACCTGCGCGGGCAGGGCGTCGAACCGATCCTGCAGCTCACCTGTCGCGACCGGAACCGGATCGCGATCCAGGCCGACCTGCTCGGCGCGGCGGCCCACGGGATCGGCAACCTGCTCGTACTCGGCGGCGACCGGCTTGCCGACGACGACGACGCGACGCCGGTGTTCGACTTCGACAGCCGCTCGCTGCTGGCGGCGGTACGCCAGCTGTGCGACGAGGGCACTACGCTGGCCGGCGACGCGCTCAGCGTGGCGCCTGACTTCTTCTGCGGCGTGGCCGACATCCCGGTCGAGCCGGTCGACGGCTGGCGCCCGGCGGCGCTGATCGACAAGTGCGCGGCGGGCGCGCGCTTCGTGCAGACGCAGTACTGCTTCGATCTCGGACTGCTCGAACGTTACGTCGCCGCGCTGCGCGAGCACGGGCTCACGGAGCGCCTGTACCTGCTGGCCGGCCTCGGCCCGCTGCGCTCCGCGGACGGCGCGCGCTGGATGCGCGAGCAGCTGTTCGGCACCGTCATCCCGGACGGCATCATCCGGCGCATGGAAGCCGCGCGCGACCCGCAGGCCGAGGGCATCGAGATCTGCGCCGAGCTGATCGCCGGCGCGCGCGAGATCGAAGGCATCGCCGGCGTGCACCTGATGGCACCCGGCCGCCACGCGGCGATCGTCGACAGCATTCGCCTCGCCGGCCTGCTGTAGCGCTTACCCTCGGGCGCGCGGCCCGTTATCCTTCCAGCCCATGGATATCGACGGCGAATACCTGGTCCCGGCCGGCCGCGAGCGCGTCTGGGAAGCTCTGAACGATCCGCAGGTGCTGAGGCGCTGCATCCCCGGCTGCGAGGAGATCGAGCGCGTGTCCGACGCCGAGATGCGGGCACGCATCCTCGCCGCGGTCGGGCCCGTGCGGGCGAAGTTCGCGACGACGCTGACGCTCGAGGATCTCGAGCCGCCGAGCCGCTATACGCTGGCCGGCGAGGCGAAGGCGGGCGCCGCCGGCTTCGGCCGCGGCCGCGCGCAGGTCACGCTGGCCGAGGCCGACGGCGGCACGCGCCTTTCCTACCGTGCTGATTTCAAGGTCGGCGGCCGGCTCGCCCAGGTGGGCGCGCGGCTGGTCACCGGCGCCACGCGCAAGACGGCCGACGAGTTCTTCTCCAACCTGGCGCAGGAGCTCGGCGCCGAGCCCGCTCCCGCCGCGGCGCCCGAGGGCAGGGGGCGACTGCTCGCCTGGCTCGCCGCGCTCGTGCTCGCGGCGTTGCTGCTGTACTTCATGCTCCGTTGAAGCGCCGGGCGCCTGTCGTGAACATCGATATCGATTTCGAGCTGAACGGCGAGCGCGTGAGCGCGAGCGTCGAGCCGCGCCTGCTGCTGGTCGAGCTGCTGCGCGAGACCTTTCGCCTCACCGGCACCCACATTGGCTGCGATACCAGCCAGTGCGGCGCTTGCGTCGTGCACGTGGACGGCCGCTCGGTCAAGAGCTGCACGCTGCTGGCGGTGCAGGCCGACGGCGCGCGCGTGCGCACGATCGAGGGGCTCGCCGACGGCGAGCGCCTGCACCCGCTGCAGCTCGCGTTCCGCGAACACCACGCGCTGCAGTGCGGTTTCTGCACGCCCGGCATGATCATGAGCGCACTCGAGCTGCTGGAACGCGACCCGCAGGCCGACGAGGCCGCGATCCGGCACTGGCTGGAAGGCAACCTGTGTCGCTGCACCGGGTACCAGAACATACTGCGCGCGGTGCGCGCGGCAGGCGAGTCGATGTCCGGCGGGGGGACTTGAGCGGTGCTGCCATTCGACTACCAGCGGGCACAGGACCTCGACGACGCCGAGCGGCGTCTGGCCGACGACGAAAACGCACTGCTGCTCGCCGGCGGCATGACGCTGTTGCCGACGATGAAAATGCGGCTCGCAATGCCGTCGACGCTGATCGACCTGAACGGCATCGCCGCGCTGCGCGGCGTACGCACGCACGCCGACGGGCTGGAAATCGGCGCCATGACGACCCACGCGGCAGTCGCCGCGGACCCGCTGGTGCGGGACCACCTGCCCGGCCTCGCGGAGCTCGCGGCGCGCATCGGCGATCCGCAGGTGCGCAATCGCGGCACGCTCGGCGGCTCGCTCGCGAACAGCGACCCGGCGGCGGACTACCCGGCCGCCGTGCTCGCCTGCAACGCGACGATCGTGACCCGCCGCCGCGAGATCCCGGCCGACGAATTTTTTTTCGACCTGTTCGAGACGGCCCTCGAGCCGGGCGAGATCGTCACGGCCGTGCGTTTCCCGCCCGTCGCGCGGGCCGCCTACGCGAAGTTCGCGAACCCGGCGTCACGCTACGCGCTGGCCGGCGTCATGGTGGCCGCGGACGGCGACGGCTGGCGCGTGGCGGTGACCGGCGCAGGATCCTGCGCGTTCCGGCACGCCGGGCTCGAAGCGGCGCTCGCCCGCGAATTCACGCCGGCCGCGCTCGACGGCGTCGAAATCGACGCGCGCGCGTTCAACGACGACCTGCACGCCAGCGCGGACTACCGCGCCGCGCTCGTGCGCGCGATGGCGCAGCGCGCGGTGGCCAGGCTGTCGGGCAGCGCATGAACGTCCGCGAGCTGCTCGAAGCCTTCGACCGCTGGCGCGCAAGCGGCGAGGACCTCGTACTCGCCACGGTCTATGCCACCGAGGGCTCGACCTACAGCAAGGCCGGCGCGCAGATGCTGATCGACGGCGCCGGCCATTTCCAGGGCATGCTGTCGGGCGGCTGCCTCGAAGGCGACCTGGCCGAACGCGCTGCCGCGACGCTCGACAGCGGCGCGCCGCAGGCCGTGTCCTACGACCTCGGCAACAGCGACGAGGAGCTGTGGGGGCTCGGCGTCGGCTGCGACGGCCTGATGCGCATCTTCCTGCAGCCGCTGGCCGCGGCCAGCGACTACGCGCCGTTCGCGGCAATGGCGGACACCTGGCGCGGCGACCGGCCCGGCGTCGCGGCAACCGTTATCGAGTCGGCGCACGCCGCGCTGCCGCCGGGCAGCGCGCTGGTCGTGGACGGCGACGGCAGAGCGGACGGCAGCGTGCCGCGGGCGTACCGCGCCGCGTTCGACGAAGGCTGCGCGGCAACCCGGCGCACCCGCACGAGCGGTCTCGCGGAGCAGGTCATCGACGGCACGCGGGTCGCGGTGCTGTACGCCTGCCTGCTGCCGCCGCCGCGGATCCTGCTGCTCGGCGGCGGCCTCGACGTGCGCCCGGTCGTGCGCCTGGCGCGTGCGCTGGGCTGGCGCGTGACGGTGCAGGATCATCGGCCGGCGTACATTGAAAAGGGCGGTTTCGATGAGGCCGACCTGGTCCTGAACCTCGCCGCGGACGACGTCGCCGGCACGCTCGAGCTCGATCGCTACGCTGCCGCCGTCGTCATGAGTCATCACCTGCAGACCGACCGCCGCTACCTTGCGCAGCTTGCCGACAGCCACGTGCCCTATATCGGTCTGCTCGGCCCGGTGGCACGGCGCCGGCGGCTGCTGGCAGACCTCGGCGCGGCCGCGGAGCGACTCGCCGGGCGCGTCCACGGCCCGGCCGGGCTGGATCTCGGCGGGCGCGGGCCGGCTGCCATCGCGCTGTCGATCGTCAGCGAACTGCACCGCCACCTGCACAAGGACGCAGGCTAGCCGGGTCGCGCGGCGTCCGCGGCCCGGTCCGGTCGGCCGGGCAGGAAGATGTCGATGATCATGTCGGCGAGCAGCTCGACCTTGCCCGGGTCGTCGAGATCGAGACCGCTCGATCCCCTGAGTTCGATGTTCAGCGCGAGCAGCGCGCCCGCCGAAACGCGGATCATGTTGAACAGCAAGGCCGGGTCGCCGGCCGGTGCGATGCCGTCGTCCTGCAGGCGCTTCAGGTCGGCCGCGGCAACGTTGTACAGCGGCCGCATGTAGGTATCGATCAGCCAGGCCAGGCGCGGGTTTTCGTGACTCGATTCCTGGAACAGCACCTTGTGCAGCGCCGGGTTGTCGGATGCGTAGCGCACGTAGGCGCGTATCATGGACGCCATGCGCGCGTGCGGCGGGTCGCCGGCGGTTTCCTCCTGCACCGCGCGCAGCACGCGGATGAACCGCGAGAACACGCGGTCCGCAGCCGCGCGCCAGAGTTCTTCCTTGTTCTTGAAGTGGTAGGTGATGAGCGGGTGGTGCACGCCGGCGCGCTCGGCAATATCGCGCGTCGAGGTGCCCTTGAACCCGTTCTCCGAGAATGCCTCGAGCGCCGCGTCCAGCAGCTTGCGCTGCGTACGAATGCTGCGCTGCTGCTGGCGGCGCGGTTTTTTCGGCGGCTCCTTGTCGTTGTCGGCGGTCACGGCTCAGGACCTCGAACGATGCTCCGGCCGACTAGGGTATCGAGTCCCGTGCCCTTGGTCCAATAAGGCAAAAAAAACCCGCCGGCGGCCTTTGCCGCCGGCGGGCGGATGACTCGCGCCTGTTATTGCAGGCTGAACGACATGCGCACCGCGACGCGTTTCGGCACGGGCCGGCCGTTCTCGATAACCGGTTCGAAACGCCACTGCGCTACCGCGTCGAGCGCGGCGTCGTCGAAAATCGAACCGGGCGTGGAGTCGAGCACCTCGAGGTCCGCCACGCTGCCGTTGCCGGTGACCGTGAACGCGACGTCGACCCAGCCGGAGACGTTGCGCCGCTGCGCGTTGCGCGGGTAGCGCGGCGCGACGTAGTTGACGCGCGTCAGCCGGCTGGCCGCGATCGGTTCAGGCGTGGCCGGGTTCGCGCTGGCGGCAGCCGGTTCGGCGGCGGTCGGCTCGGGCTCGGGCGCCTGCAGGG
>CALALV010000124.1 GCA_937925605.1 uncultured Woeseia sp.
ACCGTGATCGGCGCCGCCACGATGGGTGCACGCAACGGCTACGCCTGCCTGGCCGCGGGACTGGCCGTCGACCTGCTCGACAATGATCCCGCAGGGGCGGCGCGCGGCGCGGCGACGGTCGGCGGGCTGATCGACGGCGGACTGGCCCGCGGCAAGCTCGACGCCGACGGTGCGGCCGCGATGCGCGCCCGCTTCAGCGCCGGCACGGAGTTCGCGGTCGCGGCGGAAGCCGACCTCGTCATCGAGGCCGTGTTCGAGAACCTCGCGCTCAAGAAGGACGTGTTCGCTGAGCTCGGCCGCGTGTGCCGCGACGGCGCCGTGCTCGCGTCGAACACGTCGACGCTCGATATCGACGCGATCGCCGCCGCGAGCGGCCGCGCTGCCGACGTCGTCGGCCTGCACTTTTTCAGCCCGGCGCACGTGATGCGCCTGCTCGAGATCGTACGCGGCCGGGAGACGGCGGACGACGTAATCGCCACCGCGCTCGCGCTGGCGAAACGGCTCGGCAAGGTCGGCGTCGTGGTCGGCAACTGCTACGGTTTCGTCGGCAATCGCATGCTGTACGGCTACGGCCGCGAGAACCAGCTGCTGCTGCTCGAGGGCGCGGCGCCCGAGTACGTGGACGAGGTGCTGGTCGACTGGGGCATGGCCATGGGCCCGAACGCGGTCGGCGACCTGGCCGGGCTCGACGTCGGCTACAAGGCGCGTCGCGAGCGCGGCGACCTGCCGGACGACCCGCGCTTCTACCGGGTCGCCGACCTGCTCGTCGAGCAGGGCCGGCTCGGGCAGAAGACCGGCCGCGGCACCTTCCTTTACGAGGACGGTTCGCGGACGCCGCGGCCGGACCCGGCAGTGCGCGAGCTGATCGCCGCGGAAGCGAAACGCCTGGGCATCGAGCAACGCGAGATTCCCGCCGACGAGATCGTTGGCCGCTGCATCTACGCGCTGGTGACGGAAGGCGCACGCATCCTCGAGGACGGCATCGCGGCGCGCAGCTCCGACATCGACGTGATCTGGCTGAACGGCTACGGCTTCCCGCGGCACCGCGGCGGACCGATGCACTACGCGGACAGCGTCGGCCCCGGGCGCGTGCTGGAGACCGTGCGCGACTACCGCGAGCGCTTCGGCGCGCGCTACTGGGAGCCGCCCGCGCTGCTGGAACGGCTGGCGGCGTCCGGCGGCCGCTTCGCCGACGCGGGCGACTAGCCGGCCGGCTGCCAGCGTCCGTCCACGCTGCGCGCGCGCCCGTCGCCCGCGAGTTTCTCGAGGTGCGCGAGCAGCGAGCGGGCCGCGACCGGGTGCAGCCGCGCGTCGACGGCCGCGTAGACGACCTTGGTCAGCTCTTCGAGCGTGAGCCCGGGGTGCGCCGCGAGCGCCGCGGCGACTTTTTCCTCGCGCCCGAGCCGGTGCTCGATGAGGGCCTCGATCGCGGCCGCCGGTTCGTCGATCAGCTCCCCGTGGCCGGGTGCGATACAGCGGACGCCCGCATGCAGCAAGCGCTCCAGCGACTCGAGGTAGGCGCGCATGTCGCCGTCCGGCGGGTCGATGACCACGGTCGAGCCGTTGATGATGTGGTCGCCGGTGAACAACAGGCCGTCATCCTCGCGCAGGAAGCACAGGTGATTCGACGCGTGGCCCGGTGTGTGCACGACCCGCAGGCGCACGTCGGCGACCGCGACGAGGTCGCCGTCGGCCAGCACGCGTGCCGGCCGGAAGCTCCGGTCCTGGTGCCGGCCCTCGGGCGCGGGCCGGCCCAGCAGCTCGGCGTCCGCGGCGAATGCGCACGCGCCGGGCGAATGGTCGGGATGCGTGTGCGTGACCAGCACGGCCTCGAGCCCGGGGGCGGCCGCGCGCAGCGCGGCCAGGTGCGCGTCGATCGACGGGCCCGGATCGATGATCACCGCGCCCTGCTCGCCGAGCAGGTAGCTGTTGGTCCCGGGCCCGGTCATCAGCGACGGGTTCGGCGCCACCAGCCGGCGCACGCCGGGCAGCAGCTCGACCAGCTTGCCGGGGACCAGCGACGCGCTCACTGTTCGCAGCCCCGGTGGTCCGCCGGGTAGTCGGCGCTGCCCGGCATCACGATGCGCTGCCGGCCGCCGTCCTGCAGGACCGCCGGCAGTATGCAGTCGACGCCGCGCGCCTCCTCGCGATCGGCCCAGGCGAGCGCGGCCTGCACGCCCTGGAAGCGGCGCAGCTGCTCGAGCGTCGCGCGGGTAGGCGGCGGCAGCGTGATCTCGTCGCTGACGGCCGCCGCCAGCGCGGCGGCCGGCGTTAGCCAGCAGCTGTCGGTCAGTTCGTCGCCGTCATGGCAGGCCTGCTGGCCCGCCGGCGAGCGCGCGGCGAAGAAGCGCGTCGCGTAGCGGCGACCGAAGACCCGCGGCGTCACCCACCAGGCAAAGTAATGCAAGCGGTCGCAGGCGAGCGTCAGCGACTCGCGCTGCAGCAGCTCCGCCCAGGACAGGTGGCCCGCGTTCAGCGGGCCGCGCAGCGCGTCGAAGTCGCAGTCCGCGATCAGCTCGGCTGCGCCGGCGCGGCGCGCGAGCAGCACGCCGGTCTCCTCGAACAGCTCGCGGATCGCCGACGAGAAAAAGGCGAGCCCGCCCGCCGCGAGCCCGAGCCGTCGACTGAGCAGCGCATCGTCGGCGCCGCCGGCGTGCGCGCCGACCTCCTGGTCGACCGGCTCGTTGACGCCGCCGGGAAACACGTAGCTCGCGCCGAACGAGGCGTCCGCGTGGCGCAGGACCAGCAGCGTTTCCGGCCCGGCCGCGGCATCGCGCAGCAGCACGACCGTCGTCGAGGGCCGCGGCGCGACCGCGCTGACCTGCTCCGGGTTCACCGCGCCGGCCTCAGGAGCCGGCCTGCTCCGCGACGTACGCGGCGAGACGCCGCATTTGCTCGCCGAGCACGCCGTCGACCGGGCCGGCCATCGCTTCGAGTCCGCCTGGCAGGTAGCCGCCGACCGCGTAGCTCAGCGTCACGATGCTGCCCTCGCCGTCCTCGGCGTCGTCGAACTCGAAGGTGAGGTTGCCGTTCACGCCCATCAGCCCGAGCGGCCCGAGGCCGCCGGTCAGGCGCAGCAGCACGCCCGGGTTGGCGAAGGTCACCTGCAGGTGCACGAGCCCGCCGTGTTCGCCGAGACGCTCGCAAAAGCAGCCGAGCGGCGCGGGCTCGATGTACAGGTTGGCGGCGTCCCCCGACACGGTGTGGTCGCTGCTCCACCAGTGGTCGACGTCGGCGACTACGGCCAGCCACGCGGCGTCGCGACCGACCGGCAGCGGCACGCTGTGGCGCACGGTAAAGCCGTGCGCCGCGCTGTCGATCACGTCGGCCGGCAGGCCGGTCGGCAGTGTCGCGAACAGCGCGGCGAGCGCGAGGCCGCGCGAGCGGTTGCGGTGCATCGGGATCTCCGCGGCGCAAGGGGCCTGAGAGTGTACGCCGCGCGATCGCGGCCGTCATCCGGCGCCTCAGCCGAGCGGCAGCAGCGACGCGAGCAGGAAAAGCAGAGCGATAAACGCGGTGGCGAAATAGATTTTCCGGAAAGTGCCCATAAGTCAGAGGCTGGTCGGGAACCTGGAATCGAGTTTCCCGTATGCTCGCTGAACGAAGGCTTAAGACCACGCCCGTGCCGACCCACGACATCGACAGCCTGCGCGACTTCGTCGCGCGCCACCCGCGACTCGCCGTCCTGACCGGGGCGGGCTGCAGCACCGCGTCGGGAATCCCGGAATACCGCGACGACGCGGGCGAATGGAAGCACGCGCGCCCCGTGCAGTACGCGGACTTCGTCGGCAGCGAAGCAGCCCGCCGGCGCTACTGGGCGCGCAGCTACTTCGGCTGGCAGCGCATGGCCGCGGCCGAACCGAACGCGGCGCACCGCGCGCTTGCCGGTCTCGACGCCGCGGGCCGCATCGAGGGCCTGGTCACGCAGAACGTCGACAACCTGCACCGCCGGGCGGGCAGCCGCGCCGTTATCGACCTGCACGGCGTGCTCGAGCGCGTGCGCTGCCTCGGTTGCGACGCGGTCACGCGGCGGGCCGACCTGCAGCGCCGGCTCGACGAGGCCAACCCGGGATTCACGGCGCGGACCGGCGGGCTGCGTCCGGACGGCGACGTCGAACTCGAGGACGCCGACGCGCGCGAATTCCGCGTGCCGGCGTGCCTCGGCTGCGGCGGCGTGCTGAAGCCGGACGTCGTGTTCTTCGGCGAGTCCGTGCCGCGCGCACGGGTCGAAGCCGCGCGGTCGCGGGTCGAGCGGGCCGACGCGCTGCTGGTCGCGGGCTCGTCGCTGATGGTGTTCTCGGGCTTCCGCTTCGTGCGCCACGCGCACGCAGCCGGCAAGCCGGTGGCCATCGTCAACCGCGGTCGCACGCGCGGCGACGAGTTCGCGACGCTCAGGCTCGGCGCGGACTGCGGCGACGCGCTCGCCGCCGTGGCGGCGGACTATGCGCCGGCGACGCCGGCGTGACGCCCGACGGCTACAGCATCGTCTTCGAGAGCGCGGACCAGCGGGCCTGTGCCGACCGCGCGCTGGTCCTGACCTCGCTAGAGATACCGCACCAGGTCGTGGCGGACGCCGGTCGCTGTTTCCTCGTCGTCGCCGACGCCGATCGGCATCGCGCCGCGCACGAGATCTGGCTCTACGAAAACGAGAACCGCGCGCCGCGGCGCCGCCCGGTCATGCAGCCGGCGGCCCATGACCCGTGGCCCGGCGTCGTCGGCTACCTGCTGGTCGTCTGCTTCGTCGCCTGGGCGGCCGGGCGCGGACTCTTCGACGCCGACTGGCTGGCCGCCGGCCGCGTCGACGGCCGGGCGCTGCGCGACGGCGAAGCCTGGCGCGTGTTCACCGCGCTGACGCTGCACAAGGACATCGGCCACCTGCTCGGCAACCTGGGCTTCGGCGCGCTGTTCGGCGCGCTGGCCGCGCGCGTCGTCGGCTCCGGCGTTACCTGGCTTACTGTCGTGCTCACGGCCGGGGCCGCCAACGCGCTGAATACCTTTGCGCTGGTGCCGTCGCACCGCTCGATCGGCGCCTCGACCGCGGTGTTCGCCGCGCTCGGGCTCGTGGCCGGCTTCGTGTGGCGAGGCCGCCTGATGGCGCAGGACCGCTGGCCCTATCGCCTCGGGCCGATCGTCGGCGGCATCGCGCTGCTCGCCTACACCGGCACCGGCGACGAATCGACCGACATCGGCGCGCACCTCGCCGGCTTCGTCTGCGGCTTCGCCGGCGGCATTGGCCTGACCCGCGTTGCGGGCGTACTCGCCCGCCCGGCGGCGCAGTGGCTGTCCGGCCTGCTCGCGGTCGGCATCGTCGCCGCGGCCTGGGCAATTGCCCTCGCCTGAAACCGGCCCCCGGCCCGAAACTGGCAAGGCGCGCCCCGATCCTTACAATAGGCGCGCTTGCGGCGGCCGCCGCGACTCCCCGAAGCAACCAGGATTTGTCCATGAACAACGACAGCAGTGCGGGCCTGAATTTCGACGTCCGTGAAATTTACGAGCAGGTCGAGGCGTTCGTGCTCGACGTGGGACTCGAATTCGGCCTGAACCTGGTCACGGCAATCGCGATCTTCGTCATCGGCCGCTGGGTGGCCAAGGCGATGTCCCGCGGGCTGCGGCGAGTGCTGCAGTCCCAGCAGGTCGACAAGATCCTCGAGTCCTTCGTCTCGAACATCGTCTACTGGCTGCTGATGGCTTTCGTCATCATCGCGGCGATCACGAAGCTCGGCGTGCAAACGGCCTCGTTCATCGCCGTAGTCGGTGCAGCCGGCCTGGCCATCGGTCTCGCAATGCAGGGGGCGCTGTCGAACTTCGCCGCCGGCGTGCTGATTGTCATGTTCCGGCACTACAAGGTCGGCGACTACATCGATGCGGGCGGCGTCGGCGGCAGCGTGCTGGCCGTACACATCCTGACGACCACGCTGAAGACGCCGGACAACAAGACGATCATCATCCCGAACAGCCAGATCATGGACGGGATCATCACCAACTATTCGGCCAACGACACGCGCCGCGTCGACCTCGTGATCGGCGTCGGCTACGACGACGACCTGGACAAGGTGCGTTCGGTGCTCAAGGACATACTCGACAAGGACGAGCGCGTGCTCCCCGAGCCTGCACCGGTCATCGTGGTCGGCGAACTGGCCGACAGCAGCGTCAATTTCAACGTGCGCCCCTGGGTAAAGACCAGCGACTACTGGGGCCTGTACTGGGATACGCTCGAGACGGTCAAGAAGCGCTTCGACGAGGAAGGCATTTCGATCCCGTTCCCGCAGCGCGACGTGCACGTCTACAACGAGAGCCCGGCCTGATCCGGAGCGCGGGCCGGCCGTCAACCGCGGGCCGGCTCGCGCGTTGTACAACGGGTGAACCCGTCCCGGAGTCCCGCATGCCCTGCATCGCCCGTACGCTGGCCGCACTGCTCGTCCTGTCGGGCTGCGCCTCGCATCCCGGCCCCATCGTCGACCTCAAGGGCGTCGATCCGGACCGCTACGCGAGCGATCTCGAGGACTGCGAGGG
>CALALV010000125.1 GCA_937925605.1 uncultured Woeseia sp.
CGACACCGGGCTCCTGGACGTCCGCGCGGCGCGCCAGGACGAGCTGGCCCCGCGGGTCGTCAGCATCCCCTGGGGCAGCGAGGTCGAGCCGTCCGTCGCCGGCGCGCGGCGCTACGCGGCGCTCGGCCAGCGCGACGACGCGGCGCTCGCCGCGCTCGCCGAGACCGTCGCCTGGCACGCGGCGCTCGGCCCCGCGACGGTCGCGGCGCGCGCGAACGCGATCGCCGATCGGCTGCGCGACGAACTGCAGGCGCTCGGTGTGCCGTTCGTCTCGCCGCTCAAGCCGGAGTTCACCAGCAACGTCGTGATCCTTGCCGCGCCGCGCGAGGCACTCGCCACGCTGCCGCAGCGCGTGTTCGAGGCCTCGGGCGTCGTGACTGCCGCGGTCGGCGGCCTCCGGATGTCGCCGCACGTCTACAACACGGCGGAACACGTCGGGCGGGTCAGCCGCGCGATTGCCGGGGTGCGGGGAGAACTCGGCCGCGCCTGAGCTCGGCCCCCGCCCGCGCCTGCGCTAAGCTTGCCCGCCCATGCGCACGTCCGCCCTCCGCAACCGCAACTACCTGGTCTACTTCTGCGGCAATACCGTGTCGCTGCACGGCCTGTGGGTGTACCGGGTCGCGCTCGGCTGGCTGGCCTGGGAGCTGACCGGCTCGGAGTTCTGGGTTGGCGTCGTCGCGTTCACGCAGTTCGCGCCGGCCGTGCTGTTCGGGCCGATCTTCGGCGTGCTCGCCGACCGCTTCGACCGGCGAGCGGCCTCGCTCTTGATCAACTCGATGAGCACGCTGAACATGCTGCTGCTCACGTTGCTGACCGCCTTCGGCAAGACCGACATCTGGCTGCTGGCCGTGCTGTCGACGATGCAGGGCACGCTCGACGGCGCGCACATGCCGGTGCGCATGGCGCTGGTGCCGAACCTCGTCACGCGCGCGGAGCTCCCGCAGCTCTTCGCGAAACGCTCGCTGCGATCCAACGCGATCTCCTTCAACCTGTCGCGCTTCGTCGGCCCGGCGATCGCGGGCCTGCTGATCGCGACGACCGGCGTCGCCTCGGCGTTCGCATTCAATGCCGTGTCCTACCTGTTCGTGCTGGCTGCGCTCCTCGTCGTCCGGCTACGCCCGGCCGGCACGCCGCGCGCGCCGCGGCGCGCGGTCTACCACGAGCTCGCGGACGGCGTGACCTACGTGCTGCGCGACCCGCGCATCCGGCTGCTGCTCGCCGTGATCGCGACGAGCGCCGTGCTTGGCCGCGGACCGCTGGAGCTGCTGCCGGCCTTCGCCGACGCGGTGTTCGAACGCGGCGCCGCGGGACTCGCGATCCTGACCTCTGCGGTAGGCGCGGGCGCGGTGCTGGCCGGGCTCGCGCTCGCGCGCGGCAGCGACTGGCTCAGCTTCGAGGTGGTCGCCGGCAGCCTGTTGCTCGGCTCGCAGCTCCTGCTCGCGCTGGGCCTGAGCGGCAACTTCTGGTTCAGCACCGTCGCGGTCGCGGCCATCGGCGCGATGCTGTCGTTCTGCGGCGTCGGCTCGCAGATCCTGCTGCAGTCGATCATCGACGACGAGGTCCGCGGCCGCGTCTCGAGCTTCTGGGGCATGGTCGCCTTCGGCGGCGTCGCGCTCGGCGGCCTGTTGATCGGCACCCTCGCGAGCCTGTACGGTTTGCGGGAGGTCTCGGTCGCGGCGGGCCTCGCCGGCGCCGTGCTGTCACTGATCATCCTGCTGCGTTACCGGCGCACCCCGCGCCGGGAACCGGCTGCGTCCGATACACCGAACGAGGAAAGCTGAATGGCCAGAACCGAATCACGCATGCTGAAGCTCGGCACCGAGGCGCCGGAGTTCGCGCTGCCGGACCCGGACGGCAAGACCTGGACGCTCGCGGACCGGGCGCCCGCCTACCTCGTCATGTTCATCTGCAACCACTGCCCGTTCGTCAAGCACGTGGCCGACGAGATTGCCGCGCTCGGCCGCGACTACGGCCAGCGCGGCGTCGCCGTCTACGCGATCAGCAGCAACGACGTCGAGAAACACCCGGACGACAGCCCGGAAAAGATGAAGACAGAAGCGAAGCAGCGCGGCTACACCTTCCCCTACCTGTACGACGCGGACCAGTCGGTGGCCAAGGCCTACGACGCGGCCTGCACGCCGGACTTCTACGTGTTCGACAGCCGCCGCCGGCTGGCCTACCGCGGCCAGCTCGACGGCAGCCGGCCGGGCAACGACGTGCCGGTGGACGGCCGCGACCTGCGCTCGGCGCTGGACGCGGTGCTCGCGGGCGAGGCGCCGGACGCGGAGCAGCGTCCCAGCGTCGGCTGCAACATCAAGTGGAAACCGGGTAACGCGCCGGCCTGGTTCGGCTGACAGGCGCGACCGCGCGCTGGCCCAAAAAGAAAACGGCGCGGCCTTGCGGCCGCGCCGTCCTCGTTCCTCCGCTTACTCGTCGCGACCGTGTTCGTCGCGCGGCCGTTGGTCCCGCGGGCGCCGCGGCTTGCGCGGCGTCGGGTGGTCGACCTGCTCGTGCTCGCGGCGATGACGCAGGGCGTCATGTCGCTGCCCGTGCATGGCCACCTTGCAGAAACGGCTGTCGAGCATGCGATACGTCAGGTCGTCGAGATCGTCGAAGTCGCTGGCGTAATGGCGGATAGACATCTGTCAGTCCTCATTGGGCCCCGTTGCGAGGGCAGGCAAGCTTCGCCCGTGGCCCTGGATGTTTGCCTGGCGGCTCCCGGCCTCCGGCCGTCAGCGGCGCTACCGGGCGCGGCACAATGGGCCGCGCCTCTGCGAGGGTTCGCGCTCTGGCTGCCGGCCGTGCCGGAAGCCGCCTGCCTGCTTTTCTGTCAATTCAATTCGTCGTGATGCGTCAGTGGGCGTAGTGGCTGCCGTAATCGTCGTAGCCGCTGTCGTAGTCCTCGAAGTCCGCGAGCTCCTGCTTCAGGAAGCGGTTCTCGCGCGACATCTCGATCAGCCGCCAGACCGGCACGTTGCCGCTCGGTCCGGGGGACAGTTCTTCGTCGACCAGTTCGTCGTCTTCGGCCAGAACGTCGTCCAGTTCAAAATCGTCTTCGCTCATGCACTCCATCTCCATGTCGTCCGCGCACCAGTCGGTCGTCGTGCTGGTCGTCGTTTGCACGTCGGGTTGCCGGGGCATGCTATGCTCCTCCGCAGACTTATTTCGACGTGAAGATAATCTCATTTGCCTTGATGTCAAGGCATTTTCTTCGCCTTTTTGTTAAATCCCCAAGTCCCTGAAATGCCTAAGGATACTGTCGACGAACTGCTGCAGCAGTGGGCCGACGAGCGCCCCGGGCTGGACGTTTCCGCGCTCGGCGTCGTGGTCCGGCTCCAGCACCTCGGCAAGCTGCTCGGCCGGCGCACGAACCGGGCGCTGAAACGCCACGGCCTGAAGCACTGGGAATACGACGTCCTGTCGGTGCTGCGGCGCCAGGGCAAGCCCTACGAAATGCCGGCCACGGACATTGCCCGCGCCGTGCACCTGACCTCGGGCGCGATGACGACCCGAATCGACGGGCTGGAAGAACGCGACCTCGTGCGCCGGCGGCAGAGCGAGGAAGACGGGCGCTCGGTGCTGGTGCGGCTGACCGCGAGCGGGCTCACGCTGATCGACCAGGCCATCGAGACGCGGCTCGCCGACGCGAATTCGGCGATGGCGCACGTGCCGGAACGCGAGCGCCGCCAGCTCGCCGCCTGGCTGCGGCGCATGCTCGTCGACCAGGAAGACTGAGCGGCGTCAGTCGCCCAGGTAGTCGAGCGCCTCGATGCTCATCGGCCGCTCGTCGATGCCGAACAGCGCGAAGGCCTCGCGCTCCCGCACCTCGTTGCCTTCGAGCAGCATCGAAAGCTGGTCGCGGGTGATCGGGAACCAGTCGAAGTGGTCGAACGCGGTGCAGGCCGCGTGCACGAACACGGCCGGCGCCGGCAGGATCAGCTTGCGCTTGCCGCCGGCGGCCGCGATGCGGCGGATGATCTCCGGCCATTCGAGCGTCTCGGCGCCGCCCAGCGGGTAGGTCTTGCCGACCGCCTCGGCGCGGTCGAGCGCGCAGACGAAGGCCCGCGCGACGTCCTCGACGTGCACGGGCGTCATGCTGAAGCCGCCCGACAGCGGCGAGAGGCCGCGGAAGAAGGCCGGCGCCGGGATCGGCGGGTCGATCATCTCGCCCTTCAGCTGCGTGCAGAACTCCATCAGCCCGCGCGGGTCGCCGAACACGACCGACGGCCGGAACACGGTGCCGTCCAGCCCGCTGTCGGCAAGATGCCGCTCGGCCAGGTACTTCGTCCGCTGGTAGTCGGTGCCGTCCTCGCGCACGCCGTTCGCGCTCATCAGCAGGAAGCGTTTCACTCCCTGCGACTTCGCCGCGTCGATGACGCGTTTCGCGCCCTCGTACTGCAGCGCCTTGAACGTGATGCCCTGCTCGGGCTGCTCGCGCAGGATGCCGACGAGATAGATGGCCGCGTCGCAGCCGCGCAGCGTCGCCGCGATCGCGGCCGCGTCGCCGACCTCGCCGGGCACGGCGAGGCAGCGCTCCGGCTGCCTGAGCTTGCCCTCGCTGCCCGGCCGCACCATCACGACCGGCTCGTGCCCGGCCTCGAGCAGCGCGTCGATGACGTAGCTGCCGACAAACCCGGTCGCACCGAACAGTGCCACCCTCATTGCTCTCTCCTCGCGTTCCTTTCACACCAACCGTAGCAGACGCCCACTCGCGCGCGGGGTTCCGGGGGCGGCTTTTCTGTTGCTGGCTGTATCGGCTGGCCCGGCTCCGGTGACTTCTTGCCCCGGGTGCAAGCCCCGGGGCAGGCGTGCTCTCTTGCGGGTCGACTTGTTTGCGCTTCGGGGTGCGGCGTCCCGGGCATACCGGGCCAGCGTTACGAGTTCACGGAGCGCGGCTTTTAGGGGTCGCAACCTGATTGCCTTTCGTGGTGCGATATTCCGGGCATCCGGGCCTGCGCACCGGGGAAGCCTTCGGACCTCCGATTTCGGAGTCGGCCCGAAGGCTTCCCCGGCACACAGGCCCTCGTGCTTGCGTCACGCCAGGCGAGATCGCCGAATGCGTGGCAGCCAGCTGCCCACCGGCGCACGGCGCTGCATGGATCGTGGACTGTCCGCTGGCGCATCAGCATCTCTCGACTGGCGACAAAGTTTCGAGAACGTGGGGCCGAAAGCCGATGCATTCACAGGCATGGCGCGCCGGCCGGATTACCGCCGTTGCACGGGTCCGCCTGTGGCTATTGCGCTCCACGCCTGGCGAACGCTGCTCCGAACTAACAGGCTCACCACCGCGCCCGTACTGCCGGGCCAGCTAAGCGAGTAAGCCCCGACTGCGCCCCGCGGATCCGCGTGCCGGGCAAGGTCCCGGGCCGACTCCGAAAACGGAGGTCCGGGGCCTTGCCCGGTGCGCGGGTCCGCCTGCGTCTATCGCGCTCCACTTCAGTAAAAGGGTGCTCCTGGCCAGCAGGCTCACCACCGCAACCGTTCTGCCAGATCAGCTACGCGAGTCTGCCCCGACCGCACCCTGCGGGCCCGTGTGCCGGGCAAGGTCCCGGGCCGACTCCGAAAACGGAGGTCCGGGGCCTTGCCCGGTGCGCGGGTCCGCCTGCGTCTATCGCGCTACCACGATCGCGAAACAGCGCCTCGAACGATCGGCATCACCGCCTAAGCAGCGCGACGATCCCCCCGGCCAGCAGGGCCGCGAAGGCGAGCCACCCGAGCGTGCCCCCCGGCAGGTAGGACGCCCGTCGATACGCGTCGGTGAGGCCGGGCACCGCCCACAGGTCGCCGCTGCCGCGGCCGACGACGAGCTGGGCGCGCATGCCTTTTTCCATGTGCTGGGCCATGTCGCAGTGGACGAGGTAGGTGCGGTTCTCGGCGGGCACGATGAAGGTGCCGGTCACGCTCGCGCCGCCCATCGCCTCGAGGTGGAACATGCCGCCCGGGTACAGGTAGCGCGGCAGGCCGTGGACCATCCACTGGTGGCGCACGGCGTCCTCGTTGACGAATTCAACAGTCACGCGGCTGCACGGCGGCACGTGCAGGTCGCGCTCGCTCATGCCGAAGATCGCGCCGGGCAGGCCGCCGGCGTAGTCGCGGCCGGCGCGCACGGTAAAGGACACGTCCCCGGAGATGCCGTCGCAGCCGCGCGGCGGCGTGTCCGCGTTCGCGTTCATGACGATGCCGCCTGCATCCAGCTGCATGTCGTGGTGCTCGTGCTGGGCGGCCGCCGGCAGCGCAAGTACCAGCAGCCACAGTGCGGCGCCCCTCACCATGCGCTGCGCCGCCGGCGCCTGAGGGCGAGCGCGACCAGGCCGCCGAGCGCGGCCGCGAGCACGACGAGCCGCGCGAGCAGCCGGCCGTCGAGTCCCGGATCGCCGAGCAGGTCCGGCAGGTAGGCGTTCCAGACCGGGACCTCGCGGCGGTAGTAGGCGGCCGTGAAGTACGGGTCCCAGGACACGCCGCGGGTCCGCGGCCAGCCGTCCTCGCCGAGGTACTCGCGGTAGACGATCGCGGAGATGTTGCCGCCCGGGCCGATGCCGTCGTTCGTGACGCCCGCGTTCTGGTGGTCGTGGAACGGCCAGATGCCGGGCCCGTAGGCGTGCAGGCCGTCGTTGACGAACGCGAGCTCGAGGTCGAGGCGCTGTGCCGTCGCGAGCCAGGCGACGTCCTGCAGCGAGCGCGCGGCCTCGGGCACCGGCATGCCGTCCTTGTGGGTCACCGTGAACTTGTGGCCGTGCGTGTGCAGCGCGATGCCCTTCGCGCCGCCGTTGACGACGCGCAGCTTGACCGTGTCGCCCTCGTCTGCGACGACGAGCGACTCGCGGAACGTGTACGGGAACGAGCGGCCGTTCAGCAGGAAGTAGTCACTGGTCGCGTCGGTCACGTCGTAGTCGCGGTGCATTGACTTGGTCACGATGCGCGGGTCGTTGTCCTCGCGGATGCGCTCGCCGAGCTGGCGGTCGAAGTCGAGGTAGTGCAGGTCGTATTCCGCGGCGTAGCGCTCGCGGCTCGCGACCGACGGCGCGCGTACCTGGCCGGCGCCCAGGTTCAGCGTCTGCAGCGGGTTGGCCGGGCGGTTCTCCTCGATCACGAACAGGCCCTGCAGGCCCATCATCACGTGCACGTGCGGCTGCACGTGGCAGTGGTAGAACATCGTGCCGGCTGTGCGTGGTTCGAGCTCGTAGGTGCGCGCGCCGCCCGGCAGCACCGGCACCTCGCTGGTCGTGGGCACGCCGTCGTTGCCCTCGCCGGCCGCGGTCAGGAAGCCATGATCCGCGCCGTGCAGGTGCAGCGTGTGCGGCATGTAGTGCGTGTTCTCGATCGTGATGCGCACGCGGTCGCCCTGCTCGACGCGGATCGCGGGCGCCGGCAGGCGGAGTGCCGCGCGCGCCCGGTGCGGCTTGAGGTTCTCGACCGCCATGCCGGCGTGATTCGGCGCGAACACCCTGTTGCCCGGCTGGAGGCCGGACGCGAGCGTTTAGCACGTGACCGGCGTATCCTCGATCGGCGAGGCACCGTTCAGCTCCGCGATCTCGAGACGAATGTGAATCTCGTCCGGGTCGCCGTCGCCGTCGAGGTCGCGGCCCTTCTCGACGGCGTCGCGGGTCAGGCCGCTCGCGGCCAGCGTCGCCGCGGAGACGTTGTTCGTGCCGAGCACGGCCGCGGCGACCAGGTAGGGATTGTCGGCGACGCAGGTCGGCGCCGCGGCGATCGCAACGCCGTCGATCGTCTGCGCGGCGCGCCAGCCGGAGGCGTCGGGCGGACAATAAGGCTCCGGCTCCGCGTCGGCGGCCGCGCGGCTGGCGGGCAGCGGGCGATAGCCGGCCGCGCCAAACGCGCGGGTCAGCGCGAGCCGCATGCCTTCCGGGTACCACTGCGGCGGCCAGGCGGCAACCGCGATCGCGAGCAGCGCGAGCCACGGCCCGTGCCGGCGCAGCGCGTTCACGAGTCCGCTCCGCGGCCGACGTGGCGCAGCCGCGCGACGAAGCCCGCGAACGCGGCGAGCGCGAGGGCAAGGCCGATCCAGCCCCAGGGCAGCGAGGTCCGGCCGACCGCGAACGGGAACACCGAGGTGTAGACCGCGTCGGTCGTCGGGTGGCCCGCCGTGACGATGCCGACGTACTCGCCGCTGCGTGTGAACTCGTGTTCGATCATGAAGCTGCCGTCCGGGCGCACGACCGGTGGCTGGTAGAAGACCGTGTGCGCATCGATGTCCGCCAGGGCTTCGACATCCTCGATGCGCGCGAATTCACCCTTGCCCGTCACGTTGTCGATGATGCGGAAATCGACCGGCACCTGCGCGAGGCTCGCGTGCAGGTAGTCGAGCACGAAGATCGTCTGCGCGGCGTCCGGCAAGTCCTCGCAGAACTCGCGGTCGCCGCGCGTCGCCGGCTGGTAGGCCGTGAAGTGCGCCTCGTAGAAGCCGATCGTGATGATGCAGGTGTCGTCGCGCAGCACGACGCCGCCGCCAGCCAGCGCCGCGCCGGTCGCCAGCCCCGCAAGCGCGAGGAATGCGAACCTTGCCGCGCGCATTGCCGCCGGCTCAGGCCGCCGCCGGCTCGCTCGTCTCGTCCAGGCGCTTGATCGTGAAACCGGTGAAGCCGTAGAAGATCGAGACCAGCGGGTTGATCAGGTTGAAGAACGCGAACGGCAGGTAGGCGATCGTCGCGACGCCGAGCGTGCCGGCCATGTAGGCGCCGCAGGTATTCCACGGCACCAGCGGCGAGGTCAGCGTGCCCGAGTCCTCGACCACCCGCGACAGGTTCCTGGGATCGAGCCCGCGGCGCTGGAACTCGGCCTTGTACATCTTGCCGGGCAGCACGATCGCGATGTACTGGTCGGCGGCGACGACGTTGA
>CALALV010000126.1 GCA_937925605.1 uncultured Woeseia sp.
CGGCGCCCGCGGGCGAAATAGCGCTCGCGCTCAACTACAACGGCGACTGCTGGACCGAGGTTACCGACGGCAACGGGCGGCGGCTGTATTTCGACCTGGGCCGCGCCGGGCGCACGGTCGCGGTCAGCGGCCCGGGCCCGCTGACGGTGCTGCTCGGCGATGCCGGCAACGTGGCCGTCAGCGTCAACGGCGAGCCCTACCGCGTGGCGGCGGCCGACCGGCGCGGCGCGACGGCCCGCTTCACGATCGCGCGCTAGCGCCCGGCACTTCGGCAAAGGACAGCAATGGATACCCGGGCCATACGTGGCATGAACGACGTGCTTCCCGAGGACGCCGCCGCCTGGCGCTACCTCGAGGAGGCCGTGCGCGAGATCGTCGAGGGCTACGGCTACCGCGAGATCCGCTTGCCGATCGTCGAGTACACGGAGCTGTTCCGGCGTTCCATCGGCGAGGTCACGGATATCGTCGAAAAGGAGATGTACACCTTCGAGGACCGCAACGGCGAGAGCCTGACGCTGCGCCCGGAGGCGACCGCGGGTATGGTTCGCGCGGGCATCACCAACGGGCTGCTGCACAACCAGCGACACAAGCTGTGGACCGCCGGGCCGATGTTTCGCTACGAGAAACCGCAGAAGGGTCGCTACCGCCAGTTTCACCAGATCGACGTCGAGGCGCTCGGCTTCGAGGGGCCGGACGTGGACGCCGAGCTGATCATCCTGTGCGCGCGCCTCTGGCGGCGGCTGGGGCTCGACCGGCTGACGCTGGAACTGAACTCGCTGGGCAACCCCGATACCCGGGCGCGCTACCGAGACGAGCTGGTCGCCTACTTCACGGCCGTGAAAAACGATCTCGATGCCGATAGTATGCGCCGCCTCGAGACGAATCCGCTGCGCATACTGGACAGCAAGAACCCGGCGATGCAGGAGATCGTCGCAGGGGCGCCGGTCATGCTCGACTACCTCGACGAGGAGTCGGCGGCGCATTTCGAGACGCTGAAGGAGCTGATCGGCGCCGCCGGTATCGAGTTCACGGTGAACCCGCGGCTGGTGCGCGGACGCGATTACTACAACCGGACCGTGTTCGAGTGGGTCACCGATGCGCTCGGCGCGCAGGGCGCCGTCTGCTCGGGCGGCCGCTACGACGGCCTGGTGGAGAAACTCGGCGGCCGGCCGACGCCCGCGATCGGCTGGGCGATGGGGGTCGAGCGGCTGGTTGCGCTGTACGCGACCTGCGGCGGCGAGGTCCCGCGCGCTGCGCCCGACGTCTACGTCGTGACCGTGGGGCGCGCCGCGGAGCAGGCAGGCTTCGCGCTCGCGGAAGCGCTGCGCGACGCGCTGCCGGGCGTTGCGATCGAGCAGCACTTCGGCGGCGGCAGCTTCAAGTCGCAGCTGAAGCGGGCCGACCGCAGCGGCGCGGGCTGGGCCGTGATCCTCGGCGACGACGAGGTAGCCGCCGGTACTGCCGGTCTGAAGCCGCTGCGCACGAGCGACGTGCAGCAGGCGGTCGAGATGGCGGCCCTGCCCGGGCTGCTCGGGGAAAAACTGCGGCCGGCCCGGGGCGGCCGCGCGGATTGAACGATGCCCGGCCGGTTGGCCGGGAAGCGAAGGAAGGACACAAGTGAACGATCTATCTGAAAAGGAACAACTGGACGAACTGCGCGCGTGGTGGCAGGAAAACCGCGGCATGGTGCTGGGCGGCATCGTGCTCGGCATTGCCGTGATCGCGGGCTTCCGCCTGTACACGTCGCAGCAGGTCAACACGGCGCTCGAGGCCTCGGCCGAGTACGAGGCACTGGTCGAGGAGGTCGCCGACGGCGATTTCGAGCCGGCCGCCGAGATCGCCGAGCGGCTGTTCAGCGACTACGGCGACACGGTCTATGCCAGCCAGGCGCGACTCGCGATGGCAAGGCTGTACATGGATCGCGGCCGCGACGCCGATGCGGCCGACGTGCTGCGGCCGCTGGCGACGGCCGGCGGCGACACGCCGCTCGAACTCGTCGCGCGGCTGCGCCTCGCGCAGATCCTGCTCTACCAGGATCGGCCGCAGGACGTGCTGGAACTGCTCGAGACGCCCGAGGACAGCGCCTTCGCTGCCCGCTACAACGAGGTGATCGGCGACGCGCACTTCGCGCTCGGCAACCTCGACGAGGCGGCCCGTGCCTGGAACGCGGTGCTCGCGGACCCGGCGGGACAGCAGACCGTCGACGCGCCGCTCGTGCGCATGAAGCTCGACGACCTGCCGGACCCCGCGGAACGCACCAGCGGCGATGCGCCGGCGGAGTCGGCCGGCGAGGTCGACGACGCGCCTGCCGCGGAAGCCGCGGAGACGCCGGCAGACGAGGACGTCGAGTGATTCCTGTCCTGCGCGCGGGCCTGCTCGCCGCCCTCGCCGTCGTTCTCGGCGGCTGCGGGCTGTTCGGCGACAAGGACGACGAGGATAAGCCGGCCGAGCTGGTCGACTTTGACGAAACGCTGGATGTGCGCCGGCTCTGGTCCGCGAAAGTTGGCAAGGGTTCCGAGTTCCTGCGCCTCGCGCTGATGCCGGCCGGCGACGGCAGCCGCGTGTATGCGGCGAGCCGCAACGGCGTGGTCACGGCTTACGACCCGGACGACGGCGACCGCGAGTGGCGGCGTGAACTGGACGTCGCGCTGAGCGCCGGTCCCGCGGTGGGCGAGGGCCTGGTCGTCGTCGGCGGCGCCGATGGCGACGTCGTCGCGCTGGCCGCCGACGACGGCAGCGAGCGCTGGCGCGTCGACATCGACGGCGAGGTGCTGGCGCCCCCGGCGATCCGCGGCGACTCGGTGGTCGTGGTCACGATCGACGGCCGGCTGACCGTGCTCTCGACCTTCGACGGCAGCGAGCGCTGGTCGCTCGAGCAGCAGCTGCCGCCGCTGACGCTGCGCGGCGCGAGCGCGCCTGCCATCGTCGGCACGACGGTCGTCGCCGGCTTCGACAACGGCCGCGTGCTGGCGGTCAACCTGCTGGACGGCACGACCGAGTGGGAGGCCGTGATCTCGCCGCCGACCGGGCGTTCCGACCTCGAGCGGCTGGCCGATATCGACGGCACGATCAGCGTCGTCGGCCAGGACGTCTACGTGACCGGCTACCAGGGACGGCTCGCGGCGCTGGCCGCCGAGTCCGGCCAGGTGTTGTGGGCGCGCGAGCTGTCGACCTATGGCGGTGTCAGCGCCGACTGGAACAACGTCTACACGACGACCGACACCGGCGAGGTCGTCGCGTTCAGTCGCCGCGCCGGCGCCGAGGCCTGGCGCAACGACGCGCTGCTGCGCCGCGAACCGACCGTGCCCGTGCCGTTCGAACGCACCGTCGCGGTCGGCGACCTGGAGGGCTACGTGCACTTCATCAGCAACATCGACGGCCGCTTCGTCGCGCGCCGCCGCGCAGGGGGCGGCATGATCTCGGGCGCGCCGGCGATGATCGGCGGCAAGCTCTACGTGCAGAACGAGGACGGCACGCTGACCGCGTTCGGCGTGCCGCCGCGCGACACGCAGGCCGTCGGCGACGGGGCCTGAGTGCCCGGCGTCGTGGTATTCCGCCATGCTGCCCGTCATCGCGCTCATCGGCCGGCCGAACGTCGGCAAGTCGACACTCTTCAATCGCCTGACGCGCTCGCGTGATGCGCTGGTCGCCGACTACCCGGGCCTGACCCGCGACCGCCAGTACGGCTACGGGCGTGTCGGCCCGGTGCCCTACCTCGTCATCGACACCGGCGGCGTCGCCGGCGGCGAGGACGGCATCAGCGAGAAAATGGCGGCGCAGACCGTGCTCGCGCTGAAAGAGGCCGATTGCGCGATCGTCATGGTCGACGGCCGCAGCGGCCTTACAGCCGCCGACGAGTTCGTCGCCGATCTCGCGCGGCGGCATGCCCGCAAGACCTGGCTCGTGAGCAACAAGAGCGAGGGCCTCGACGCCGCGATCGCGACCGGCGAGTTCCACGGGCTCGGTCTCGGCGAGCCGGTCGCGATTTCGGCCGCGCACGGCGACCGCGTGAGCGCGCTGATGGACGAGGTGCTCGCGCCGTTCGCGCAGGCGGCGGACGAGGCCGCGCCCGCGAGCGACGACGAGGGCGCCCTGCGCATCGCGGTGATCGGCCGGCCGAACGTCGGCAAGTCGACGCTGATCAACCGCCTGCTCGGCGAGGAACGCATGGTCGTCTACGACCAGCCCGGCACCACGCGCGACAGCGTGGCCGTACCGTTCGAGCGTGACGGCGAGCACTACGTGCTCGTCGACACGGCCGGCGTCAGGCGCCGCGCGCGGGTCCACGAGGCGGTCGAGAAGTTCAGCGTGGTCAAGGCGCTGAAGGCGATGGAACAGGCCGAGGTCGTACTTGCCGTGCTCGATGCGCAGGAGGGCGTGACCGAGCAGGACGTGAGCCTGATGGGGCTCGTCACCGAGCGCGGCCGCGCGCTGGTCGTGGTCACGAACAAGTGGGACGGCTTGTCCGGCGAGCGTCGCCGGCAGCTGAAGGACGACCTCGAGCGGCGCCTGCCGTTCCTCGATTTCGCGGAAAAACATACGATCTCGGCCCTGCACGGCAGCGGCGTCGGCGAACTGTTGCCGGCCGCGGCCCGGGCCTACGCCGCGGCGACCCGCGACCTGCCGACGCAGGAGCTGACGCGCTCGCTCGCCGACGCGGTCACCGCGCACGCGCCGCCGCTGGTGCGCGGCCGTCGCATACGCCTGCGCTACGCGCACCAGGGCGGCCGCAACCCGCCCGTGATCGTCGTTCATGGCAACCAGACGGAGCGCCTGCCGGACGCTTACCGGCGCTACCTCGTCAACTGGTTCCGCAAAGCCTTCGATCTGAGAGGTACGCCCGTGCGCCTGGTCGTGAGAACGGGCGATAATCCCTACAAGGGGCGCCGCAACAAGCTGACGCCCCGCCAGGAACGCCGCCGCAAGCGCCTGCTGAAGCACGCGAAGCGCTGACCACATAAGGAAGGCTGGATGGGGACGGAGAGCAAGCTGTACGTCAGGCCGGGGCGTTTCCGCATGCACCGCGGCGGGCACCTCATCGACGCGCAGTTCGCCTACGAGACCTGGGGCGAGCTTAGCGCGGCGCGCGACAACGCGATCCTGCTGTTCACGGGCCTTTCGCCGTCCGCGCATGCCTCGTCGACGCCGGAAAACCCGGCGAGCGGCTGGTGGGAGGACATGATCGGCGCCGGGCTGCCGATCGATACCGAGCGCTTTTTCGTCATCTGCGTCAACTCGCTGGGCAGCTGCTTCGGCTCCACCGGCGCCGCCTCGATCAATCCCGAGACGGGGCAGCGCTACCGGCTCGACTACCCTGTGCTGACGCTCGAAGACGTTGCCGACGGCGGCTACCTGGTCATGCAGCATCTCGGTATCGAGCAACTGCACACCGTGATCGGCTGCTCGATGGGCGGCATGACGGCGCTCGCGTTCTGCGTGTCGCACCCGGAGGCGAGCCGGCGCATGGTGTCGATCTCGTCCGCCACGCGCTCGCTGCCGTTCGCGATCGCCGTGCGCTCGCTGCAGCGCGAGATGATCCAGAAGGATCCGAAGTGGCAGCGCGGCAACTACGACCCGGACGACCCGCCGCTGGTCGGGCAGCGCCTCGCGCGCAAGCTCGGCATGATCACCTACCGCTCGGCGGCGGAATGGGAGCAGCGCTTCGGTCGCGAGCGCATCGCCGGCGAGGGCGATCCCGAGACGCCGTTCTACGGCGACTTCTCGGTCGAGTCCTATCTCGAGGCGCAGGCGAACAAATTCACCGGCCAGTTCGACCCGAACTGCTACCTGTACCTGTCGCGCGCCTCCGACCTGTTCGACATCGCCGAGCACGGCGGCTCGCAGCAGGCGGCGCTCGCGCGACTGCGCCTCGAGCGCGCGCTGGTGATCGGCGTGACCACGGACATCCTGTTCCCGCTGCACCAGCAACGCGAACTCGCCGAAGGGCTGGGCAAGGTCGTGCCCGACGTCGTCTACGAGCCGCTCGACTGCATCAAGGGCCACGATTCCTTCCTGGCCGACATGGATGCGTTCCGCCCGGTCATCAGCCGCTTTTTCGAGACCTGACCGCGCCGCGGGCGGTTTCGGCAACGCGGCAGGGCGCGTTAAAATCCTCGCTACACGAATTCGGGAGATCAAGAATATGGCCACCCCCGGCACCGGCGAACTGATCCGGCTCGTCGACGAAGCGGTCGAGCTCGACAGCGTCGAGCGGACCGTCGAAACGATCAAGGCGCAGCTGTGCAAGCTGATCCGCACGTCCAGCATCGAGCTGCCTCCCGAGTACGTGCGTCCCGTCGACGGGCACTACGCGCGCCGGCTGCTGCACCGCGACGAGGAGCGCGGCTACTCGATCGTCGTCATGACCTGGGGACCGGGGCAGAAGACCCCGGTGCACGACCATTCGGGCATGTGGTGCGTCGAGGGCGTCTGGGGCGGCAGCATCGACGTGCAGCAGTACGAGCTGGTCGGCCGCGACAACGGTCACTACCGCTTCGAGCCGCGCAATTCCTACCTGGCCGGTGTCGGCAGCGCCGGCTGCCTCATCCCGCCTTACGAGTACCACTCGATCAGCAACGCCACCGACGACACGCCGGCGGTATCGGTGCACATCTACGGCGGCGAGATGACCTGCTGCAACGTCTTCGAGCGCCAGCCGGACGGCAGCTACACGCGCTGCGAGCGGCCGCTCGGCTACGACAACTGAATCGTCAGTCGATCAGCAGCGCCGGGTCCACCGGCGTGCCATTCAGGTAGGTCGCGAAATGCAGGTGCGGCCCGGTGACCCGGCCGGTCGCGCCGACAGTGCCGATGACCTCGCCGGACGCGACCGTGTCGCCGCTTTCCACGTCGATGCGCGCAAGGTGCGCGTACAGCGTGATGAGCCCCTGGCCGTGGTCGATGAACACGCCGTTGCCGATGAAATAAAAATCCCCGGCCTCGATGACGGTGCCCGCCTGCGCCGCGCGCACCGGCGTGCCCTCGCTGCCTGACAGGTCCATGCCACGGTGCGGCGCGCGCGGCTCGTCGTTGAACACGCGGCGCGAGCCGAAGCTGTCGCTCTGCCGCCCCGGCACGGGCGCGCGCAGTGCGAGCGGAGCCGGCGCGGTGTCGCTGAAATACGGGGGCGGCCGGCCGAT
>CALALV010000127.1 GCA_937925605.1 uncultured Woeseia sp.
GAGTGTTCTGGAATACGAACTGGCAGGCGAGCACCGTGCCCCCGCCGCCCGGCGACGGGCCGCCGGGCGACGGGCCGCCGGGCGGCAGTGCCATCCCGCGCGAGCTGCCGCCTGACCCCGTGCCCCGGCCCGAGCCGCGCAGCGCCTATGGCAACGGACCCGTCTACGAGGTCTACGGCCGGCCCTACCGCGTCCTCGACACGAGCTACGGCTACAGCGAGCGCGGCGTCGCCTCCTGGTACGGCCGCAAATTTCACGGCCGCCTGACGTCCAGCCGCGAACCCTACGACATGCACGCAATGACCGCGGCGCACAAGACGCTGCCGTTGCCGACCTGGGTACGGGTCCGCAACCTGCGCAACAACCGCAGCGTTATCGTGCGCGTGAACGACCGCGGACCGTTCGTCGACAACCGCATCATCGACCTGTCCTACGCCGCGGCGCGCCGGCTCGACATGGTGCGCGACGGCACCAGCCTGGTCGAGGTCACCGCGATCAGCTTCGACGAAGCGCCGTCGGCGGACCCCATGACCGCCGGCACGGCCACGGCGGGTGCCAGCGCGGGCGATACGGGCGCGCCCGCCGGGCGCGGGCCCGCCAACACGGTCTGGCTGCAAGTCGGTGCATTCGGCGAACGGGCCAACGCCGAGCGGCGCTACCGGCTGCTCGCCGGCGGCGGCATCGACAACGCCTTCGTGCACGAGGAAACCGGGCCGCAACAGCCGCTGTACCGCGTGCGCATCGGCCCCATCGACGACGTCGAGCAGTTTGACCGGCTGGTTGCACGCTTGGGCGAACTCGGCATCAGCGACTCGCACCTCGTCGCCGACTGAGCCCGCGCAAGCCCGGCGCCATTCGCGGCCGCAGGCGTTACAATACGCGGCCAGACTCACTGCCCGAACGGATCCCATGCCTGCAAGTCACCGGATTTTCGCCGTTTTTTGTCTTCTCGCCGTGCTGCCCGCGCAGGCCGCCGAGTTGCCGGTCCCCTCCCCGCCGGTCATCGGCGCGAAGAGCTACCTCGTCATCGATCACCAGAGCGGCCACGAGATCGCGACGCTGAATGCCGACGAACGGCTCGCGCCGGCCAGCCTGACCAAGCTGATGACCGGCTACGCGGTATTCCGCGCGCTCGCGGACGGCCAGATCGCCCTCGCCGACCAGGTCACGGTCAGCGAGAAGGCCTGGCGCACGCCCGGTTCGCGGATGTTCATCGAGGTCGGCAAGCAGGTGTCGGTCGAGGACCTCCTGCTCGGCATGATCGTGCAATCGGGCAACGACGCGAGCGTCGCGCTCGCCGAGTACGTGGCCGGCACCGAGGACGTGTTCGCGCAGCTGATGAACCGTTACGCCGCCGAGCTCGGCATGCGCAACAGCCAGTTCCGCAATTCGACCGGCCTGCCGGACGAGAACCACTACACGACGGCCCGCGACATGGCGACGCTCGCGCGCGCCGTGATCAGCGAGTTCCCCGATTATTACCGCTGGTACTCGGTGCGCGAATTTACCTACAACGACATTCGCCAGCCGAACCGCAACTCGCTCTTGTGGCGCGACCCGAGTGTCGACGGCATGAAGACCGGCCACACCGACGACGCCGGTTACTGCCTCGTGTCCTCGGCCGAGCGCGACGGCATGCGCATCATCGCGGTCGTGCTCGGCACGGCCAGCGAGCGTTCGCGCATCGACGGCAGCCAGGCGCTGCTGAACTACGGCTTCCGCTTCTTCGAGACGCGACTGCTGTACCGCGCCGGCGAGACCGTTGCCGAGACCCGTGTCTGGAAGTCGGAGAAGGAATACACGAAGCTCGGCCTCCCAGAAGACCTGTACGTGACCGTGCCCCGCGGCCGCTACGACGAACTCGAATCGGTGCTGAACGTGCCGGCCGTACTGCTCGCGCCGGTCGCGCAGGGTCAGCCGCTCGCCGAACTTCAGGTCAGCCTGAACGGCAAGTCGCTGGTCAGCGAGCCGTTGCGCGCGCTGTCGGAGAATCCCAGCGGCTCCCTGTGGCAGCGCACGCGCGACAGCGTCGCGCTCTGGTTCGAATAGGCGTGCCATGCCCGGCGACGACGGTCAGCTGCTGGAGTTTCCCTGCGACTTCCCGATCAAGATGATGGGACGGGATCGCGAAGACTTCCACGCGCTCGCGCGCTCGCTGGTCGAACAGCACACCGGGCCCGTCGCCGACGAAGCCGTGCGCACGGCGGCCAGCCGCAACGGGCGGTTCGTGTCCGTCACGATCACGATTCGAGCGGAGAGCCAGGCACAGCTCGACGCGATCTACATGGATCTCAGCGCGAACGACGACGTGCTGGTGGCACTGTGAGCGCGGTAGCAGCCGCCGACAACGGCGTCGCGCCCCTGACGGTCCGTCGACTCGGTCGGCAGGACTACGAGCCGCTGTGGCGCGCGATGCAGAAATTCACCGACACGCGCGACGCCGCGACGCCCGACGAGATCTGGTTCACCGAACACCCCCCGGTGTTCACGCTCGGCCTGAACGCGGCGCGCGAGCACCTGCTCGCGCCCGGCGACATCCCGGTCGTGCAGATCGACCGCGGTGGCCAGGTGACCTGGCACGGGCCGGGCCAGGTCATGCTGTACCCGCTGATCGACATTCGCCGCGCCGGCATCGGCGTGCGCCCGCTGGTGACAGCGCTGGAGCGCGCGGTGATCCGGCTCGCGGCGGAGCATGGCATCGACGCGCAGTGCCGGCGCAATGCGCCGGGCGTCTACGTCGACGGCCGCAAGCTCGCGTCGGTCGGCCTGCGCATCCGCCGCGGCGCCAGCTACCACGGGCTGGCCATGAACCTGGACGCAGACCTCGAGCCGTTCTCGCGCATCAATCCCTGCGGCTACGCCGGGCTCGAGGTCGTCAACCTGCGCGACCTCGGCGTCGTTACCGCGCGCGACGAACTGGTCGACGCGCTGCTCGCGCACCTGCTGGACGAACTCGGATTCGGCGGACGCGAGCGCCGCTACGCCGACGCATTGCCCGCCGCCTGAAGCGCGGCCTCGGCGTCCGCGAGGCGCTCGGGCGTGCCGACGTCAGCCCAGAATCCGCGGTGCAGGCTCCCGGCGAGCGCGCCGCGCCCCGCGGCATCCATGAGCAGCGGCGCGAGCGGGAAGCGACCCGGCCGGCAGTCGGCGAAGAACTCGGGCCGGTAGCGGGCAATGCCCGCGAACGTGTACGGCGCCGGTTTCCCGAGCGTGACGCGGCCGTCCTGCAGGCCGAAGTCGCCGTCCTCGCGGTAGCCGGGATTCGCGACCAGAACGAGCTCGGCGTCGGCGTCCGCGGCGAGCGGCGCAGACGGCGGCAGCCAGTCGCAGACGATGTCGGCATTGACGACCCAGAACGGCGCATCGCCGAGCATCGGCAGCGCGCGCAGGATACCGCCACCGGTCTCCAGGACGTCCTCGCCCTCCGGGCTGTAGACGATCCGCAGGCCGTAGCGGTGCCCGTCGCCGATGCGCCCGACGATCCGCTCGCCGAGCCAGCCGAGGTTGATGACCGCCGTGTCCGCACCGGCGGCGGCCAGGCGCTCGAGGTGGCGCTCCAGCAGGCTCCGGCCCGCAACCTCGACCAGTGCTTTCGGAACGCGCTCGGTCAGCGGCCGCAGCCGCTCGCCGCGACCGGCGGCGAGCAGCATGATCCTCACTTGGCCGGCTCCAGCGCCGGCAGGCAGCGCTCGCTGACGAGCCGGCCGAGAAACGCGAGTTCCGCGTGGCGCGGCACGACCTCCAGCACGTAGCGTAGCGTCCGCGGTACGTCCGCGAGATAGCGTGCCTTGCCGTCGCGATGGTTCAGTCGCGCGAAGATGCCGGCGGCCTTCAGGTGGCGCTGCACCCCGGTCAGCTCGAACGCGCGCAGGAATGCGTCGCGGTCGAACGCACGCGGCAGGCGCCGCTCGGCGCGCCGGTAGAAGTCGAACGCGTAAGCGCGCACGCGGTGCTCCGGCCAGCTCACGTAGCAGTCCTTCAGCAGCGAGACGAGATCGTAGGTCAGCGGCCCGTCGACCGCGTCCTGGAAATCGAGGATGCCCGGGTTGTCGTGTTCCCGCACCATCAGGTTGCGCGAATGGTAGTCGCGATGCACGAACACGCGCGGCTGGGCCAGCGAGGCCTCGATCAGCAGTTCGCGGGTCAGGCGCCAGTCGGCCTCGTCCGCCGCCGAGAACTCGAGCCCGAGGTGCGTGCCGCACAGCCAGTCGCGGAACAGCGCGAGCTCGCGCTCGAGCAGGCGCACGTCGTAGGGCGGCAGGCCGGCACGGTAATCGGCGCCGGCCGACTGCATCCGGTCGAGCGCGACCAGCGCGTCGTGATAGAGAGCGTCCGCGCGCCCCGGCCGCTCGAGCAGTTCGTCGAGGTACTGGCGCTCGCCCAGGTCGTCGAGCAGCAGGTAGCCGACCGAAAGGTCGTGTGCGTGGACGGCGGGCGCGTTGAGGCCCATCTCGCGCAGCCAGCCGGCGACGCGCAGGAACGGCTCCGAGTCTTCCTTGTCGGGAGGCGCGTCCATCGCGATATACTGCCGCCCGCCCGTGTAGACCCGGAAGTAACGCCGGAAGCTCGCATCGATGGAGGCAGGTTCGATGCGATCGACGGCGAGGCCCGCTTCATCCGCGAGCCACCGGGCCAGGGCCGCGAGTCGCGGATCCGGGGTATCTGGCAACTTGAGTGTCCTCGTTACTAACCAGCAGGCGCCGACAGGGCGCCGCGTTGCAGCGCCCGGGACCGTGTGGGAAGGTATCAAATCGGCCTCGTGCTTGCCCAACCGGGCGGGCTCCGGCCGCTGGCGAACGCGCGAGACTTGACCTTTAAGCATTCATTAACCGGCGCCCTGCTGCTGACGATCGCGAGCACCGCGAGCTTTGCCGACGAACCGGTCTGCACGCTGCCCGGGCCGGCGACCGGCCTCGCCGGGCTGCCGCCGCCGGAGGAACGGCCGGCGCCCGGCACGATCCGCTTCGAGGCCGGGCAGGTCGAGGCCTCGCTCGCCGACGGTCCGCGCGCGAGTTTCTCGGGCGGCGTGCGCGTGCTGAGCGGCGACCGGCTGGTCGGCGCAGAAAACGCGATCTACGACCCGGACACGCTCGCGCTGCTCCTGTCGGGCGGCGTGCAGTACCGCGATCCGGCGAACGAGATCGTCAGCGATACCGCGACCTTTTCCTACTCGACCGGGCGGATCCGCTTTGCCGGCGCCGAGTTCAGGCTGGGCGCCGGCGGCTCGCGCGGCGCCGCGGACAACGTCGAGATCAGCCGCGAGGGCACGCTGTCCCTGTCCCGCGTCAGCTACACGACCTGCCCGCCCGGCTCCGACGACTGGCTGCTGCAGGCCGGCGACATCGACCTGGACACGGACAACGGCACCGGCACGGCGCGCGACGTCAGGCTGCGCTTCCAGGGCGTGCCGATCCTGTACGCGCCCTACCTGTCCTTCCCGCTGGGCGACGCCCGCAAGTCGGGTCTGCTCACGCCGGAGATCGGCAGCGCCGGCCGCAGCGGCAACGAGCTGCGCGTGCCCTGGTACTTCAATCTCGCCGAGAACTACGACGCGACTTTGACGCCGCGGCTGCTGACCGATCGCGGGCTGCAGCTCGGGGCGGAGTTCCGCTACCTGACCGGCCGCGACGACGGCATCGCGCGGGTGGAGTACCTGGCCGACGACGACCTGGTCGACGACAGCCGCCACCTGCTGTCTTTCAGCCACCGCAGCGAGTTCGAGAACGGCTGGCGCAACCGCATCCAGTTCCGCCAGGTGTCGGACGACCAGTACTTCGAGGACCTGGGCGGCAGCCTGAGCGCGTCGAGCACGACGCACCTGAACCGTGCGCTCGTTTTCGACTACATCGGCAGCCACCTGACCCTGCTGGCGCGCCTGCAGGATTACCAGACGATAGACAACGCGATCCTCGCGGACGACGAACCCTACCGGCGCCTGCCGCAATTGCGCGCGCTCGGCTACTGGCCGGACCAGCCGCTCGGCTTCCGCTACCAGTTCGACGGCGAGCTGACCTACTTCGACCGTGACACGGGCGTGACCGGCTGGCGTCTCGATGCGGCGCCGCAGGTGGAATGGCCGGTCGAACGGCCCGGCTGGTTCGTGACGCCGTCACTGACGCTCAGGCATACCCTGTACGCGCTCGACAACCGCGCGGCCGGCGAGGACGAGGACCCTGACCGGACGCTGCCGATCGCCAGCCTGGATGCCGGCATGATCCTCGAGCGCCGCACGAACGGCGGCAGCCGGCTGATGCAGACCCTCGAGCCGCGCATGCGCTACGTGCACATACCGCACCGCGAGCAGTCCGGCCTGCCCGTGTTCGACACGATCATTCCGGACCTGAACCTCGTGAGCCTGTTCCGTCCGAACCGCTTCCTCGGCGCCGATCGCATCGCGGATACCGACCAGCTGTCGGTCGGCGTGACCTCGCGCATCCTCGACGTCGACACGGGCCGCGAACTCGTATCGGCGACGATCGGCCAGGCGCTGTACCTGAGCCAGCAGGGCGTGCGCCTGCCGGGGCAGGTCAGCGACGTCGGCGAATCCTCGGACTACATCGCCGAGATGCGCTTCCTGCTGTACGAGAACCTGAACTTCGACATCGGCCACCAGTGGGGCACGGGCGACAACGGGACGACGCAGTCCGAGGCGCGCCTGCAGTACCGGCCGAAGCCGGGCAGCATCCTGAACCTCGCGTACCGCTTCCGCCGCGGTTCGCTCGAGCAGGGCGACGTCTCGTGGTCCTGGCCGATCGGTGACCGCTGGCGCTTCGTCGGCCGCTACAACTACTCGCTGCGCGACGAGGAAGCGCTGGAGCAGTTCTTCGGCATCGAGTACGAGAGCTGCTGCTGGGGCCTGCGCCTCGTCTCGCGCCGGCACATCTCGACGCGCGACGGAACCCGCGACTCGTCCATCGGTCTGCAACTGGTATTGAAAGGCATGA
>CALALV010000128.1 GCA_937925605.1 uncultured Woeseia sp.
TGCCGGGCGCGGCCCGCCCGCCGGCCGGCGCCGCGGGGGCGTTGGCCACCGCGCCATTCCAAGTGATATATAATGCCGCGTTCCCGCGTGCGCAGCCCCGCGCGCCACCTGTCACGGAACCCGGAGCGGACACTTGAAGCGCGACCAGAAGTTTTTCGACATGTACTCCCTCGTCATCGGCGTGCTGGCGTTCATCTCGCTCGGCATCTTCGTGCTGGCCATGCAGATGTCCAACCTGACGCAGGACGTGTACACGGCGGACGTCGACGAGTACCGGGCCGCCGTCGCCGATCGCCTGCGCCCGTTCGGCCAGGTCTACCTGCCGGGCGACGAGATCCCCGCCGACGAGCCGCAGGTCGCCGAGGCACCGCAGGCGCAGCCGGTCGACACGATGCTGTCGGGCCCGCAGGTCTACAACGAGGCCTGCATCGTCTGCCACGGTGCCGGCGTCGGCGGAGCGCCGATGCTGACGGATGCCTCGGTCTGGGAGTCGCGAGTCGCGCAGGGAACAGAGACCCTCTACGATCACGCGATCAACGGCTACCAGGGCCAGGCCGGCTACATGCCCGCCAAGGGCGGCCGGATGGACCTCGCCGACGAGGAAGTGCAGGCGGCAGTCGACTACATGCTGGAGCAGGTGCCGAACTAGGCGCCGGTCGACACTGCAGCATTTCGAAAGGGGCCCGCCGGGCCCCTTTCTCGTTGCAAGCGGCGCGCCGCGCCGCTAGTTGCAGATGAACTCGCGCACGCTGGCCTGGATCGACGTTTCAGGATGTGCGCTGCAGTGCGCGTCGATGAAGCGGAGCCAGTCCGCCCGATCGAAGCTCCTCCCCGCGCAGACGTCGTAGTCCACGAGCGGCCCCGCGAAGCCCTCGGCCCAGTCCGCGTAGCCGGATTCCAGCGCGCCACCGCCCGGACCGCCGACCTGCTCCAGGTAGGCGGCACAGTCGGTGCTTGCCGGCGACGTCATAGAGTGCCGGCCGGCAGCCGCCGGCCGCGACGCCTGCATCTTGCTGCTCAGCTCGGCGTCGAGCGCGGCGACGCGGCTACGCAACGCGGCGACCTCCGTCCCGGCCATCCCCTGCTCCTCGAGGCGACGCAGCTCTCCCTTCGCACGTAACACCGCCAGCACCGTGTCGTTGATGTCCGCGAGGCGGGCGCGCTCTTCCGCGTCCAGCGGACGTGGCCCGGCCGCAACGGGCCGGGCCGCGGGCGGAGGCAGTGCGCTGCGCAGCGCCGCGCGCACGCCCTCGCTTTTTGCAATGTCGATGGCCGGGCGGCCGCGAAAATCCGTCGCGGCCGGGTCGGCACCGTGGGCCAGCAGCAACGCAACGATGTCGGGGCGGTCCCCGACGACGGCGCGCACCAGCGGCGTCTCGTCATCTTCGCCTGCGTCGACCTGGGCGCCGGCCTCGATCAGGCGCTCGACCAGGTCCAGGTGTCCGCCACTGGCGGCGTAGAAGATCGGCGTCGCGCCGGAAGCGTCCAGCGCGTTCGGGTCGTCGCCACGCTCGAGCAGGCGGCGGAGCTGCCAGGCGCTGCCGTTCATCGCCGCGTCGTGGAGCGTCATCCGCTGCAGCTCGCGCTCGGCTTTTTCCGGCAGGGAGCCACTCGCCCGCAGCAACCGGGCGATCCTGTCGTTCGCCGCCATGTCCAGCGGCGTCAGGCCCATTACCATCGCATCGGCATCGGCACCGGCCTCGAGCAGCGCCCGGACGATGGCCTCGTCACCCTGGCCAGCCGCGGTGTGCAACGCCGTGCCGGTCAGGCCGGCGAATGCCGGCAAATCGGGATTCGTCTGCGCACCGTGGTCCAGCAGCAGGCGGACGATGTCGACTGCACCGCGCGCGACCGCACGGTGCAGTGCCGAGTCGCCGCGCCGGGTGAGGACGTCGAGATCGGCGCCCTGGCAGACGAGGAAATCCACGGCGGCGAAATGCGCGTTGTTGGCCGCCAGCAACAGCGCTGTTGCGCCGTCCGTCTCGACGCTGTATCCGTCGCGCCGGTCGAGCACGAGCCTCGCGGCGGCAGCGTTGATGTCGAAGCCCGCCTCGACGTAGTCACGCAGGGCGTTGACGTCACCGCGTCGCGCCGCATCGAAGAATGCAGCCTGGCGCGCGGGATCGACTTCACTTCGTGGCGAGACAGCGGCGCGGCGCGCCTGGGATTCCGCCGGCGAGCAGCTGCCGCGCGGGCCGGTATCGCAGGCCGCGACAACGAGCCCTGTCGCGAGCAGCAGCAGCGATCGAATCGGGCGGAGAGTTGTCACACCGGCCCCCGGCCTACGGCGTGTTCGAAGTCTAGCAGCTGGTCGCCGTGGCGGTCTCGCGCGCCCCGGCGACGTCGCAGTCCCGCACTGCGGACCGGTCGCCTGCCTGTGTACTGTGCAGCGTGCGCTGCCGCAGGCCGGGCAGCGCTTTGCTTACGCCCGGGGCGAACGGCAGGCCGCGGCGCGGCGGCCGGCCCGCTCATCGACCCGACTGCCGCCAGGCCAGCGTGCCGTGCGCTGCGCCGGCGCCGCCGCGCAAGGCCAGCGCCTCTGCCAGGTGCTGCTCGCGAATAGCCAGGCTCCCCTCGAGATCGGCAATCGTGCGCGCCAGCTTGCGCATGCGCTGGTAGGCCCTCGCCGACAGCCGCTCGCGTTGCGCGGCGCGGTCGAGCAAGCGCTCCGCCGCCGGCTCGCCGCGGCAGTCCCGGTCCAACCGCGCGGCGGGCAGGCAGGCGTTGCAGCAGCCGGCGCGCTGGAGCTGACGCTCGCGTGCGGCGGCAACGCGCGCGGCCACCCGCGCGCTGGACTCGCCGTCCGGGCGCGCCGCGCGCAGAAGCCGCAGGTCGGGCCGCGGCACGTCGAGCCGGATATCGATACGGTCCAGCAGCGGTCCCGAGATGCGCGCGCGGTAAGCAGCGACCCGGTCCGCGCTGCAGTTGCAGCTTGCTCCCGGATCGCCGAGATAGCCGCAGGGGCAGGGATTCATCGCCGCGACCAGCTGGAAGCGGGCCGGGAACTCGGCCTGGGCCCGCGCCCGCGAAATAGTCGTACGCCCGCTCTCGAGCGGTTCACGCAGCACCTCGAGCACGTGCCGGCTGAATTCCGGCAGCTCGTCCAGGAACAGCACGCCGTTGTGCGCCCGGGAGATCTCGCCGGGCCGCGGGTCGCTGCCGCCGCCGACCAGGGCCGCCGCCGTCGCCGTGTGGTGCGGCGCGCGGAATGGCCGCTGCCGCCAGCGCAGCGGGTCCACGGGCAGGCCGAGCACGGAATCGATCGCCGCCGTCTCCAGCGCCTCGGCCTCGCTCAGTGGCGGCAGCAGGCCGGGCAGGCGCTCGGCCAGCATGCTCTTGCCGGTGCCCGGCGGCCCGACCAGCAGCAGGTTGTGTCCGCCGGCGGCGGCAATCTCCAGCGCGCGTTTCGCGCGCGCCTGGCCGCGCACGTCCGACAGTTCCCGGCCCGCGACCGCGAGCGGCGCCGGCGTGCAGCGCGAGAGCGCGGGCAATGCCGCGACGCCGTGCAGGTGCGCCGTGACCTCGGCGAGGCTCCCGGCCGGGTGCACGCGGTCCGCGGCGAGCGCTGCCTCCTGAGCGTTGTCGGCAGGCACGACCAGCGCGTGCCCGGCAGCGGCGGCGCGCACGGCGGCGGGCAGTATGCCGGGCACCCGCCGCAGGCGGCCGTCGAGCGACAGCTCGCCGAAGAACTCGAGCCCAGCCAGCGCTGCGGCCGGCACCTGGTTGCCGGCGGCCAGGATGCCCAGCGCGATCGCGAGGTCGTAGCGGCCGCCCGACTTGCGCATGTCGGCCGGCGCGAGGTTGACCGTGATGCGGCGCTGCGGGAAATCGAAGCCGGCCGACAGGATCGCGCTGCGCACGCGGTCCTTGCTCTCGCGGACCGCGGTCTCGGGCAGGCCGACGATGGAGTAGACCGGCAGGCCGCCTGACAGGTAGACCTCGATCGTGACCGGCGGTGCGTCGACGCCGAGTTGCGCACGGCTCACCAGGCCCGCGAAGCCCATCAGCCCGGGCCCGCGCAGCCGCGCCGGCAGGTATTCGATGTAGGCAGACGCTGTGTCACGGCCTCTCCCTGGCCTGTCCGTGCCTGCGGAACGCCGGCGCGCGGGCCGGCACCGGCCGTGCTCAGTCGCCGGCGGTCCCGTCGCCCGTCTTGCCGGCCGCTTTCTTCTTCGCTTTCTTCTTCGTTTTATTCTTCGCCTTGCGCGCAGCGGGCGCCGCCGCCGCGGGCGCCTGTTCCAGCCCGGCGAGCCGCGCTTCGAGCGCATCGAGCTTCGCCCGCGTCCGTTCCAGCACGAGCTGCTGGACCTCGAACTCCTCGCGGGTGACGAGATCCATGCGCGCGAGTCCGCTTTTCAGCACGGCACGGAAGTTCGCTTCCACGTCTTCGCGCACGGCGCGCAGGCTCTCCGGCAGCGACTGCACCAGGCGCCGCGCGAGGCCATCGATCGATTCACGGTTCATGCGCGATTGATACCGCAGAAGGCCCGCGAACTCCAGCGCACAAACTGCGCGGGGCGGCCCGATTCGCCGCACCTGCATGAAGCGCCCTCCGCGCCACCACGCCCCATGGCAGTGCCACCCGTCGCCGACGGCGCGCGCAAGCCCTTGAATTGCAGTCGCCGCGCGGCTGGCACGGATGCTGCAAAAGGCAAAACAGGAAATCACTGCAGCGCCGCCGGGACGCGGCCGACCTGGACGGAGAACGACCTGATGAAGAACGCAACGACCGGCCTGCTGGCCAGCCTGACCCTCCTCGGCCCCGCGGCCGCCTGCGCCGAACTGACCGCGAACCTGGGCTGGGTCAGCGACTACTACTTCCGCGGCATCGCGCAGCACCCGTCGTCGGCCTCGGCCGGCATCGACTTCGAGCACGCGGGCCTGTACCTCGGCAGCTGGGCCGCGGACGTCGGCGACGGCCTCGAGGTCGACGTCTACGGCGGCTGGAGCGGCGAGATCAGCGACTTCACCGTCGGCGCGGGCTTCACCGGCTACTACTACACCGGCGACTTCGACGACACCTACGAAGAGGTCAACCTGAACTTCGGCTACGGCATTGCCAGCGCCGAGGTCGCGGTCGGCCAGTACGACAACTTCGCCGGGCCGACGCAGGACTACACCTACTACGCGCTGACGCTCGAGAAGAACGGCCTGTACGGCAAGTACGGCGGCTTCTCGCAGGACTTCGACTTCGACTACCTCGAACTCGGCTACGGCACCGAGCTCGAGGGCTTCGACCTGAGCTTCGCGCTGATCGTCGGCGACGACCCGGCGTCCAGCGAGACGGACGAGGCCATCGTCGTCGGCATCGGCAAGACCTTCACGCTCGACTGAGCGTGAAGACGGCCGGCCGCTGGCCGCGCCTGTACCCAGGGGCAAGACCAAAGAGGAACAGCCATGAAAATGATTACGGCGATCATCAAGCCGTTCAAGCTCGACGACGTCCGCCAGGCCCTGGCGGACGTGGGCGTTCAGGGGATCACGGTAACCGAGGTCAAGGGCTTCGGTCGCCAGCGGGGTCACACGGAGCTGTACCGCGGCGCCGAGTACGTCGTCGATTTCCTGCCGAAGGCACGCATCGAGATCGCGGTCGCCGACGACCTGGTCGACCGGGCCGTAGAGGCCATCACCGAGGCGGCCCGCACAGGCAAGATCGGCGACGGCAAGATCTTCGTGTCCGAGCTGACGGCAGCCATCCGCATCCGCACCGGCGAGACCGGCAACGCGGCCGTTTGACCCTGACGAGAAGGAGCGACAAGTGAACGAAACTACTGAACTGGCGGGAAGGGTCACGGAGCTCAGCTACGCGCTGGACACCTTCTACTTCCTCGTCATGGGCGCCCTGGTCATGTGGATGGCGGCGGGCTTCACGATGCTCGAGGCCGGCCTCGTGCGCGCGAAGAACACGGCCGAGATCCTGACGAAGAACGTCGGCCTGTACTCGATCGCCTGTGTCATGTACATGCTCTGCGGCTACTCGATCATGTACCCCGGCGATGTCGGCGGCAGCGTGTTCGCCAGCCTGTCGACGATCGGCACAGGCCTGCTCGGTGGCGGCGACAACAGCGCGGCCGACGTCATAGCGAGCAACGGCGAAACCTATTACTCCGGCCTGTCGGATTTCTTTTTCCAGGTCGTGTTCGTCGCGACCGCGATGTCGATCGTGTCCGGCGCGGTGGCCGAGCGCATGAAGCTCTGGTCCTTCCTGCTGTTCGCGGTGGTCCTGACCGGGTTCATCTACCCGGTGCAGGGCTTCTGGAAGTGGGGCGGCGGCTTCCTCGACCAGGCCGGCTTCCTCGACTTCGCGGGCTCCGGCGTAGTGCACCTGTGCGGCGCCGCGGCGGCGCTCGCCGGCGTCCTGCTGCTCGGCGCGCGCAAGGGCAAGTACGGCAAGCAGGGCGAGATCAACGCGATCCCGGGCTGCAACCTGCCGCTCGCGACGCTTGGCACGCTGATCCTGTGGCTCGGCTGGTTCGGCTTCAACGGCGGCTCCGAGCTCAAGGTCAGCGACGTCGGCGAGGCCAACGCGGTCGCGCGCGTATTCGTCAACACGAACATGGCGGCGGCCGGCGGACTGCTGGCTGCGCTCCTGACCGCGCGCCTGTGGTTCGGCAAGGCCGACCTGACGATGGCGCTGAACGGCGCGCTCGCCGGGCTGGTCGCGATCACCGCCGAACCGCTGACGCCGTCGCCGTTCGCGGCGACGCTGATCGGCATTGCCGGCGGCGCGCTCGTGGTCGGCTCGATCGTGCTGCTCGACAAGCTGAAGATCGACGACCCGGTCGGCGCGATCTCGGTGCACGGCGTCGTCGGCATCTGGGGCCTGCTGGCCGTGCCGATCACGAACGGCGACGCGGGCCTCGGCGCGCAGCTGCTCGGCATCGTCAGCATCTTCGCGTGGGTGTTCCTCGTCAGCCTGCTGGTCTGGTTCCTCATCCGGCTGGCCTTTGGCATCCGCGTGGACGAACAGCACGAATACGACGGCGTCGACCTGGCCGAGTGCGGTCTCGAGGCCTACCCGGAGTTCACCCACTCCGACTGAGGCTTCACGGCTGCCTTGAAAAGCGCCTGGCAGCCCCTAGATCGCCTTCGTGGCTTCCCCCGCCACGGTGGCCTGGCGGCAAACGCCGGCCAATTTCGAGCGGACCCCCGGGTCCGCTCTTTTTTTTTGCGGTGCGGCATCGCACCCGGCCCTGTGACTCCGATCACGGCATTGCGGCCCGAGACGTGGTGTCATAACTTCCGACAGGGACGTTAAGGGCCGCGGCGCCGTCATGGCGCCGCGCGCCCGCCAACCGGTAACCGGAAATGTCAGCACACCTCACCCGCAGCCTCTGCCTGGCGCTCGCACTCCTGCTCGCAGGAGCGGGCGGCTACGCCAGCGAGATCTACAAGTGGACCGATGCCGAGGGCAACGTCCACTACGGCGATCGTCCGGCCGAGGACGTAGAGGCCGAGCGCCTCGACATCCAGTCGCGCCCGACGGACCGGGCGCGCGTTGCCGCCGTGACCCAGGCGCGCCGCGAGAGCCGCGAGCGCCTGCTCGGCGGCGCGGAAACGCCGGACGCGGCCGACCAGGCCTCGCCCGAGGAGCAGCGCCGCCCCGCCGAGGAGCGCGCGCAGAAGTGCCAGACCTACAAGGACCGGCTGCAGACGTTCATCCAGTCGCGGCGGCTGTATCGCGAGGACGAGAACGGCGAGCGCGTCTACCTCTCCGAGCAGGAGATGCAGGCAGCCCGCGCCAACGTGCAGTCCAAGGTCGAGGAGTACTGCGGCTCCTGATACCGCGACCCGGCGCGGCTCCCGGCCGCGCTACAATGCGCGCTGACCGAGGCACCTCTTGAGCCGCGAGGAGGACCCGTTGGCCACAGCAGCCGAGGCCGCAGCCAGCGGCGAATCGCACGCCTACCTGCCCGACTTCTGTGCCGCAGCGACGATACTCGTCGTGCTGCTGGTCGCCGAACTGGTCGCGATCGTACTGACCCTGGCCGCGGCGCCCGCGCCGGGCACCTTCCTGACCGAGCTCGCGAAAATGTCCCTGTACGTACTGTGGCTGGCGCTGCTGTCCTGCGCGGTGCTGTGTCGTGCCCGGCGCTGGGTCGAGCGCCTCGGCAAGACCCGCGGCTTCGTCGTCGCGTTCGGGCTGCTGGTCGCGCTGTGCCTGCTGCTCGCGGAGCTCGCCTGGCAGGTCACGCTGCGCTATGGCGAGGCGGTGGTCATCGACGACTCGCACCGCGGCTTCCTGCTGCGCAATTTCGCGATCAGCGCGATCGTCATCGCGCTGGCCATGCGCTACCTGTACGTCGCCAGCGAATGGCGGCGCAGCATCGTGCTCGAGGCACAGGCGCGCATCAGCGCGCTGCAGGCGCTGATCCGCCCGCACTTCCTGTTCAACACGATGAACACTATCGCCTCGCTGGTGCGCACCGCGCCCGACAGCGCCGAGCGCGCCGTCGAGGACCTGTCCGACCTGCTGCGCGCGAACCTGCGCGATCCCGGCAACCGCACGCCGCTCGGCGACGAGCTCGAGCTCGCACGCATCTACGAGCGCATCGAGAAACTCAGGCTCGGCGAGCGCCTGCGGGTGGACTGGCGGCTGGACACGCTGCCGATGAATGCGCTGATACCCAGCCTGACGCTGCAGCCGCTGCTGGAGAACGCGATCTATCACGGCATCGAGCGCCTGCCGGACGGCGGCGAGATCACGATCGAGGGCCGCCGCGACGGCGACCGGCTCAGCATCAGCCTGAGCAATCCGCAGGCGCCCGGCCCGGCGCGCAAGTCCGGCCACCGGATGGCGCTCGGCAACATCCGCCAGCGCTTCGAGCTCGCCTACGCCGGTACGGCCGGCGTCGAGATCGACGAGCGCGAGGACACCTACACGGTCACGCTGCACTTCCCGTTCGAGGAGCGCGCCGCGTGAACGTCCTGATCGTCGACGACGAGCGGCACGCGCGCCAGCGCCTGCGGCTGCTGGTCGAGGAAGGCGAGGGTCACGTCGTGGTCGGCGAGGCCGCCAACGGCCACGAGGCCTTGCACAAGGCGCAGGAGCTCGCGCCCGACGTCGTGCTGCTCGACATCCGCATGCCGGGCATGAGCGGGCTCGAGACCGCGCAGCACCTCGACCGGCTGGCCGCGCCGCCTGCGGTGATCTTCACGACCGCCTACGACGAGTACGCGATCGAGGCCTTCGACGCGCGCGCGATCGGCTACGTGCTGAAGCCCGTGCGCCGCGAGAAGCTCTACCAGGCGCTGGCGCACGCCGAGCGGCTCGGCCGCGGCGCGCTGCGCGAGGCGACCGGCGAGGACAGCGAGCGCAGCCACGTCTGCGCGCGCGTCCGCAACGAGCTCAAGCTGATCCCGGTCGACGAGGTCCTGTACTTCCAGGCGGACCAGAAGTACGTGCGGGTGCGCCACGCGCAGGGCGACAACCTGATCGACGATTCGCTAAAATTCCTGGAACAGGAGTTCGGTGACCGCTTCGTCCGCATCCACCGCAGCGCGCTCGTTTCGATCGCGCACATCGAAGCCCTCGAGAAGGCGCCCGACGGCCAGGCCTCGGTCCGGCTGCGCGGCGCAGACGCGCCGCTCGCCGTCAGCCGGCGGCATCTCGCGGACCTCAGGCGGCGCCTCAAGGGGAGATAAAGCACTTGCACATCCGGATCGCGACCCGCAAGAGCCTGCTGGCGCTGTGGCAGGCCGAGCACGTGGCCGCGCTGCTGCGCGAACACGTTGCCGGCTGCACCGTCGAGCTCGTGCCGCTGTCGACGCGCGGCGACGAGGTACTGGACCGCAGCCTGCAGAAGATCGGCGGCAAGGGGCTGTTCATCAAGGAACTCGAAGTCGCGATGCAGGAGGGCCGCGCGGACATCGCCGTGCACTCGATGAAGGACGTGCCGGCGCACATGCCGGACGGCTTCCGCCTCGCGGCGATCCTCGAGCGCGGCAATCCCTGCGACGCGCTGGTCGCGGCGGGCGGGCTGACGCTCGAGACGCTGCCCGAGGGCGCGCGCATCGGCAGCTCGAGCCTCAGGCGGCAGGCACAGATTCTCGCGCGGCGCCCGGACGTCAGCGTGCACCCGCTGCGCGGCAACGTGCAGACGCGGCTCGCGAAGCTCGACGCGGGCGAGTTCGACGCGATCGTGCTCGCCGCGGCGGGCCTGGAACGCCTCGGTCTCGAAGAGCGTATCGCCGAGGTGCTGGACCCGGAGCGCATGCTGCCGGCCGCCGGCCAGGGCGTCATCGGTATCGAGTGCCCGGACGACCGCGACGAACTCATCGCCGCGCTGGCCGGGCTGCAGCACGCGGATTCGGCGGCGACGACGGCCGCGGAGCGCGCCGTCGCCCATCGTCTCGAGGCCGACTGCCAGTCGCCGGTCGCGAGCTACGCGACGCTCGC
>CALALV010000129.1 GCA_937925605.1 uncultured Woeseia sp.
CCGAGCCGCCCGGCGTTCGCCTCGAGCAGGCCCGGGCAGCGATCCCAGCCGGCGCCCGCCAGCGCATGGCGGCGGTCGGCGTCGGCGATCGCCGCCGCGCCCTGCAGGCGCGGGGCCAGCGTCTCGCGCGGCAGCCCGTCCGCGCCGCGTGCATACCCGGCCAGGTAGACCTCGTTCATGTGCGCATCCTGGGCCCCGAGCACGCGCTCGCAGTCGGACTCGGCGAATGCCCGCAGCGCAACCGTGGCCAGCGACGAGACGGGCACGAGCGCGGCGCCGCCGGCAAAGCACAGCCCCTGCGCAACGGACGCCGCGATCCGCAGGCCGATGAACGAGCCGGGACCGTTGCCGAGCACGACGGCATCGAGCCCGGCCGCCGCGATGCCGGCTTCCGCGAGCAGTTCCTCGATCATGGGCAGCAGCAGCCGGGTGTGTGCGCGCGCCTGCTCCGCGTGCCGGCTGGCGACCTCGCCGCCTGCCTCGAGCGCGACCGTGCAGGCCACGGTCGAGGTGTCGAGTGCCAGGAGCTTCACGAGGCCGCCCTGCCCAGCCGCGCCTCGTGCCGCTCGAAGAAAGTACGCACGGCGTCGAGCGTTTCGACGACCGGCATCGGCGCCAGCGTCTCCAGGAAAATCTTGCCGTAGTGCTTGCCGCGCACCCGCGGATCGCAGAGCACGACGACGCCGTAGTCGTCCGCGTCGCGCAGCAGCCGGCCCGCGCCCTGCTTCAGCGTCAGTGCCGCCTGCGGCAGCTGGTGCGCCATGAACGGGTTCTCGCCGGCACGCCGCAGGTGCTCGATGCGCGCCATCGTCAGGGGATCGGACGGTGACGCGAAGGGCAGCTTGTCGATCGCGACGACCGTCAGCGCCGGGCCGCGCACGTCGACGCCCTCCCAGAACGTGCCGGTGCCGAGCAGCACGGCGTTGCCGGCGTCGCGGAAACGTCGCAGCAGGTCGTCGCGCGGCGCGTCGCCCTGCACCAGCAGCGGGCGGCCCCGCAGCCGCCGCCGGCGCGTCTTCAGGTAGCGGCGCGCGGCGTCGAGTGCGCGGTGCGACGTGAACAGGCAGAACAGGCCGCCCGCGGTCAGGCCCGCGAGCGGCAGGATCGCCTCCATGACCGCGTCGCTGTAGTTCTCGTCCGCGGGCGCCGGCAGGCCGGGCGGCAGGTAGACCAGCCCGTGGTCCGCCAGCGCGTACGGGCTCGGGAAGCTGAGCCCGCGCACGCCCTCGAGCCCGAGGCGCTCCGCGAAGTGCGAGAAGTCCTCGCCGATCGCGAGCGTCGCCGAGGTCAGTATCCAGGCCTGCTGGCCGGCCGGCATCAGCTTGCGCATCGTGGCGGACACGTCGAGCGGCGTCAGGTGCAGCCGCAGGCTCCGCTTGCCGACATCGACCCAGCGCAGGCCGTCCCAGCCGTCGTCGCTCGCGAGCTGGGCGAGCCGCAGCGCGGCGCCGTCGACCTGCGCGGCGGCAGTCTCGATGTCCGCCGAGTTGGCCGCGAGCGCCTCGAGCGCGTCACCGAGATCGGCGAGCGCCGTCCTGAGTGCGCCGAGCTCCGCGGCGAGACCGTCGGCGAGGCCGGCGAGTTCGTAGCGGCCCGGCTTGCGCGGTGCGGCCGCCGCCAGCGCGCGCACGGCGCGCCGGCAGGCATCGAGGCGGACGACCAGCGCGCGGTCGCGCCAGGCGAGCGTCGCTGCCTCGGCCTCGTCGAACAGGCGCAGCAGTTCGCGGCTGCCGAGGCTCAGGCCGAAGAACTGCGCCGCCAGCTCGGGCACCTGGTGCGCCTCGTCGAGGATCACCGCGTCGGCCCCCGGCAGGAACTCGACGAAGCCGGATTCCTTCATCGCCAGGTCGGCGAGCAGCAGGTGATGGTTGACGACGACGAGATCCGCGGCCTGCGCCTCGCGCCGCGCGCGCACGACGTGGCAGTCGCGGTACAGCGGGCAGCGCTGACCGAGGCAGTTCTCGGCCGTCGACGTGACCAGCGGCCAGACGGCGGAGTCCTCGGCCACGACGGTCAGCTCGGCGCGGTCCCCGGTCTCGGTGCGGTGCCGCCACTGCGCGACCTCGTCGAGATCGCGACGCAAGCCGGGATCGTCCGACTGCGCCTGCTCCTGGCGATGCAGGCACAGGTAGTTCGCCCGCCCTTTCAGCAGCGCGGTCGTCACCGGGCGGCCGACGGCGCGGCCCAGCAGCGGCAGGTCGCGGTGGTAGAGCTGGTCCTGCAGCGCGCGCGTGCCGGTCGAGATGATCGTGCGCGCGTTCGACAGCAGCGCGGGCAGCAGGTAGGCAAAGGTCTTGCCGGTGCCGGTCCCGGCCTCGACGATCAGGTGCTCGCGCGCCGCGATGGCCTCGCCGACGGCTTCCGCCATCCAGGCCTGCCCGGCACGCGGGCTGAAGCCGGGCAGCTGGCGCGCCAGCGGTCCGTCTGCAGCGAAATAATCGGCCAGCGCACTGCTCATCGCGGGACTATACCGCGCCGCCGCGGGAGCTGCCGCGCCCGATCGCGATGCCGCGGCGAGTTTTGCCGGGCTCAGTCGCGCAGGTCGTGGCGGCGGATTTTCTCGACCAGCGTCGTACGGCCCATGCCCAGTCGCCGCGCCGCCTTCTGCACGACGCCGTCGGCGTCGCGCAGCGCCGCGGCGATCAGGCCGCGCTCGATGCTGGCGAGGTGCTGCTTCAGGTCCAGGCCGTCGGCAGGCAGGTCGGTAGCCGGGTCGGTCGGGCGGGCGACGAGCGTGTCGCTCAGTACCAGCGGCTCGGCATGATTGAGGACGGCCGGCAGTTCATCGGCCGTTACTTCGGTATGCGGGTAGATTACCGCGAGGCGCTCGACGAGGTTCGCGAGCTCGCGAACGTTGCCGGGCCAGCCGTAGTCGCTGAGCGCGGCGAGCGCATCCTCGCTTAACCGGATCCTGACGCCGTACTTCTCGTGCACGCGCTCGACCAGGGCCGCCACCAGCGGCCGCACGTCTTCGGGACGCGCGCGCAGCGGCGTGACCTCGATCGGGAACACGCTGAGCCGGTAGTAGAGATCCTCGCGAAAACGTCCTTCCTCGATCCGATGTGGCAGGTCGCGGTGGGTTGCCGCGATGACGCGAATGTTGACCGGGATGCTGCGGGTACCGCCGACGCGCTCGATGACGCGCTCCTGCAGTACGCGCAGCAGCTTCACCTGCATCGCGGTCGGCATGTCGCCGATCTCGTCCAGGAACAGCGTACCGCCCTCGGCCTGTTCGAAGCGCCCGGCCCGCGCCGCGTGCGCGCCGGTGAACGCGCCCTTCTCGTGGCCGAACAACTCGCTTTCAAGCAGGTGGTCGGGAATCGCGCCGCAGTTGATCGCGACGAACTCGCCGCTGGCGCCCGACTGCTCGTGGATGCGGCGGGCGATCAGCTCCTTGCCGGTGCCGGATTCGCCGGTGATGAGGACCGTCGCCTGCGACGGGGCGACCCGTTCGATCAGCTCGCGCACGGCCTGCATGTCGGCGCTGTCGCCTATCAGCCGGGTGCGGGCCCCGGCATCCAGCGCCTCGGGACGATGCGAACCCTGCAGGGCCCAGACCTCCTCGAGGACGGCGTTCAGCTCGTCGATCTGCATCGGGTTCGCCAGCGTGAGCACGCGCGCCCAGGGATAGGCCGGCAGCGTCTTCGTCTCAGCGCCGCAGAGCACGACCGGCACGTTGCGATCGCAGGCAGCGAGCGCGTCGCAGGCGTCGGCGATCGCGCGGTCGCCCAGTCCGGCGCTCAGGAACAGCGCGGCGAGCCGCGCGTCGCCGAGATCGCGGCGCCAGTTGGCCACGCTCGAGACCAGCGCGGACGGCGCGTCCATGAAGCAGACCAGGTCTGCGAGGCGTCCGGCCGCGCCGGCGTCTTCGTGGAGGATCACGATCCGCTGGCGGACGTGGGTCTCCGGGATCGGTGTCGAGTGCCTGGTCATGCCGCTTGTTCCTTCAATGAGCGCCAGTGCCGGTGGTCCTGCCCGGTTCCCGCTGCGGCATCATTGCCGCCGGCTGCACCGGCCCGGCCGCTGTCGGAACAGATTCGGCCGGCTTGGTCATGCGCTGCGAAATATATTTGCCATGGCTCACAAGGACAAGAACGGAAGTCTCAATTCCTTTATCTGGCCCGTTTCGCCTATATCGCAATAATTTGACAGAATGTGGCGGCGGCTCGTCGCGGCCCGTATTCCGGGCGCCCCGGCGGCTAAAGATTGCGCCGTTGCTGGCGATAACGCCCCTGATACCGGCCGCCTTTCGCGCGCCGGCGGACAGGGACAGCCATACGATGGGATTCGTAGCCAGACTGATGGGCAACGGCAGGGACGCCGTGGACGCGCCGCCCGTCCATGCCGCGGCAGACGACGCGCTCGACACGCTCGGCATCCTGCTGCGCAGTTTCGGCGAGCACGGTTTCGCGCTCGACGACGGCGAGGATGCGGCAGCCTTTGCCGCCGCCTGCAACGAGCTCGCCCGTCACGTCGAGAACGGCGCCGCGGTGCCGGCGCTCGGGATCGAACGCGCCGACGGCGGCGCCCGCCGCTGGGGCGAGCTGCGCCGTTACTTCACGGACCGCCGACGCGCCGAACAGGCCTTCGTCACCCGGCGCCTCGCTGACTACCGCGGCATCGTCGACGACCTGGTCCAGGGGCTGCGCGAACTAGGACAGCGGCACGACACCGAAGACTGCGTCGCCCGCAGCCTGAAATCGATCGAGGCGGCGGTCACGACCGGCGACCTGCCCGAGATCAAGGCGACGCTGAACGAGACCGTGCGCAACATCGCCGAGTCTTTCACGCGCCAGAAACAGGAATACGAACGGCGCATCGGCGAGCTCAACCAGCGCATGACCAGCATGCGCGACGACCTCGTCACCGCGCGCGAGGAAATGAAGCGCGACGCGCTGACCGGCGCGTACAACCGCGGCGCCTTCGACACGGCCATCATCCACAGCCTGAACCTGAACTTCATCCTGAACCAGCCGGTCACGGTGATGTTCATCGATCTCGATTACTTCAAGGAGATCAACGACGGCTACGGCCACGCCGCCGGCGACGACGTGCTGCGCGCGGTCGGTGAATGCCTGGCGCGCTGCTTCATCCGCAAGACGGACGTGGTCGCGCGCTTCGGCGGCGACGAGTTCGCCGTCATCCTCGCCGATACCTCGGCGAACAACGCCACGGGCCTCCTGGACCGGCTGTACGCGATGTTTGCCGATATCCGCGTGCCCTACGCCGATGACGCGGTGCGCGTGTCCTGCTCGACCGGCTACACCGAGCTGCGCCCCGGCGACAGCGTCGAGTCGCTGGTCAAGCGCGTCGACGGCGCCCTGTACGCGGCCAAGGAGGCCGGCCGCAGCTGCTACCGCTACGCCGAGCCGCCGGAGGCCGACGATGCGTTGTCGATCGGGCTCTAAAGGCGCCGGGCCCGCGGCCGATAACGAACACAGTAACTGAGTCCGGCGCGGCGGAGGCCCCGCGGCGACCGGACGATCCGAAGGAACGGAGGACGAATTCGTGGATCTCGCGACACTCATCGGACTGATCGGGGCATTCGGTATCGTGCTGGCGTCGATCATGCTCGGCGGTTCGGCGGGCACCTTCGTCAACACCCCTTCGCTGCTCGTCGTGCTCGGCGGCACCGTGCTGGTCACGATGATGAAGTTCAGCCTCGGCAAGTTCGCGGGCGCAACCTCCGTAGCCGTCAAGGCCTTCCTGCACAAGCCGACCGAGCCCGAGAAGCTCATCGAGACCGCGGTCGAACTCGCCAAGACCGCCCGCCAGGGCGGTCTGCTCGCGCTCGAGGACGCCGAGGTGCCCGATGACTTCATGAAATCCGGGCTCGGCATGCTGATCGACGGCCATCCGGCCGACGTCGTGCGCTCGATGCTGACCAAGGACATGCACCTCACGGTGCAGCGCCACAACGACGGCCAGGACATCTTCAAGGCCATCGGCGACGTCGGCCCCGCGATGGGCATGATCGGTACCCTGATCGGCCTGGTACAGATGCTGTCGAACATGGACGATCCGAAGCAGATCGGCCCGGCCATGGCCGTCGCCCTGCTGACGACGCTGTACGGCGCCATCCTCGCCAACATGTTCGCGCTGCCGATCGCGGACAAGCTGTCGGTACGCTCACGCGAGGAACAGACGACCAAGTCGCTGATCATCGACGCGCTGCTCGGCATCCAGGGCGGCCAGAACCCGCGCGTGATCGAGAGCACGCTGCAGACCTACCTGCCGCGCTCCAAGCGCCCGGTCGAAGAGAGCGCGGGCTAGCGCCGCGGCCGGATGTCGGAGGCGGCGGACAAGAAGGACGAAGGCGGCGGGGTCCCGGCATGGGTCATGACCTTTGCCGACCTGATGACGCTGCTGATGTGCTTCTTCGTGTTGCTGCTGGCGTTCTCCGAGATGGATGTCCTCAAGTTCAAGCAGCTGTCCGGCTCGATGAAGGAAGCCTTCGGTGTACAGACGGAAGTCGAGGTCAAGTCGATCCCGAAGGGCACCAGCGTCGTCGCCCGCGAGTTCAGCCCCGGCAAGCCGGATCCGACGGCGTTGCCGACGGTCCGCCAGTTCACGGTCGATGCGAACAAGAGCACGCTGGACCTGCTGGACCGGCGCAACAAGGAACTCGAGAAGAAACTCGAGGACATGGAGAAAGAGGCGCAGCGCATACGCGCGGCGCTGCAGGAGGAGATCGAGAACGGCAGCGTGGCCGTCGAGACCGAGGGCCTGCGTATCATCATCCGCATTCTCGAGAAAGCCTCGTTCGACTCGGGCGAGGCCGACGTACGTCCGGACTTCCTCGCGGTGTTGCACAAGATAGGCACGATGATTCATGCCAACAGCGGCACCGTGAACGTCTCCGGCCACACGGACAACGTGCCGATCTCGGCCAACAACCTGGACTTCCGCTCGAACTGGGACCTGTCGACGTCACGCGCGGTGTCGGTAACCCACGAACTTCTGAAGACCACGACCGCGGCACCCGAGCGTTTCACCGTCACCGGGCACGCGGACACCCGCCCGCGTGCCGACAACGAGACGCCCGAGGGCCGCGCCAGCAACCGGCGCGTCGATATCAGCATCATTCGCGGCGACGAATCCGCCGCGCAGGAACCGATCGCGGAGGAGCCGGCCGAACCGCCGGTGGCGCTGCAGGAAAGCGAAGCGGAGGACGCAGCCGATGAACAAGCGTGAGAACCGTCGATCGTTCCGCATCAAAGAAACGGTCTATGTACAGCACGAGATCATCAGCGAGAAGGAATTCGCGGCAGGCATAGAGCGCCGGCGGCTGCGCCAGGGCAACAGCCGCGGCGTGCGCGCGAAACTGATGGACCTCGACGCGCGGCTCGACGAGAAGCTGTTCATGCTGCGACGGACCTCGGAAGAACTTGCGGTATGCGTCTCCCTGCTGAACGAGAAAGTGAACCTCGCGATAAGCCAGCTGCCGTCCGTCGTCGAGGAGAATGCCTCGCTTGCCCGGAACGCCCCGCAGCTCTGCGAGTTGTCCGCTGACGGCATGGTATTCGGCGCGACCGAGCCGTACGCGCCGGAGACCAAGCTCGCGCTCAGGCTGCTTCTGGAAACCGACAGCCGCTATGTAGAGACATTCTGCCGCGTAGTGCGCGTCACGGACTCGCCGGACCCGAAGGACACGAAGCGTCCCTTCGGCATCGCGGTCGAGTTCCTCGTCATGCCGCCGGGTCAAAAAGAGATCCTGATCCAGCACCTGTTCAGCCGCGAGTCGGAGACGCTCAGGATCAGGCGCCTCGAACTCGACAGCTGAACGCGCTCAGCCGGTCAGCGCCTCGCGGACGAGGCTCAGCTTTTCCTGGAACGTGACGTACAGCAGCGGCAGGTCGCCGTCGCTGATGCCGAGCCGGGCCATCGACGGGTGCCCGGACACCGCCTGGTCGTGTTCCACCTGGGCCGGGTCCTTGCCGGCCGTGACGGCCGCCTTGACGTGGGCGAGCAGCAGCTCGGCCGTCGCGACGACGTCGACGAGTTCCGGCGCCTTGCTCGTGTACGGGCTCACGTGCTCCGCGGTATCCAGCGTGCGCGCGACGTCCTCGCCGAACTCCCAGGACTCGACGACGCTGGTGCCGACCTTCGGATGCCACTCGTCGATGACCGACTGCAGCATGCCGTCGTCCGACAGGAAACCCGGGTATTCCTTCGCGCGGGTCAGGATGTACAGCTTGCCGACGTAGTGCAGCAGGCCGCAGACGAAGGCCGTGTCCTGGTCGAACTGCTTGCGCCCGTCGGCGACCGCCGAGCACATGGCCGACAGCTGCATGCTGTCCTGCCAGATCGCGCGCAGCTTCGGCGCGATGTCCCGGTGTTTCTTCGCCAGGAACATCTGCTGCACGGCCAGCGACACCGCCGTGTTCTTGACCAGCTCGAAGCCGAGCCGGCTGACCGCGACGTCGACCGACGTGATCGGGTAGCCGCTGGGGTTGTGCGCGGCGGAATTCGCGAACACGAGCAGCTTCGAGACCAGCGCGGGGTCGGTCTTGACGACCTTGACGACCTGGTCGACGTACACGTCTTCCTTTTCCAGCGTCTTGCGGATGCGCACGACGATATCGGGGAAGGATGGCAGGCAGATGGCGCCCTTGTTGAATGCATTGGCGAGATCGGCGACGAACTCGAAGTGCGGCGATGCGGCCATCGTAACGCTCCTAGTGGGTCGCCGGCGTGGCCGGCGCGGACTTGTTCGCGTGCAGCCTGAGCAACAGCTGCGCCTCGCCGCGGTTCAGCCCGCACCCGCGCACGAGGTCGTCGATGCTCGCCCCGCTCCTGGCCATGCGCACGGCGTACTCGACCGGCAACTCGTTCTTCTGCGGCGGCAATGCGGGCCGTGCCGCATCGGCAGCCGCGCGCGAGCTGCGCTCGACCAGCTGCTCGAGACGCTTCTCGAGCATCGTGCAGCGGCGGTCGAACATGCGCCGCAGTTCGCGGTCGTCGTAGGTCTCCGGCGCCAGCGCGGCAGCCAGCGGGCTGTCGAACAGCGCGCGCAGCCGCCGGGACTCCGCCCGGTTCCGGAGCAGGGCCAGCGCGGCCCCGGCCAGCAGGATGGCATTCGCCAGCAGTAATCCGTACTGCAGCAGGAATTCCTCGGTAGTCATTACACGTACTCGTCAATTACGGGTTTGTCGTCCGCGTCGTCGTCTTCATTGCCCGACGGCGGCGGGGGTATCGGTGGTCGCTTGTGGCGCCCGGTCTCGCCTTCCTTGTCCGCCGGCTGCGGCGGCTTGACCGGGTGCGTCGGCAGGATGCGGTACAGGCCCGAGATGCTGTTGTCTGCCATGCCGGGCCCCCTAGGTCTCGCGCAGCGCGCGCAGCCGGATGAGCGCCTGGCCGTGGATCTGGCACACGCGGGACTCGCTGACGCCCAGCACGGCGCCGATCTCTTTCAGATTCATCTCGCGCTCGTAGTACATCGACAGCACCAGCTGCTCGCGCTCGGGCAGGCCGCTGATCGCCTCGGCGAGCTGGTCGCGAAACTGGCTGTCACTGAGCTCCTGGTCCGGCGTCGCCGTGTCGGCGGCCGGCAGCTCGCGCCCGTGCACCGGGTCGTCCAGCGTTTCGTCCAGGCTGAAAAGCCGGCAGCCCGCCGTGTCGGCGAGGATCGCGTGGTAGTCGTCCATCGTGATCCCGAGCCGGCGGGCGATCGCCTGCGGTTCCGCGGCGCTGCCGGTTTCCGCCTCGATCTCGCGCACGGCTTCGGAGACCTTGCGGTGCTTCTGGTGCACCGAGCGCGGAGTCCAGTCCTGGCGCCGCACCTCGTCGAGCATCGAACCGCGAATCCGGATACCGGCATAGGTATCGAAGCTTGCGCCCTTGCCAGGATCGAAGTTGTTCGATGCCTCCAGCAGGCCGATCATGCCCGCCTGCATCAGGTCGTTGATGTCGATACCCGCCGGCAGGCGCGCTGCCAGGTGATGGGCGATGCGCTTGACCAGGTCGAGGTTCTGTGTGACCAGCTCGTCCTGCGAGACGTAGCTGTTCTTGGCGTAGCTCGCGTAGGACATCAGGCCATGCTCCCCACGCAGACCGTGTCCGCGTGCAGCAGTTGTTCGAAGAAGAATTCGATGCCGCCGCCCGGCGCGCTGGCCGCCGGCAGCTCGTCGAGCGTTTGCGCGACGCGCTTGAAGGACTCTCCCGCGGGGCTTCCCGGGTAGGCGTCGACGACGGCGCGCTGCTCCTGCACGGCGCGCCGCAGGTACTCGTCGTAGGGCACGTTGCCGACGTGGCGCAGGACGACGTCGAGATAGCGGTCCGCCACCTTGCGGATTTTCTCGAACAGGCTGCGGCCGTGCGCGGCGTCGCGGGTCTGGTTCGTCAGGACCTGGAAACGGCTGATGTCGTAGTGACGGCTGAAGACCTTGAGCAGCGCGTAGGCGTCCGTGATCGACGAGGGCTCGTCGCAAATCACGACGATCGCCTGCTGCGCCGCCTGCACGAAGCGTGCGACGCTCGCGGAGATGCCGGCCGCGGTGTCGACGATCAGCACGTCGGGCTGATCGCCGAGGCCGGCGAAGGCCTGCACGATGGCCGCCTGCGACATGGGCGGGATGTCCGTCATCAGGTAATTCCCCGAGGTCGCCGGGACGATGCGCACGCCGCGCGGCCCCTCGAGTACCGTGCTTTCGAGATCGGCTTCGCCGCTGATCACGTGCGACAGGTTGAAGCGCGGCTGCAGGCCGAGCAGCACGTCGACGTTGGCGAGCCCTAAGTCGGCGTCGAGCAGCATCACCCGCCGCCGGCGCGTCGCGAGCGCCACCGCCAGGTTCGCGGCGACGTTGGTCTTGCCGACCCCGCCCTTGCCGCTGGCGACGGCGATGACCTTGACCGGCCCCTTGCCCAGGGCGCGCCGGACGTTCTCTTCCTGACTTTTCTTATGCATGGGTGGCACTCACCGTTCCGTAGTTTTCTGCCATCGTGTGTTCGTCGACCTGCGGACCGCTCGCGGCGAGGCAGTCCACGGCCCGCTTCAGCAGCCACAGCTTGCGGCGCTCGGCGGGATGCAGGTCGTCGGGAATGTTCTGGCCGTCGGTCAGCCAGGCGAGCGGCAGCTGCTGGCGAATCAGCGCCGACAGCGCGCAGCCGAGCTGCCCGGCTTCGTCGATCTTCGTCACCACCGCGCCGGCCAGCGGCACCCGGCGGAAGCTCCTGATCGTCTCGTCGAGCGCCGCTTCCTGGCTGCAGGCCGACAGGGTCAGGTAGAAGCGGACGCGCGCGGCCTGGCTGCTCCACGCGGCGAGGCGCTGGGCCAGGTCGGCGTCGCGCTGCGAGACGCCCTCGGTATCGATCAGCACGAGTTTCTTGCCGCGCAGCGAATCCAGCAGGCGAGTCAGCTCGTCACCGTCGCTCGCCGCGTGCACCTTCACGCCGATGATGCTGGCGAACGCGGCCAGGTGCTCGCGCGCGCCGATGCGCCAGGCGTCGGCGCAGACCAGCGCGATGTCGTCGCTGCCGTACTGCATCGCGTAGCGGGCGGCGAGCTTGGCGATCGTCGTCGTCTTGCCGACTCCCGTGGGACCGACCAGCGCCGCAACGCCGCCGTCGGTCAGCAGGCGGTTGCTGCCGACCGGGATCAGTTCCGACAGCGCCGCGAGCGGTTGCTGCCAGGCGTGGCGGATCGAGTCGGGCTGGCCGAGGCGCGCGATCACCTGCTGCGCGACATCCGGCGCGATGCCGAGCCGGGCCAGGTTGCGCAGGGCCTCGGACAGCTGCGGCGAGCGGCGGGTGCCCTCGGCCCAGAGCAGGCTCGAGACCTGTCGCTCGAGCAGGCCGCGCAGGCTCGCGATCTCGGAACGCATCGACGTGAGCGACGGGTCCGCGATCGCGATCGGGGTCAGGTCGAGGTCGAGACTCGTGTCGACGGACGGGCTGCCGACGGGTTCCGGCTGCGGCATGCGCGCGGCCAGCGCCCGGCTGGCGGCCAGTGCCTCCTCGGCGCGGCGCTGCTCCAGCGCGTCCAGTGCCCGGCGTTCGGCGAGCGCGGCCGCGCGCTCGGCGGCGTC
>CALALV010000130.1 GCA_937925605.1 uncultured Woeseia sp.
ATCGTTGGATTCGGTTCGCAGGCGGATTTCCTGATTCACGGCGGCCTCGAGGACGAGCTGCAGGGATTCGAGTCGCTGCCGACGCGTACAAGGGCCGCATTGTCGCGGCAGGTGAAATTGCTTACGCTCCCCGGCGAAATGGGCGAGCACTTCAAGTGCCTGGCCCTGGCGCGCGGCGACGTGCCGCTGCCCGCACCGCTCGGCATCGCCGACCGCTCGCACAGCTTGTGACGCGGCTCCGCGCGACGCGCAGCCGCCCGCCGTACGCTGGCGAACCCGTAACGGACTCGAACCCAAGGACCGCCGCTTGACTACCTTGCAGATCATCGTGCTCGCCGTCGTGCAGGGCCTGACCGAATTCCTGCCGATCTCGAGCTCCGGGCACCTCGTGCTGGTGCCGGCTTTCGCGGGCTGGAGCGACCAGGGGCTCCTGTTCGACGTCGCCGTGCACATGGGCTCGCTCGCGGCCGTGTGCCTGTACTTCCGCGCCGACATCGCCGGGCTGCTGCGCGGCAGCCTGCAGGTCGCGACCGGCGACTTCGCCTCGCCGCGCTCGCGCATGGCGCTCGCGATCGCGCTCGGCACCGTGCCCGCCGCAATCGCCGGCCTGCTGTTCGCCGGCTGGATCGAGGCCAACCTGCGCGACCCGGCCGTCGTCGTCGTTACGCTCGCAGGCTTCGGCATCCTGATGGCGCTGGCCGACCGTTTCGGCGGCAGCGCGCGCAACATCAGCGACGTCGGGCTGCGCGAGGCGCTTCTGATCGGGCTCGCCCAGGCGGTCGCGCTGATCCCGGGAACGTCGCGTTCCGGCATCACGATCACCGCGGGCCGCGCGCTCGGATTCGCGCGCCAGGATGCCGCGCGCTTCTCGTTCCTGCTGTCGGCGCCGGTCATACTGCTCGCCGGCAGCTACAAGCTGCTGTCGCTGATTCTCGCGGGCGCCACCGTCGCCTGGCTCGAGCTCGGGCTCGGCGTGCTCGTTTCGGCTATCGTTGCCTACCTGAGTATCGAGTTCTTCATGCGCTTCGTGACCCGCATCGGGCTCATGCCCTTCGCGGTCTACCGGCTGCTGCTGGCGGGGGTGATCGTCTATGTCCTGCTCTGAACCCGGCCGCGCGCTGGCCGTCCTGCTGCTCCTGCTGGCGGGCAAGGCGGCCGCCGAGCACGTCGTCAGCCTGGGCCTGGAGGCCGACAGCGAGAACAGCAAGGCCGTCGCGCTGCTCGGCAGCTTCGGCGTGGCGGAGGACACCTGGGCCAGCATCAGCGCGTCGCGCAGCGAAAGCCGGGACCGGCTGTTCAATCTCGAGACCTGGTATCTCGACCTCGGCATCGACCATTATTTCGACCCGATCGGCGTGCGCGCATCGATCGCCTACTGGGGCGACGCCGAACTGCTCGACTCGAACGACCTGTCGGCCGCCGTGTACTGGAAAAACGAGCGCGCATCGCTTTCGCTCGACTACGAGCGGCGCGCTTTCGACCTGACGATCCGTTCGCTGCTGCTCGACCAGCCGCGCCGGGTCGAGTTCGACGCCGACGGCATCGGCCTGTCCGCGCGCGTCGAACTGGGCGAGGCGGTCAGCGTCTACGCGAACGGCATGAGCTACGACTACTCGCGCAATATCTCGCTGACGCCGAACCGCGACGTATTGCGGGTGTTCGCGCTGTCGCGCCTCAGCATGGTCAACAGCCTGCTGGACCAGCGGCTGAGCGCCGGGGTCGAATTCTCGTTCGGCGATCGCGTGCTCGACCTGCGCGCCGCCCGCTGGGAGACCGCCGTGTTCGGTGACCGGGTCGACGCGCTCGGCATCGGCCTGCTGACGCCGCTGGGCCCGGCGAGTGACCTGGAACTGCGGCTGGAGACGGACGACTCGGACGCCGCCGGCCGCGCCACCTTGTTCTCGGTGTTCTTCTACTTCTACGGCGACTAGGTAGTGTCTGCCTTGTAATGCGCGAGCGCCGCGGTGCGCCTCGCCGCGAGCTCGCGGCCGATGGCCGGGCCCTCGAGGCCGGCGTCGACGATGTCGGCCGCAGACACGGCGGCCGCCGCCCGCTGCGCGCCGGCGAGGTAGCCGGCCTGCGGATAGTCGCGATCCTCGAGCCCCGTCCGCCCGCGCGCGTCCGCCTCGCAGGCCAGCAGGAAGCGCTCGAAGCGCTCCGGGCGCCGGAACGCGTCCGCGCGCTCGAGCACCTTCAGGACCGTCGCCGGCCGCAGCTCGAGCGCACGGTGGCAGTGGCCGTGGAACTCGGCGACGAGCAGCGCGAGTTCCCGGCTGGCCTTCGGCACCGGCATGCGTTCGCAAAGGGCGCGGATAATGCGCAGGCCGCGCTTCTCGTGGCCCGGGTGGCCCGGCAGCCGGTGCGCGGGCGTCGTCGCCTTGCCGAGGTCGTGCACGAGCGCCGCGAAGCGCACGTCGAGTTCGCCGGACAGGCGGGCAGCCTGTTCCAGCACCATCAGCGTGTGCACGCCGGTGTCGATCTCCGGGTGCCACTGCGGCGGCTGTGGCACGCCGAACAACGCGTCGATCTCCGGGAACACGGCGGCCAGCGCGCCGACCTCGCGCAGGACCCGGAAGTAGACCTGCGGATGCGAGGAGACGAGCGCGGCCTCGGTCTCCTTCCACACCCGGTCCGGCTGCAGCGCGTCGGCCTCGCCGTCGGCGACCATCGCGCGCATCAGCTCCAGCGTCTCGGCGGCGATCGTGAAACCGAGCGGCGCGAAGCGCGCGGCGAACTTGGCCGCGCGCAGGATGCGCACCGGGTCTTCGCGGAAGGCCGGCGACACGTGGCGCAGCAGCCGTGCGTCGAGGTCGGCGAGGCCGCCGGCCGGGTCGATCAGCGAGCCGTCGCCGGCCTGCGCCAGCGCGTTGATCGTCAGGTCGCGGCGCCGGAGGTCCTCCTCGATCGTGATGTCGGGCGAAGTGTCGAAGCGGAAGCCGTGGTAGCCGCGCCCGGTCTTGCGCTCGGTGCGGGCGAGCGCGTACTCCTCGCCCGTTTCCGGGTGCAGGAACACGGGGAAGTCGCGCCCGACCGGCTTGAAACCCCGCGCCTCGAGGTCGGCGGGGGTCGCGCCGACGACGCACCAGTCGCGCTCGCGCACGGGCAGCCCGAGCCGCTCGTCACGCACGGCGCCGCCGACGAGATAAATTTCCATGGCGCGATTCTAGCCCGAACGCCGCCCGCGCCACTGCTATGCTTGCGCGATGCCCGAGAACCCGCGGCGCCGCCGGCTCGCCCGGCGCGCGCTCCCGCCCATCCTGCTGCTGGTCGCGTTCGCCGCGGTGCCCGGCTGTTACTACGCGCAGGCGGTGCGCGGCCAGTTCGACGTGCTCAAGCGGCGCACGCCGGTGGAGGAGGTGATCGCGGACCCCGCCACCGACCCGGCGCTCGCGGCCCGGCTCGCGACGCTGGCCGACGCCCGCGACTTCGCGACCCGCGAACTCATGCTGCCCGACAACGGCAGCTATCGCAGCTACGCCGACCTGGAACGCGATTACGTCGTCTGGAACGTCATCGCGGCGCCGGAGTTCTCGCTGGAAGCGAAGACCTGGTGCTACCTGTTTGTCGGCTGCCTCGCGTACCGCGGCTACTTCGACGAGGCCGGCGCGCGGCGGACGACAGCGCGCCCGCGCGACGACGGCTACGACGTCTACGTGGGCGGCGTGGCCGCGTACTCGACGCTCGGGCGCTTCGCCGACCCGATCCTCAACACGATGCTCTCGCGCGACGACGCGGAACTCGTGGCGTTGCTGTTCCACGAGCTCGCCCACCAGCGCCTGTACCTGGACGACGACACCGCGTTCAACGAGTCGTTTGCGACGGCGGTCGCCGAGATCGGCCTTGCCCGCTGGCTCGAGGCGCGCGGCGAGCCGGCGGTCGCGGCGGAGTGGTCGGAACGGCAGCGCCGCGCGGCCGCGCGGCTCGAGCTGATCGACGAGACGCGCGAGCGGCTGCGCGCGCTGTACGCGCAGCCGCTGCCGGCGGCGACGCTGCGCGAGCGCAAGGCGGAGGCGTTCGCTGCGCTGGAGCGCGCGCTCGACGCCCGCGGCGAGGGCAACTGGCCCGGCGAGCTGTTCAACAACGCCTGGCTCGCGTCGGTCGCGCTGTACCGCGGCAACGTGCCGGCGTTCCGTGCGCTGTACGCGGACTGCGGGCGCGAGCTCGGGTGTTTCTACGCGGAAGTCGAGAAGTTGGGCGAACTCGGCGCGGCGGAGCGCGCGGACCGGCTGGCCGCGCTCGCGCCCGAGGGAGACCCCGGCTAGTCCGCGTTGCCGACGCGCGCGGCCGGCGCCGGCACCTCTTGCAAGCGCTGCGACAGGCGGCTGTCGGCGCGGCCGAGGCGCCAGTCGAAGATCGTGTCCGCCGTCAGCACGCGGCGCACGTAGCTGCGCGTCTCGGCGTACGGAATCGTCTCGATCCAGACCCGCGCGTCGAGCGGCCGTTTCGCCGGCAGCCAGTTCTCGACCCGCTGCGGCCCGGCATTGTAGGCTGCGGTCGCGAGCACCGGGTTGTCGAAGAAGCGGGCCTGCATGCGGCCGAGATACCAGGTGCCGAGGCGGATGTTGCTGGCCGGATCGGTCAGCGTGACCTGGCCGTGGAAGGGGGCGTTCAGTTCGCGGGCGCTCTGCCTGCCGGTCGACGGCAGCAGCTGCATGACGCCGACCGCGCCGGCGGACGAGCGGATGTCGGGCATGAACAGGCTTTCGCTGCGCGCGACGCCGAGCGCCCAGCTCGGGCTGATCCGTGCCTGGCGCGCGTGCTGCTCGAACTGCTCGGCGTAGGGCAGCGGGTAACGCAGCGCGAGGTCGTCGTAGCTGTCGACGCGCGCCGCGGTCGCGATCGCGCGCGAATGCCAGCCCCAGCGATGCGCGAGGATCGCCGCCTGCAGCTGCAGGTCCGCGGGCAGGCCGCGCACGGCCGCGTCCCACTCCGAGCGTCCGCGGCTGTCGAGGCCGACCATGAACAGCTCGCGGGCGCGCGCGAGTTCGGGCCGCCGGGCCAGGTCGGCGAGCGCGGCCTCGTCGGCCGCCAGCGCGCTGTGGCCGTAGTCGTAGTCGATGCCGAGCGCGTCCGCGGCGAGGAAGCCGTAGTAGTCGCGCTCGCCGGCCAGCGCGAGGAACAGCGCGTCGGCGCTGCCTTGGCCGGTCTCGCGCAGCGCGACCGCGCGCCAGTAGCGCCAGCCGGCGTCGTCCCGGTCGTCCGCGCCGAGACGCTCGAGCTGCCCGAGCACGGCGTCCCAGCGCTGCTCGCGCAGCGCCGTGCGCACGCGCCAGCGGCGGACCTCGTCGTCGACCGCGTCGCCGGCGAGATCGTCGAGCGCGGCAGCGGCACCTGCGGCGTGCTGGCGGGCGAGCCACAGTGCGACGTGCCGGTCGACGCGCGCGCGCTCGACAGGTTCGAAGCCGAACCCGTCACGCAGCGCGTGCCAGTGCTGCTGCGCGGTGGCCGCGTCGTCGTAGGCGATGCGCTCGACGGCCGCGAGCAGCTGCTCGCGGTAGACGGGCGCTGCTAGCGCCGGCCGGGCCTGTTCCAGGAATACGCGCGGGCGTCCGTACGCGGCGGTCCATTGCCCCGCCTCGTGACGCTCGGCGTCGCCGAGCGCGCGGGCCAGGTAGCGGGCCATGCCGAGTTCGCGGGCGGCTACGGCGAGCCGGAAGCGTTCGCGGACCAGCGCTTCGTCGATCAGCCCGGCGGCGCGCAGGCGCTCGAAAGGCCGGTCGCATTCGCGCGCCTGGCTGTGCGCGACGAGCCACAGCGAGCGCGCCCGCTCCGGCAAGGATGCCGGCAATCCGCCCGCGACTTCGAGATCGAGCGCGAGGCAGTCGAGCCGGGCGACGCCGAGCGACGCGTAGTGGCGCTCGTAGTAACGGCGGAAGTCGGCGTGGCGCTGTCGGCGGGCGAGCCACAGCGTGTAGCGGTAACGTAATTCGCGCGCGGGCTTCAGCTCGCCGTGCGCGGCGAGAAACGGCTCGACGCCGGCGTCGACGCCCTGGCCGAGCCGTGCGCGCAGCCAGGCGGCCTCGAGATCCGGCCAGAGGATGTAGTCGCCCAGCAGCGCGCGCTCGTCGTCCGCGAGATCGAACAGGCCGAGTTCGGCGTTCGCGTGCGCCGCGCGGAACGCCTCGCGCTGCGCGGCCAGCCGGTCGTCGGCGTGAACGCCCGTGGCGAGTACCAGCAACAGGCAGGCGGCGAGACGGGGCATGCGGCGGGATCTCCGGTGGCCGATGGTGTGGGAAGCATCGACATTACCGGCCGCCGCGGGCCGCGGCAATGGCGCCGGGCAACGGCCCGGCGCCGTGTTTCATTCCTCGCGTGCCGCCTAGCGGATCTGCAGCATCAGCGTGCGGTCGCCGCGCTGCACCAGCAGGAACAGGATGCGGCTGTCTTCCGCGATCTGGCTCAGCTGGGCGAGGTTCTGCACGCGCTGGCGGTTGACCGCCGTGATCAGGTCGCCGGCCCGCAGCCCGCGCTGCGCGGCCGGCGAACCCGGCTCGACCTCGGTCACCTCGACGCCGTTCGTCGACGAGGTCGACGACGACGCGAACTGCGCGCCCTCGAGGCCCGGATGAATCTCGGCGCCGCTGCTGATCTGCGTGCGCGCCTCGCCGAGCGTGGCGTTGACAGTCCGGTTGCGGCCGTCGCGCACGTATTCGATTTCGACGACGTCGCCGGAGCCTTTCAGGCCGATCGCGTTGGCGAGCTCGCGGCTGTTGCCGATGCGCTTGTCGTCGACGCGCACGATGATGTCGTCGACCTGGAGGCCTGCCTGTTCGGCTGCGCTCTCGGGCGTGATTTCCGAGATCAGCGCGCCGCGGCTGACCTCGGCGCCGAGCGCCTTGGCGCCTTCCTCGTCGATCGTCTGGATCGTCACGCCGAGCAGGCCGCGGCGCACTTCGCCGAAGTCGAGAATTTGGCGCATGATCGAGCGCGCGATCTCGGAGGGCACGGCGAAGCCGATGCCGACGTTGCCGCCCGAGCGGCTGATGATCGCCGAGTTGATGCCGATCAGCTTGCCGTCCATGTCGACCAGTGCACCGCCGGAGTTGCCCGGGTTGATCGACGCGTCGGTCTGGATGAAGTCCTCGTAGCCGGAACGGCTGATGCCGCTGCGGCCGAGCGCGCTGACGATGCCCGAGGTCACCGTGTGGCCAAGGCCGAATGGGTTGCCGATCGCGATCACGAAGTCGCCGACCCGCAGGCGGGTGGAGTCGCCGAACTCGATGTCGGTCAGGTCGAAGCCGTCCGGGTCCACCTTCAGTACCGCGATGTCTGTGGCCGCGTCCGAACCGACGATCTCTGCCTCGAGGGTGTCCTCGTTCAGGAGCGAGATCTGGATCCGGTCGGCGCCGTCGACGACGTGATGGTTGGTCAGGATGTAGCCGTTCTCGGCGTCGACGATCACGCCGGAGCCGGCGCTCGCGATCTCGCGCGGACCGCGCGGCGTGTCCGGCAGGCCGAAGAAGCGCCGGAACATCTCGTCGCCGTAGGCCGAGCGGTTGTCGAGCGTCTGGCTGACGCGGATGTTGACCACGGCCGGCGAGGCACGGTCGACCAGCGGTGCCAGGCTCGGCAGCGCGGCGCTGGCACTGCCCGCGGCGAGCAGCAGTGCGGCGGTCGCCGCGGCGAAAAATCTCGTAGCTTGCGTCATGTGAACGTTTCCTCTCGTAACTGCGTCGTCGCTGGTCTGCACCGGGCGCCGGCCGACGATTCCCGCGCGTCTGCTAGCGGCGGACCGCGCAGGCGGCAGGAAAGTTCCGGCGGCGAATCGCCCGCGCATCGGGTCAGGATGCGCGGGCGGCGCGTACCGTCGCGGCTCAGGCCGCCGCGACTTCGATGCGCCGCGGCTGCACCTCGGCGCGCTTCGGCACCGTAATCGCCAGCGTACCGTGGGCGCTGCGTGCCTCGATTGCGTCCCCGTTGATCGTGGCCGGCAGCGTGAAGCGGCGCAGGAAGCGGCCCGTGCGGCGCTCGGCGTAGTGCCGGCGACGGCCGTCGGCCTCAATGTCGGCGCGGCGGCCGGCCAGCGTCAGAACGTTGTCCTCGAGGCTGATCTCGATGTCCTCGGGGCTGACGCCGGGCAGGTCGGCGGTCAGGACATAGCGGTCGTCCGTTTCGGCAATGTCCACGGGCGGGGTCCAGTCGGCCGACTCGGCCGGGCGACGGGTGAGCTGGGTGAAAGTCATCGGCGTATCCTCTGCATGTCGGTGTACAGCCGCGGCCCTGCGGGGCGTTCCGCCCGCGCGACCGCTGCGCGATGCCAGCCGAAATGCGGCCGTCGCCGGGCCATTTCAAGCGGCCGGCCGGCGCTTGCGGCGGCCGCCCGGCGACGCCGCGCCGTTTCACTTAATGACACTACATCTTGTGCACAGGCTCGATTTTCGCGCGGCCGTTTTTTTTCGTGGTTTTTTAATGCAGTACGTGCCGAATAGCTTGTAAATTACTGTTTTTATTGCTGTAATGAAAGCGACAAAAATTCGTTCGAAGCCTTGACACTCCCCCGCAGCAGGCATAATCTAGCCCCTCGTCGGACACAACATCTTGTGTCACGGATAACGAAGCGCGGAGCCCGGACCGGGCCCTCGTCGCCGGATTGGGGCCAGCGACGAGCGGGAAGCTATTCGCCGCGCCATTGGGGCTAAGCAAGCATTCAGACGCCCGGGCCCGCCCGCGCGCAGGGAGTAAAGGACGACATGAAGTCCGCAGTCAATTTCACCGCAGAATCCGTTTCCGACATCGACTTTCAGCCCGCATCGCTCGACATCTGGCAGGCCAAGTACCGGCTGGCCGCCAAGGACGGCACGCCGATCGACGCGGCGATCGACGATACCTACCGTCGCGTCGCCCGGGCGCTGGCCGACGTCGAGGCGGAGCCGCTGCGCGCGCAGTGTTTCGAGGATTTCCTGTGGGCGCTGCGCTCGGGCGCGATCCCGGCGGGGCGCATCACGTCGAACGCGGGCGCCCAGGAGCACAAGCCCGCGACCTCGACGATCAACTGCACGGTTTCCGGTACGGTCGGCGACTCGATGGACAACATCCTGAACAAGGTGCACGAGGCGGGCCTGACGCTGAAAGCCGGCTGCGGCATCGGCTACGAGTTCTCGACGCTGCGACCGAAGGGCGCGTACGTGACCGGTGCCGGCGCGTACACCTCCGGGCCGCTGTCGTTCATGGATATCTACGACAAGATGTGCTTCACCGTGTCGTCGGCCGGCGGCCGGCGCGGCGCGCAGATGGGCACGTTCGACGTCGGCCACCCGGATGTCATGGACTTCATCCGCGCCAAGCGCGAAGACGGCCGCCTGCGCCAGTTCAACCTGTCGCTCCTGATCACCGACGAGTTCATGCAGGCCGTCAAGGACAACGCCGAGTGGCGCCTGGCCTTCCCGGTGACGCGCAAGGAGGTGGACGCCGACGGCCTCGACGTCGACGACGAGACGCAGTTCGTCTGGCGCGAGTGGCCGGAGCCGAAGAACTACGTGCGCAACGCCGAGGGCCTCGTGGCCTGCAAGGTCTACCGGACGCTGCCGGCGCGGCGCGTGTGGGACGTCATCATGGCCTCGACCTACGATTTCGCCGAGCCCGGCTTCGTGCTGATCGACCGCGTCAACGAGATGAACAACAACTGGTTCTGCGAGACGATTCGCGCAACCAATCCCTGCGGCGAGCAGCCGCTGCCGCCCTACGGTTCCTGCCTGCTGGGCTCGGTCAACCTGACCAAGTTCGTCGTCGACCCGTTCACGGACAAGGCGCGCTTCGACTGGAAGGAATTCCGCAAGGTCGTCAAGGTATTCACGCGCATGCTCGACAACGTCGTCGAGATCAATGGACTGCCACTGGCCCGGCAGCGCGACGAGATCACCCGCAAGCGGCGCCACGGCATGGGCTTCCTTGGCCTCGGTTCGACGATCACGATGCTGCGCATGCAGTACGGCGATCCCGCCTCGGTCGCGTTCACCGAGGAGGTCTCGAAGCAGCTGGCGCTGGCCGGCTGGGAGGCCGGCCTGGAGCTGGCGCGCGAGAAGGGCCCGGCACCGATCATGGAGCAGGAGTTCACGGTCACCCAGGAGATGCTGGCCAAGCGCCCGGAGATGGCGCGCGACGGCTACCAGGTCGGCGACAAGCTGCCGGGCCGCATCCTGCACGCGCGCTACAGCCGCTACATGCAGCGCATCGCCGAGGAGGCGCCCGAGCTCGTCGAGCAGCTCGCCGAGATCGGCGCGCGCTTCACGCACCACAGTTCGATCGCGCCGACCGGCACGATCTCGCTGTCGCTCGCGAACAACGCGTCGAACGGCATAGAGCCGAGTTTCGCGCATCACTACTTCCGCAACGTGATCCGCCAGGGCAAGAAGTCCAAGGAAAAGGTGGACGTGTTCTCGTTCGAACTCCTGTCCTACCGTGCGCTGGTCAACCCGAAGGCGATGCCCGACGCCGAGGACGGCAACCCTGATACGGCGCTGCCGGACTACTTCATCACGGCCGACGACATCACGCCGAAGGCGCACGTGGATATCCAGGCCGCCGCGCAGACCTGGATCGACTCGTCGATCTCGAAGACGGCGAACGTGCCGACGGACTACCCGTACGAGGACTTCAAGGACATCTACATGTACGCCTACGAGCAGGGGCTCAAGGGCTGCACGACGTTCCGCTTCAACCCGGAAGCCTTCCAGGGCGTGCTGGTCAAGGAGCGCGATCTCAAGAACACGGTCTACACCTTCACGCTCGACGACGGCAGCACGGTCGAACTCAAGGGCGACGAGGAAATCGAATACGACGGCGAGGTGCACACCGCCGCGAACCTGTTCGATGCCCTGAAGGAAGGCTACTACGGCAAGTTCTGACAGGGGCTTGCAGGACACGCGCGCCCGGGCGGGCGCCGCTCACTACGCCGGCGAGAGGCCGGCAACATGCCGCGGCGCGGGGGACGGATTCGGTCCGCGCCGCCGCCAGACAGGTCGGATGACGACAATGAGCAAAGTTCGCATAGACAAGAAAATCGTCGGCTACGCGGTCAAGAAGCCGGAAGAGGAAGCGGCGAAGCCGGCCCTGACCCGGGAGACCTCCGAGGACGGGCGCGCGGAAGTCATCCGCATGCACGAGAAGCTCGAGCGGCCCGAGATGCTGATCGGCTCGACCTACAAGGTCAAGACGCCGGTCTCCGACCACGCGATGTACGTGACGATCAACGACATCGTGCTGAACGAGGGCACGGAGCACGAGAAGCGCCGGCCGTTCGAGATGTTCATCAACTCGAAAAACCTCGATCACTACCAGTGGATCGTGGCACTCACCCGCATCATCTCGGCCGTGTTCCGCAAGGGCGGCGACGTCACCTTCCTGGTCGACGAGCTGAAGGCCGTGTTCGACCCGCGCGGCGGCTACTGGAAGGCGGGCGGCAAGTTCATGCCGTCGATCATCGCGGAGCTCGGCTACATCGTCGAGAAGCACCTGATCGCGATCGGCCTGCTCGGCCAGAACGAGCTCGACGAGGCGCAGCAGCAGCTGATCGACGAGAAGCGCGCCGAGTACGAGGACGCGCACCGGCAGAAGGACGCGTTCGCGAAGAGCGACTACCCGGAAGGCGCGCAGCTATGCGCGAAGTGCAACACCGCGGCGGTGGTGATGCTGGACGGCTGCAAGACCTGCCTGTCCTGCGGCGATTCGAAGTGCGGGTAGGGCCGGCTTAGCTACGACGAGGGGGCGCAGCGCCGCGATGGTCGGCGCAGCCAACCTGCCGCACGCCAAGGGCGCGGCGGGTCTCACACGGTCGAGCCGGGCGCGAGGGCCCGGCTAGACGTTCAGCAGCAGGTGCTCCCGCTCCCAGGGGCTGATCTCGCGGTGGAACAGGCGCATCTCCTCGCGCTTGACCTCGCCGTAGATCATGCAGAACTGCCGGCCGAGGATCTCGTGCAGTTCGGTCGCTTCCTCGAAGCTGTCCAGCGCCTCGTCCAGCGTGGTCGGTATGTCGTAACGCTCGTCGTCGACTTCGCCCGCCGCCGGCTCGCCGGGCTTCAGCTTGTCGCGCATGCCGAGGTAGCCGCAGGCCAGCGCGGCCGCGATAGCGATGTAGGGATTGCAGTCGACGCCAATGACGCGGTTCTCCACGCGGCGGTTCTCCGGCTTTGCGTTCGGTACCCTGAGCCCGGTCGCGCGGTTGTCGATGCCCCAGGCGAAGTTGGTCGGCGCGCTCGAGCCGCCGTCGGACTCGAAGCGCCGGTAGCTGTTCACGTAGGGCGCCATTAGCGGCAGTGCCTGTGGCAGGTAGTGCTGGCAGCCGCCGAGGTAATAGCGGAACAGCCGGCTGGCTTCGCCCTTCGTGTTGCTGAACAGGTTGTGGCCCCTGGCGAGGCTGACGATGCTCTGGTGCAGGTGCATGGCCGAGCCGGGCTGGTCGCGCATCGGCTTGGCCATGAAGGTCGCGAACATGTCGTGGTTCAGCGCGGCTTCGCGGATGATGCGCTTGAAGTAGAACACCTGGTCGGCTAGCAGCAGCGGGTCGCCGTGCGTCAGGTTGATCTCGACCTGGCCGGCGCCGTCCTCCTGGATCACCGTGTCGATCGCGAGCCCGGCGTCCTGCGCGAAGCGGTAGATCGTGTCGATGACCGGGCCGTAGTCGTCGACCGCGGACATCGAGTAGGACTGCCGGCTGGTGCCGCGGCGGCCGGTGCGGCCGATCGGCGAGACCACCGGCTCGTTCGGGTCGAGGTTCGGCGTGATCAGGTAGAACTCGAGCTCCGGCGCCACGACCGGCTTCCAGCCCTGCTCGGCGTAGCGGGCGATGACCCGCTTCAGCACCTGGCGCGGCGCGATGTTCACCGGCTCGCCGTCGCGCGTGTACAGGTCGTGGATGACCTGCAGCGTCGGCTCCTTGGCCCAGGGCACGGCCTTCGCGGTGGACATGTCGGGTTTCAGCACGAGGTCGCCCTCGGCCCACTGGTTGTCGATGTCCATCTCGACGTCGTGCCCGGTGATGGTCTGGTAGAAGATCGACACGGGCAGGTAGGTCTCGTGCTCCGGGTCGAACTTGTGCGCGGGCATCGTCTTGCCGCGCGACATGCCGGCCAGGTCGGGCACGATGCACTCGACCTCGTCCACGTCGCGGCCGGCGCGATAGACCTTGAATGCCTCGGGCAGGGCTTCCAGCCAGTCCGTTACCTGTCGCATCGTGTCGCCTCGTCTGCAGCGTGCCGGCCAGCGCGCCGGATAGCAGCGAAGCTTAGCGCAATTCCCGGACGCCGCGGCGGCCGGCCGCGGCGTGCCGGGCGAGTCCGGCCTGTTCCGCTGTAGTACTATCCGCCCGTGACTCTCGCCATCCCCGACTTCAGCGTCGCCCGCGTGCTCGTCGCCGGGGACGTCATGCTGGACCGCTACCTGTTCGGCGGCACGCACCGGATCTCCCCGGAGGCGCCCGTGCCGGTCGTGCACGTGCGCAACGAGGACGTCCGGCCCGGCGGCGCCGCCAACGTCGCGGTCAACCTCGCGAGCCTCGGCGCGGCGACCCGCCTGCTCGGTGTCACCGGCGAGGACGCCGACGCAACGCTGCTGGCGAACCTGCTCGAGCCGCGGCGCATTGCCTGCGATTTCGTCCGCGTGGCCGGGCAGCCGACAATCACCAAGACCCGCGTGCAGAGCCGCGGCCAGCAGCTGATCCGCCTCGATCGCGAGGAACGCCTGACCGCCGGCGGCGGCCGCCTGCGCGAGGCGCTCGCGCGGCACGCAGGCGAGGCCCGCGTCGTCGTGCTGTCGGACTACGGCAAGGGCGCGCTGGTCGAGGTCGCCGCGATGATCGCGGCTGCGCGCGAAGCCGGCTGCGCCGTGCTGATCGACCCGAAGGGCACGGACTTCGAGAAATACCGCGGCGCGACGCTGCTGACGCCGAACCAGGGCGAGTTCGAGGCCGTCGCCGGCCATTGCGCGACGGATGCCGAGCTCATCGCCCGCGCGGAGGCAATGGTCGCCGACCTCGAGCTCGATGCGCTGCTCGTGACCCGCAGCGAGAAGGGCATGCTGCTGGTCGAGCGGGGCGCCGAGCCGCTGATGCTGCCGACCCAGGCACGCGAGGTTTTCGACGTGACCGGCGCCGGCGATACGGTCATCGCGACGACCGCGGCGGCGCTGGCGAGCGGCACGAGCCTGCCCGACGCGGCGCGGCTCGCGAACCTGGCCGCCGGGCTGGTCGTGCGTAAGATCGGCGTCGCCGCGGTGACGCGCTCGGAGCTGCAGGTCGCGCTGCACCAGCGCGGGCAGGGCGGACGCGGGCTGCTGAGCGAGGCCGAACTGCTGCCGATGGTTGCGGAATCGCGCGAGCGCGGCGAACGCCTGGTCATGACCAACGGCTGTTTCGACGTGCTGCACGCCGGCCACGTGGCTTACCTCGAAGAGGCCAAGGCGCTGGGGGACCGGCTGCTGGTGGCCGTCAACGACGACGATTCGGTGCGGCGCCTGAAGGGCGAAACCCGTCCGATCAATACGCTCGCCGACCGCATGGCGGTGCTGGCCGGGCTGGCCGCGGTCGACTGGGTCGTGCCGTTCGCCGAGGACACCCCGGCGCGGCTGATTTCCGCGGTGTTGCCGGACGTGCTCGTCAAGGGCGGCGACTACCGGCCCGATGAAATCGCCGGTGCGAAGGACGTGCTTGCGGCCGGCGGCGAGGTGCGCGTGCTCGCGTTCCGCGAAGGCCAGTCCTCGACCCGGATCATCGATCGCCTGTCGCAGGAGGCCTGAGCCCGCGCCGAGCGGCCGTAGCCCCCGCCATGCGAGTCGCCTACGCCGCACTGACCTACCTGCTGCTGCCGCTGTACGCGCTGTACTTCATGCTGCGCGGGCTGGGCAACCGCAGTTACTGGGATCGCCTCGGGCAGCGTTTCGGTCTCGGCTACCCGGCGCTGCCGGAGGGCACGATCTGGGTGCACGCGGTGTCGGTCGGCGAGGTGCAGGCGTCCGCACCGCTGGTCACGACACTGCTGGAGCGCTTCCCCGAGCGGCCGCTGCTGATAACGACCGTGACGCCGACCGGCGCCGAGCGCGCCCGCAAGCTGTTCGGCGACGCGATCACGCACTGCTACATCCCGTTCGAAACGCCGACGGCCGTGAACCGCTTCTTCGCGCGCCTCAGGCCCGCGTTCGCGCTGATCATGGAAACGGAGATCTGGCCGAACCTGTACCGTGCCTGCGGAATCCGCGGCGTGCCGCTCGTGCTGGTCAGCGCGCGCATCTCGCCGCGCTCGGTCGGCAACTACCGCCGGCTCCTGCCGCTGTTTCGCGAAACGCTGTCGCACGGAATCCTGATCGCCGCGCAGAGCCGCGCCGACGCCGACCGCTTCCTGTCGCTCGGCGCGAACCGCGAACGCACCTGGGTGACCGGCAACATCAAGTTCGACATCGCGCTGCCGCCGGAACTGCCCGCGAAGGGCAGGGCACTGCGCGCCGGGCTGTGGCCCGACCGGCCCGCATGGATCGCGGCCAGCACGCACGAGGGCGAGGAGACGCAGGTGCTGGACGCGCACGCCGCGGTGCTGGAGGCGCATCCCGACGCGCTGCTGGTGCTGGTGCCGCGGCACCCGCAGCGCTTCGCCGCCGTGGCCTCGCTGCTGGAGCGGCGCGGCCTGGATTTCCGGACCCGGACCTCGGGCGAGGCGCCCGCGGCGGCCACGCAGGTGTTCCTGGTCGACACGATGGGCGAGTTACCGCTGTTCTACGCGGCGAGCGACGTCGCGTTCGTCGGCGGCACTCTGGTGCCGGTCGGCGGCCACAACCTGCTGGAGCCCGGTGCGCTGGGGCTGCCGGTGGTCACCGGGCCGCACCTGTTCAACACGCAGGAGATCGCCGACATGTTCGCCGCGGCCGAGGCGTCGGTCAGCGTAGACGGTCCCGCGGCGCTGGGCCGCGCGGTCAGCGGCTTGCTGGCCGATGCCGGGCGCCGCGCGACGACCGGCGAACGCGGCCGGCAGGTCGTCGAGCGGAACCGCGGCTCGCTGGACCGCCTGCTGGTGCTGCTCGAGCCGCTGATCGCGGCGCGCGACACGCGCTAGCCGGCTGTCGCACGACCCGACTTCAGCGACAAGGCGCCGGCGACGACGTGCACGCGAACCGTTGCCGGGGCTGCGATTGCCTCGTATCGCCCCGGCCGGGGCGGTCCCGGCGGCCGGTCAGCTGCCGCTCTCGATCCCGTAGTCCTCGGGCTCGACGTCCTCGGGTGCCTCGCGTTCGACCAGGTGCCGGTCGATCTGCTCGAGGTCCTCGACTTTCAGCGTGCCGGCCGCCTGCTTGAGACGCAGCACGTTGCCGACGTAGACGTAACGGCTCTGGTAGTAGTTCGTGATCGCCGAGTACAGCGCGCGCTGCGAGTTCAGCACGTCGACGATCGTGCGCGTGCCGACTTCGAAGCCGGCCTGGGTCGCCTCGAGCGCCGTGCGGCTCGAGGCCACGGCCTGCTCCAGCGCGTTGACGCGGCTGATCTCGGACAGCACGCCCAGGTAGGCGTCGCGGGTCGCGCGCTCGGTCTCGCGCGCGACGCGCTGCAGCTGTTCGCGCGCGGCGCGGTGCAGGTAGACCGCCTCGCGCACCCGGGATGAGGTGCGGCCGCCGGAGAACAGCGGCACGGTCAGCTGCAGCGAGATCGAATCGGCCGTAACGTCGGTATCGAAGGACAGGTTGTCGATCAGGTCGCGCGTCTCGTCCTGCGAGTCGCTGTAGTTCGCGACCAGCTCCAGCGTCGGGTAGTGCCCGGTGCGGCGGAACGCGATTTCATCGCGGGCGATCTGCTCGTCGAGGCGGCTCGCGATCAGCGCGAGGTTCTGGTCCATGGCCAGATCGATCCAGCTCTGCTCGGCAGCCGGGTTCGGTGCCGGCAGCGGGAACTCGTCGCCCGGTGCCTCGAGGCTCGGCACGTACTGGCCGGTGATCTCGCGCAGCAGTTCGCGCGCGGTCGCCAGTTCGCGCTTCGCGCCAATCTCGGCGGCCACGGACTGGTCGTAGGCCGCCTGCGATTCCTGCACGTCGGTGATCGCGATCAGGCCGACCTCGAAACGCTGCTTCGCCTGCTCGAGCTGGCGCGCGATCGCCAGCCGGTCGGCGTGGATCGAGCGCAGCCGGTCCTCGGCGGCCAGCACGTCGAAGTAGCGGGTGGTGACCCGGACGATCAGGTCCTGTTGCGCCGCCTCGTAGTCCGCTTCGGCCTTCGCGACCTGCTTGTTCGCCTGCTTCAGCGTGACCAGCTGGTCCCAGCGGAAGATCGTCTGCCGCAGGTTGACCTGCCAGCCGGTCGAGTCGGTCTCGTTGTTGAACACGGTCGAGCCCGGTCCGGTCGGCAGGAAGATGACCTGGCCGCCGTCGGCGCTGCGCTCCTCGTACTGGCCGCCCGCCGTGATCTGCGGGAACAGCGCGCCGCGCGCCTGCGGCAGCGTCTCCAGCGCCGCGAGGCGGCGGGACTCCGCTTCGTGGATCAGCGGGTCGCTCTGCAGCGCCTGCTGGTAGACCTCGAGCAGCGAGGCGGCGTGCGCGGGCATCCCCGGCGACAGCAGCGCGCAGGCGATCGGAATCAGGAGTTTCTTGATCTGGTTCATGGTCGACTGTCCGGTCAGTGCCGCCGCAGGGCGGAGTGTTATGGTTAACTATATCACTACATCAGTCAAGGGCGGGCGGGTCAGTAGCGGCCGAGCCCGGTGTCGACTTCGCGCGACCACGCGTCGATGCCGCCGAGCACGTTGGCGACGCGCGTGAAGCCCTGCTCGACGAGGTAGCCCGCGACCCGCGCGCTTCTGCCGCCCGAGTGGCACAGGACCGCGACCGGCGTGTCCCTGTCCAGCTCCTCGAGCCGGTCGGGAATCTCGTTGAGCGGGATGTGCAGTGCCTCGTCCAGCCGGACGATTTCGACTTCCCAGTCCTCTCGGACGTCGACTATCTGCCAAAGTTCGCCGCGTTCCCGCTCGTTGCACAGCGCCATCGGCGTCAGTTCTTCGAACATGTTGCCCGTCCGCTGCGCGCGGCGCGGCATCCGCGCCGTGCCTGTTGATAGGATGCCGCGGGCGCCGAAACGGTTTCAGCGGTCCGCAGCGCCGTCAGAACGAGAATGCCGACGGTTCGACGACATTCTGCAGCCGCGGCAGGCAAGTCTCAAACGCCGCGCGCGACGCGATGCTGCCGTCCGGTTGCCGGGTGTAGACGCGCGCCTCCATGACCGGCGGCTCGCCGATCACGACGAACAGGCGGCCGCCGGGCGCCAGCGCCTCCAGCAGGCGCTCGTCCAGCCGCGGCAGCGAGCCCGTCACGGCGATCGCGTCGAACTGCCCGTCGGGCGGGCCGTCGGCCGCCACGTCGTGACGCTTCAGCGATACGTTGTCGATGCCGTGCTGCGCGAATTTTTCCGCGGCCGCATTCAGTACGTCCTCGTGGATGTCGACGCTGGTCACGCTCGCGGCAAGCCGCGCGAGGCAGGCGGTCAGGAAGCCGCTGCCGGTACCGACCGCGAGTACCGAATCGCCGGGCGCGAGTGCGAGTGCCTGCAGCAGCCGACCCTCGACCGACGGACGCAACATGCGTTCGCCGTGCGCCAGCGGAATTTCGGCGTCCGCGTAGGCCAGCTGCCGCCACTCGCTCGGCACGAAGTCCTCGCGCGGCAGTTCCCGGAACAGGTCGAGCAGCCGGTCCTCGAAGACGTCCCAGGTCCGGATCTGCTGTTCCACCATCTGTTGTCGCGCAAAATCGCTGTTCATCGGGCTGCTCTGCAACATCTGCTCATCCGTGCACACCGCGCGGCGCGCGGGCGTCATTTCGGCGGCGCGTCGGGGCGCCGGGCTGTTTTAGAATTATGGTGAATCATTGCGGTGCGGGGCAATCGCTGAGCTATGCTGTCTCGAGCGGTTTGATGCTCAAAAAATAAATACCTCGCGGTCCCGCGCCGGGAGCCATGGTCCCGGGCGCCGCATAATAACAAATGATCGGGTCGCGGCCGTGGCTGGCGGTTCGTTCGCCGAAGAGGACACGGCCAGGTTTGCATCGCGAGCAATTTCCACAGGATCTGCAGCCCGACGAAATGACTCCTGCCGGTCATACCGGAGCGCCGTCGTGGGCCTGAGCGCACTCGTCGGCCTGCTCGGCGGCCTGCTCGGCGTGGCCGTGGCCGCGCTGGCCTGGCTGGCGTTGCGCAGCCGCCGCCGGGATCGCGAGCTCGAGCGCTTCCACGACGAGCTGGTGGCGGCCGCCGGCGACGCATCCGTGGGCCGCAGGCTCGACAGCAGCCGCGGCGGCGCGCTAGGCGACGTGCAGCAGACCGTGAACCGGCTGTTCGACGCGCTGACCGACCGCGACCAGGAAATCCAGGACCGCGACCGGCTGTTCGCCGAGTTCGCGCGCACGATCCCGGAGGTCGTGCTGATCCATGACGAGCGCATCCTGCTGGCCAACGAGAGCGCGGCCAGCCTGATCGGGCTGGCGCCGGAGCAGCTCGAAGGCCGCCAGGTGGCCGACCTCGTCAAGCCGGCCTACCGTGCGCTGTTCCGCAAGACCATGGCGCGCCGGCTCGGCGGCCAGAAGGTGCCGGAGCGGCTCGAGATCCAGCTGATCAACGGCAACGACCAGGGCCTGTGGGTTGAAGCGCAGAGTTCGCTGATCGAGTACCGCGGCAATGACGCGATCCTGACCGTCGCGCGCGACGTCAGCTACCGCAAGAGCCTCGAAGTCAGCCTGAGCCGCAGCAAGCGCCAGGCGCAGTACACGCTCGAGTCGATCTCGGAGGGGGTCATTACGACCGACAACGAGGGCCGCATCGACTACATGAACCGGGCCGCGGAGAGCATGACCGGCACCGATCGCGAGTCCGCGGCCGGGCAGACGGTCGGCGACATCTTCGCGCTGATCGACGAGGCGGACCGGCGCTCGCTCGGCGACCCGGTCGAACGCTGCCTGGCCATGCGGCGGCGCGTCAACATGGGACGCCGCGCGTTGCTCGTGAGCCGCGACGGCGAGCAGGAACACTCCGTCGAGCTGACGGCGTCGCCGATCAAGGGCCCGGCCAACAGCATTACCGGCACCGTCGTCGTGTTCCACGACGTCAGCGAGCTGCGCGGCCTGACCCGCCAGATGAGCTACCAGGCCACGCACGATCCGCTGACCGGCCTCGTCAACCGTCGCGAGTTCGAACGCCGCCTGCAGGAGGCGATGGACCAGGCGCACGCCGAGGACGCCAGCCACATCCTCTGCTACATGGATCTCGACCGTTTCAAGGCCGTCAACGACAGCTGCGGGCACCTGGCCGGGGACAACATGCTGCGCGAGGTGGCCACGCTGATCAGGGACCAGGTGCGCGACTCGGACTTCGTCGGGCGCCTGGGCGGCGACGAGTTCGGCACGCTGCTGATCGGCTGCCCGATCGAGAAGGCGACGCAGATCGCGAACGACATCTGTACGGCCGTCTCCGACTACCGGTTCGTCTGGCAGGACAAGATCTTCAACATCGGCATTTCGATCGGCCTGGTCGAGATCACGCAGGCGAGCGGCACGCTGCAGGACCTCGTGAGTGCCGCCGACTCGGCCTGCTACGTCGCGAAACAGCGCGGCCGCGGCCAGGTCCACGTCTACTCGGCGCGCGACGAGGCGATCGCGCGGGAACGCGGCGACATCCAGTGGCTGCGGCAGATGCAGGCCGCGCTGCACGAGGACCGTTTCCAGCTCGCGCTGCAGTCGATCATCGCGACCACCGGCCAGGACCAGGGCCCGGCCTACGAGGTCCTGATCCGGCTGCCCGACGAGCGCGGCCGGGTCGCGAACTCGGCGGAGTTCCTGCGTCCCGCGCAGCGCTACCAGCTGATGCCGCAGATCGACCGCTGGGTCGTCTCCGCGACGCTGTCCGCGCTGAACGCCGGGGAGATCCGCCTGCCGCGCGGCCGCAGCTGCTCGATCAACATCTCCGGGCAGACGCTGTCCGACGAGGGATTCCTGGCCTTCGTCGTCGATTCGCTGGACCGCAGCGGCGTGGCCCCGGAGAGCATCTGCTTCGAAGTCAACGAGGGCGTCGTCACCACGGACGTGCAGCACGTGCAGCGCTTCATCGAAGTCCTGCACGGCATCGGTTGCACCTTTGCGCTCGACGACTTCGGTTCCGGGCTGGGCTCCTTCTCGCGCCTGAAGCGCCTGCCGGTGGACTACCTGAAGATCGACGGGGCCTACACGCGCGGACTGCCGGCCGACGAGATCAACCAGGAGATGGTCACGGCGATGATCAAGCTGGCCCGCACGATGGAGTTCCGGGTCATCGCGGAGCAGGTCGAGAGCCAGCAGGACTTCGACTGGCTGCGCGACGTCGGCGTCGACTTCGTGCAGGGTAATTTCGTCGAGGAACCGGTGCCGCTCGGCACGGCCTCGACCTCGGGCACGTTCCGCGCGCTGCGGCTGTAGCCGCCGGTCCCCGGTCCAAAAAAAACCGCCGGCAGCGAGCTGCCGGCGGTTTGCCTGTTGCGCGTTCGCTGCGTGGTCTTACAGCAGCGGCACCATCAGCAGGGCGACGATGTTGATGATCTTGATCAGCGGGTTGATCGCCGGGCCGGCCGTGTCCTTGTACGGGTCGCCGACCGTGTCGCCGGTTACCGCGGCCTTGTGCGCATCCGAACCCTTGCCGCCGCAGTTGCCGTCCTCGATGTACTTCTTCGCGTTGTCCCACGCGCCGCCGCCGGCGGTCATCGAGATGGCCACGAACAGGCCGGTGACGATCGTGCCGAGCAGCAGGCCGCCGAGCGCCTCGACGCCGAGCGCGAAGCCGACGATCAGCGGGACCGCGATCGGCAGCAGGCTCGGTACGACCATTTCCTTGATTGCCGCCTTGGTCAGCAGGTCGACGGCGCGGCCGTAGTCCGGCTTGCCGGTGCCTTCCATGATGCCCGGGATCTCGCGGAACTGGCGGCGCACCTCGTTGACGACCGAGCCCGCGGCGCGGCCTACGGCTTCCATCGCCATCGCGCCGAACAGGAACGGCACCAGGCCGCCGATGAACAGGCCGATGATGACGCGGTAGTCGTTCAGCAGGAAGGTGACGTTGCGGCCCTCGCTGAGTAGCGCGTTGTTGTAGTCGGCGAACAGCACCAGCGCGGCGAGGCCGGCCGAGCCGATCGCGTAGCCCTTCGTGACCGCCTTGGTCGTGTTGCCCACGGCGTCGAGCTGGTCGGTGATATTGCGCACCTCGGGCGGCAGCTCGGACATCTCGGCGATGCCGCCGGCGTTGTCGGTGATCGGGCCGAAGGCGTCCAGCGCGACGATGACGCCGGTCATCGACAGCATGGTCGTGGCGGCGATCGCGATGTTGTACAGGCCGCCCATTGCGTCCGGGGCGAGCTGGAAGGCGCCCCAGATGCTGGCGCAGACCGCGATGACGGGCAGCGCGGTCGCCTTCATCGAGATACCGAGGCCCGCGATGATGTTCGTCGCGTCGCCGGTCAGCGAGGCGTTCGCGATCGTTTTCACCGGCGCGTAGTCGGTGCCGGTGTAGTACTCGGTGATCACGACCATGGCCGCGGTCAGGCCGAGGCCGATCAGCGCCGAGCCGAAGATGCCGGCGGCGTTGCCGGAGCCCGCCATCATCGCGTTGGTCAGCGGGTAGAACGCAACCGCGGCCAGCACGCCGGCGACTATCAGGCCCTTGTACAGCGCGCCCATGACCTTGCCGCCGTCCGAGGTCCGCACGAAGAACGTGCCAACGATGGATGCGACGATCGACACGGCGCCGAGCGCCAGCGGGTAGATGACCGCCTCGGTGCCGTAGCTGCCGGCCAGCAGGCCGCCGAGCAGCATCGTGGCGATGATGGTCACCGCGTAGGTCTCGAACAGGTCAGCGGCCATGCCGGCGCAATCGCCGACGTTGTCGCCGACGTTGTCCGCGATGACGCCCGGGTTGCGCGGGTCGTCCTCGGGGATGCCCGCCTCGACCTTGCCGACGAGGTCGGCACCGACGTCGGCGCCCTTGGTGAAGATGCCGCCGCCGAGTCGCGCGAAGATGGAGATCAGCGAGCCGCCGAAGGCCAGGCCGACCAGCGCGTGGATCGCATCGTCTACGCTCGAGCCGCTCGCGGTCAGCACGAAGTAGTAGCCGGCGACGCCGAGCAGGCCGAGGCCCACGACCAGCAGGCCCGTGATCGCGCCGCCGCGGAAGGCCACGTTGAGCGCCGGGTTCACGCCCTTCGTCGCTGCCTCGGCGGTGCGCACGTTGGCCCGCACCGAGACGAACATGCCGATGTAGCCGGCCAGCGCGGAGAACACGGCGCCGATCGCGAAGCCCGTGGCCGTCAGCCAGTCGAGGGCGACGCCCAGCACGAGGAACAGGACCACGCCGACGATGCCGATCGTGAAGTACTGCCGGTTCATGTAGGCGCCGGCGCCTTCCTGGATCGCCTGCGCGATCTTCTGCATGCGGTCGTTACCGGCCGGCTGCTTAAGAATCCACTGTGCGGACAGGAGCCCGTACAGGATGGCGGCGATACCGGCGCCGATCGCCAGCCATAGCCACAACTCGTTACTCATTTATGTCTCCTGGTCAGATCCCCGCCGCGGCCTGTGCGGTCGCGGCCTTCTTCTTGTAATCAGGGCGGCCGTACCACTGGCGGGACGACTCGCGCTGCGCCCGCACCTGCCCCTGCGCGGCGGGCCGGGCAGGGCAAAAGGACGTCGGCTGCGGCGATGCCGGCAGCGGCGTCTGCGGTCTCGGTGCTGGGCCTGGCGGTGCTACGAACCGGCATGGCCGGCCCCCGCCAAAGCCGCGCACTATACCACAAATTCGTCGTTCAGCTGCTTCCGGACCGGATGGCCCTTGAGCGTTACGTATTTCGGCAAACCATTGACGTACGGGGGATAATTCTCGCCCTTGATCAGGGGTGCGAGGTACCGCCGGCCGGCCTCGGTGATGCCGAAGCCGTCCTTCGAGATGTAGCGCCGCGGCAGCTTCTTTTCCTTGTTGGCGACCCGCGACAACGGCGCTTCGGCGATCTTCCAGCGGTACGGACGATCGGACACGCGCTCGATGACCGGCATGACCGCGGTCTTGCCGGCCAGCGCCATCTTCACCGCCGCCTTGCCGACCGCGTAAGCCTGCTCGACGTCGACCGCGGACGCGATGTGCCGTGCAGAGCGCTGCAGGTAGTCGGCCACCGCGTAGTGGTACTTGTAGCCGAGTTCCTCGCGGACCATGTTCGCGACGACCGGCGCGACCCCGCCGAGCTGGGCGTGGCCGAACGCGTCCCGCGTGCCGGCCTCGGCCAGGAACTTGCCGTCCGCGTAGCTCGCGCCCTCGCTGACGACGACGACGCAGTACTCGTAGGCCTCGACGCAGGCCTTGACGCGCTTCAGGAACGCGGCCTGGTCGAACGGGATCTCCGGGAACAGGATAATGTGCGGCGCCTCTCCCGGCTCCTTGCCGGCGAGACCGGCGGCGGCCGCGATCCAGCCGGCGTGGCGGCCCATGACCTCGAGAATGAAGACCTTGGTCGAGGTCCTGGCCATCGACAGGACGTCGAGCGCCGCCTCGCGCGTCGACACCGCGACGTACTTCGCGACGGAGCCGAAGCCCGGGCAGTTGTCCGTCACCGGCAGGTCGTTGTCGACCGTTTTCGGGATACCGAGGCAGGTCACCGGGTAGCCCAGCTTCTTGCTGATCTGCGAGACCTTGTGGGCGGTGTCCATCGAGTCGTTGCCGCCGTTGTAGAAAAAGTAGCCGATGTCGTGGGCGCGGAACACGTCGATCAGCCGCTCGTACTCGCGCCGGTTGTCGTCGATGCTCTTGAGCTTGTAGCGCGCCGAGCCGAAGGCACCGCCGGGCGTGTGGCGCAGCGCCGCGATCGCCCGTGCCGTCTCCCGGTTCGTGTCGATCATGTCCTCGGTCAGCGCGCCGATGATGCCGTGGCGCCCGGCGTAGACGTTGGCGATGCGGTCCCGGTGCTCGCGGGCGGTCTCGATGACACCGCAGGCGGACGCATTGATGACGGCGGTTACGCCGCCCGACTGTGCATAGAACGCGTTCTTTCCCGACATGGCGCTTGCTTCCCCGGATGCTCAGCTGCGAAACGCCGTGCAGGATAGCGGAATCCCGGGGTCGCTTCACGGTCGGCCGTTTGACCCGTCCCCGGTTTGTGGGTAGCTTACCGGCCCCCGGTCGCGCCGCCGGCCGCCGGGCCGGGCGCCGCCGCCGGCGAGGTCCGTCGACCGTCACACGAGAGTCCAAGATGCGAATCGTCCTGTTGGGTGCGCCCGGATCGGGCAAGGGCACCCAGGCCAAGAAGCTCGAAGCCGAGCGCAACATTCCGCAGATCTCTACCGGCGACATGCTGCGTGCCGCCGTCGAGGCCGGCACCCGTTTCGGTCGCCAGGCGAAAGAGATCATGGAGGCCGGCCAGCTCGTGTCCGACGAGATCGTGCTCGGCATCATCAGCGAGCGCCTGCGCGAGCAGGATGCGCAGGAGGGCTTCATCCTCGACGGCTTCCCGCGCACCGAGCAGCAGGCCCTGGACCTCGAGGACCTGCTCGACGAGCTCGGCCAGCCGCTCGATGCGGCCGTGCTGATGGACGTCGACTTCGACATCCTGATGAAGCGCCTGACCGGGCGCCGCACCTGCTCGGTGACGGGCAAGCTGCTGAACGTCTACTTCTCGCCGCCCGAGGAGCTCGAGGAATGCCGCAAGGCCGGCGGCGAGCTGATCCAGCGCGACGACGACAACGAGGAGACCATCGGCAGCCGGCTCGACGTCTACCGCGAGCAGACCGCGCCGCTGATCGACTTCTACCGCGAGCGCGGCATGCTGAAGACGGTCGACGCCGAGGGGTCGATCGACGAGGTCTACGCGCGGCTGCTCGCCGCGCTCTGAGCGCGCTCAGGAGTCCAGCAGGCGTTTCAGGTCGCGGCCGACGACCCCGTCGCGCCAGCCGCTGAATACCCTCAGATTCCGTTCGCCGGCCGCGGCCGCGGCCAGTTCCCGGCGCGGCGCGAGCACCTCGGCGGCGATACCGAGTTCCTTCGCGGTGGCCGCGACGCGTTTCTGCAGCGCCTTCAGCAGCGCCTTCTGCGCCTCGTCCGGCCGCCCGGGCGGTTCGTAGCTGTCGTCGCCGGTCGCGGCGTCGCGCAGGAGTCCCAGCAGCTCGTCGCCGGAGCGCCGGAGCGTGCCGGCCGGCAGCCCGTCGATGGCGCCGAGTGCCGCCGTCGAGCGCGGGTCGCTGGCCGCGATCTCGACCAGCACGTTGTCGCGCAGTATCCATTGCCGCGGCTTGTCGCTCTTCTCGGCGCGGCGTTCGCGCCACGCCGCCAGCATCTCCGCGGCCCGCCGCGCACGCCCGCGCAGGTTCTTCGCCGCCTTGACCCGTTCGACCGCCTGCCCGGGATCGCTGGCGTACAGCGCGGGGTCGGTCAGCGCGAGGCTGTCCTCCTGGGCCCAGCCCAGCCGGCCGCGGCGATCGAGTTCGCGCGCCAGCGTTTCCCAGGCCGGCAGCAGCCATTCGACGTCCTCGGCCGCGTAGGACAGCGCCTCGGGGCTGAGCGGCCGACGGCTCCAGTCCGCGCGGGTCTGGCTCTTGGCCAGGTCGGCACCGAACAGCTCCCGCACCAGGTTCGCATAGCCGATCTGCGGCGCGTGGCCGAGCAGCGCGGCAGCCACCTGCGTGTCGAACACGTCGGTCGGCAGGCGGCCGGCGGCCGCGAGCACGACTTCGAAGTCCTGGCGCCCGGCATGCACGACCCAGCCGGGCGCGAGCAGCGTGTCCCAGAACTCGTCGAGCTCCGTGGCCTGCAGCGGGTCGGCGCACCAGTACTCCTCGCCGACCGCGAACTGCACGAGGCACAGCTTCGCGCTGTAGGTCTTCTCGCGCATGAACTCGGTGTCGACGCCGATGCGGCTCGCACCGGCCAGCGCGGCGCAGGCCGCTTCCGGGTGCGCCAGGTCGATAAAGTGGTAGTCGGGCATGCGGCCTTCGGGGCAGGGTTCGATTCGCGAGATTAACATGCGATGATTTCGCGCTGCCAAGCGGACCGGGCATCCGGCGTGCTACTGCTGCTCAAGACCTTCATCGACATCATCGCGCTGCGCCGCGGACCGGAGAGCATTCCCTCGTCCTGGGTCGTGCTGGCGGTCGCGCTCCTGCTGATGCTGCTGTCGTCGTACGCGGCCGTCACGCTGATCGAGGTGCCCGGCGAGCGCAACCACCTGGTCACCTGGTCGGCCTACGCGGCGGGACTCGCGTTCTACGGCGCCGTCGTCTACCTGGCCGGCCACGCGGGTCGCCTGCTGCCGACGCTGACCGCGATCATCGCCTGCGGCGCGCTGATCACGCTGCTGTTCGTCGCCGAGTTCGTGCTGTTCACGCCGCTGCTCGGCCGCGACGTCGCCGGGCTGCTGGCGACGCTGATCGTGTTCTGGTCGGTCCCGGTCGAGGGCCATATTATGGCGCGCGCGATCGGCCAGCACTGGTTCGTCGGCATCGTCATCGCTATCGTTGCTTTCACGCTGCAGTACGGCCTGCAGTCCATGCTGCGTGCACCGGCCTGAAGGGAGACAGCATGCACCTGCACATCCTCGGCATCTGCGGGACCTTCATGGGCGGCGTCGCGGCGCTCGCGCGCGCCGCCGGCCATGACGTTACCGGCAGCGATGCAAACGTCTACCCGCCGATGAGCACGCAGCTCGAAGCGCTCGGCATCGAAGTCGCACAAGGCTACGACGCGGACTTCCTGGCGCACCGGCCGGACTGCATAGTGATCGGCAACGCGCTGAGCCGCGGCAACGCGGCGGTCGAGGCCGCGCTGACGAGCCGCATTCCGTACTGCTCCGGCCCGGAGTGGCTGGCCCGCCACGTGCTCGACGGCCGCCACGTCATGGCCGTCGCCGGCACGCACGGCAAGACGACGACCTCGAGCATGCTGGCCTGGATACTCGAGGACAACGGGCTCGCGCCGGGCTTCCTGATCGGCGGCGTTCCGGCGAATTTCGGCGTGACGGCGCGTTACGGCGACGGCGACTGCTTCGTCGTCGAGGCCGACGAGTACGACACCGCGTTCTTCGACAAGCGGGCGAAATTCGTTCACTACAGGCCGCGCACCGCGATCCTCAACAACCTCGAGTACGACCACGCCGACATCTACGCGGACCTCGACGCCATCCTCTGGCAGTTCCACCAGCTCGTGCGCACGGTCCCCGGCGACGGCTGCCTGGTCGTCAACGGCGCCGACGCGAACCTCGCGCGCCTGCTCGAGAGGGGCTGCTGGACGCCGGTCACGACCTTCGCCGCCGGTCCGGGCGCCGACTGGCAGGGCAGTTTCGACGACGCCGGCGAGCGCGTGGTCCGCATCCGGCACGACGGCTTCGACGCGGCCGGCGAGTGGCAGCTCGGCGGCAGCTTCAATCTCGAAAACGCCCTCGCGGCGATTGCCGCCGCCAGCGCGGCCGGCGTAGAGCCCGCCGCGGCGCTGCGCGCGCTCGCAGGTTTCCGCGGGGTCAAGCGCCGGCTGGAGCAGACGGCCCGGGTCGGCGGGGTCACGGTCTACGACGATTTCGCCCACCACCCGACCGCGATCCGGCGGACCATCGAAGCGCTGCGCCGGCGACTCGGCGACGCGCGCCTCGTGATCGCGCTCGAGCCGCGCTCGAACACGATGAAGCTCGGCGTGCACAACGCCGAGCTGGCCGCCGCGCTCGGCGGCGCGGACCGGGTCGCGCTGTACCGCCCCGACGACATGGGCGCCGGCTTCGACGTCGCGCTCGCGGCGCTCGGCGAGCGGCTGGCGAGCTACCGCGACTACGACGACATGCTGGACGGGCTCGCCGCGACGCTGGAGCCGGGGGACCACCTGGTCTTCATGAGCAACGGCGGCTTCGGCGGGCTGCGCGAGCGGCTGAGCCGGCGGCTCGGGTCCGGGCGCCGGTAGCGGAAGGGCCATCTATACTCGGGATACCGCGGCGATCTCTCACCGGCTGCCGGACGCCTCGATGCGTATTTCACTGTTCCCGCTGCACACCGTGCTCTACCCGGGAGGGCCGCTGCCGCTGCGCATTTTCGAAGCGCGCTACCTCGACATGATCAGCGCCTGCCTGCGCGACGAAACGCCGTTCGGCGTCCTGCAGATCCGCGAGGGCAGCGAAACGGGCCCGGCCGCGACCTACGAAGTCGGCACGCTGGCGCGCATCGTCGACTGGTACATGGGCAGCGACGGCATACTCGGCGTCACCGCGGTCGGCGAGCAGCGCTTCCGCGTGCGCGACGCGGCGGCGCGCGAGGACGGATTGCTGACCGGCGTAGTCGACGTCATCGAGGACGACGCAGCGCTGCCGCTGCCGGAGGAATTCCTGCCGCTCGTGCAGATACTCGACGGCGTGCTGGACGATCTCGGCCGGCTGTACGACGAGTTGCCGCGCCGCTACGACGACGCCGTCTGGGTCGGCTACCGCTTCGCGGAAATCCTGCCGTTCGATCCCGAACAGAAGCAGCTCTGCCTGGAACTGGCCGACCCGCTCGAGCGCCTGCAGCTGATCCGTGAGTCGCTGCGCGACGTGCGCGGCGTCGAGCTGGCCTGAGCCGCGTCAGGCAAGCGTCGGGAGCACCCGGCGGGCTGCGTCGAGCGTTTCCTCGATCTCCTCCTCGCCGTGCGCGGCCGAGACGAAGCCCGCCTCGAACGCCGAGGGCGCGAAATAGATGCCGTGTTCCAGCATGCCGTGGAAGAAGCGCCGGAAGCGCTCGACGTCGGCGCCGGCGACCTGCTCGTAGCGCCGCACCGGGGCGTCGTCGGTGAACACGATGCCGAACATGCCGCCGGCGGCCTCGCCGGCCAGCGGCACCCCCGCCTCGGCGGCGATGCCGAGCAGGCCGTCGACGAGCGAGCGCGTCCGCGTCGCGAGCCGCTCGTAGAAGCCCTCCGCCTCGAGTTCGCCGAGCGTCGCGATACCGGCCGCCATGGCGAGCGGATTACCGGACAGCGTACCGGCCTGGTAGACCGGCCCGTCCGGGGCGAGGCTCGCCATGATGTCGGCGCGGCCGCCGAACGCGGCGGCCGGCATGCCGCCGCCGACGATCTTGCCGAGCGTCGTCAGGTCGGGCGACACGCCGTAGAGTTCCTGGGCGCCGCCGTGCGCGACGCGAAAGCCGGTCATGACCTCGTCGAAGATCAGCACGGCGCCGGCCGCGCTGCACTGCTCCCGCAGCGCCTCGAGGAAGCCCTCGACGGGCAGCACCATGTTCATGTTGCCCGCGATCGGCTCAACGATGACGCAGGCGATCTCGTCGCCGTGGCGCGCGAACGCGGCAGCGACCGCGTCGATGTCGTTGAACGGCAGCGTCAGCGTGTGCTCCGCCAGCCCCGCCGGCACCCCCGGCGAACTCGGCACGCCGAGCGTCAGCGCGCCGGAACCGGCCTTGATCAGCAGCGAGTCCGAGTGGCCGTGGTAGCAGCCCTCGAACTTGACGATCTTGTCGCGACCGGTATGCCCGCGCGCCAGCCGGATCGCGCTCATCGTGGCCTCGGTGCCGGAACTGACCATGCGCACGCGCTCCAGCGACGGCAGCGTGTGACACAGGCGCTTTGCGAGTTCCGTTTCCAGCACGCAGGGCGCGCCGAAGCTCAGGCCGTCGGCCGCCGTGCGGGTGACGGCGTCGATGACCGCCGGGTGCGCGTGCCCGAGTATCATCGGCCCCCAGGAGCCGACATAGTCGAGCAGGCAGCGGCCGTCCTCCGCCTCGACCCGCGCGCCGCTCGCGCGGCGGAAGAACACCGGCTCGCCGCCGACGGCGGCGAACGCGCGCACGGGCGAATTCACGCCGCCGGCTATGTATCGTCTGGCTTCGGCAAACAGGTCCATCGTGACCTCGGGTGCGTCGTCTGTCGCGGAGCCGAGCATGCTACCGAAGCGCGGCAGTCGCCGAAAGGCGTAGCCGGCGCGGTTGACAGGTCCGGTACCGCGCTCCACAGTCGGACGCCCGGCCCGCGCCCCGGCCGACACCCCGCGCAAGAGACCCGACAGCATGAAGACCTGGATGTGCCTGATCTGCGGCTATGTCTACGACGAGGAGGAGGGCGACCCGGAAGCCGGTATCGCACCCGGCACTCGCTGGGACGACGTGCCGCTGTCGTGGCGCTGCCCGGATTGCGGCGCGGGCAAGGAAGACTTCGAAATGGTCGAGGTCTAGCGCCCGGAGCGCGTGACCTGCTCGACCGGGAAACCGCGCGCCGCCAGCAGGGCGGGCAGCCCGTCGTCACCGACCAGGTGCAGCGTGCCGACGACGACCAGGTAGTCGTCGTCGTCGTCGAGCAGCGCCTCGATCTCCCCCAGCCAGGCGCGATTGCGGCGCCTGACCAGCGCGTCGTAGAGCTTCGGCCGCTGCTCCAGGTCCTCGAGCAGGCTCGCCTCGAGCCCGGCCGTATCGCCCCGTCGCCAGGCCGCAAGCAGCCGCCCGATCCGCCCGGGGAACGCGTCGCTCTCGGCAACGAGTTCGAGCAACAGTTCACGCTGGGTCGCGAGCGGCAGCGCGTCGAGAATCCCGAGCTGCCCGGCGACGGTCTCGAGGCCCGCGATCGGCTTGCCGTCCGCAGCGGCGCGCGCGACGAAGTGCGCTTCCACCCCCAGCGCCGCCTCGAAGCCCTCGCGCTGCATCAGCAGCTGCTCCACCGCGAGCGCGGCGAACCACGGTTCGTAGGCCGCGTAATTCGCGATCGGGATGTCCGCGGCGGCGGACAGCTCCTGCAATCGCTGCCAGCCCGCGTCGCCCATCAGCGCGGCGAGGCCGGCGTCCTCCGTGGTGCCCAGCCGGTTGGCGACCCGGGCAACCTCGGCCGGGTCGAGGTCATCCATGTCGAGTTCCATGAGCAGCGCCTCGGCGTCGGCGTAGGCCGCGTCGAAGCCGGCGGGCAGCGGGAGATCGGCCGCGCGCAGCAGGTGTACCGAGCCGAGCAGCCAGACGCGGTTGTCAGTGCCGTCGACGCGCCACAGCGGCAGCCGCGGCTCGCCGGCACAGGCGCCGGCGAGGCCGGCCAGCAGGCAGGCCAGGACGGCCGCGAGCAGCGCGGGATTCAGGCGTCGCTGCCCTGGCCCGGGTACGCGACCCAGACCAGTTCCTCGCCGATGCTGCCGTCCGCGTGCAGCAGGACGCGCCGGTAGGCAGGCGGGCGTTCGTCCAGCGCAAAGTCCTCGCTGCCCGGCATGAACTGGCGGCAGGTCGACGGCGTGCCCAGGATCCGCACGCCGTGCCGGGTCTCGTCGACGGCCTGGTGCACGTGTCCGAACAGCAGGCCGCGCACCTTGCCGGTCGCGGCGAGCGCCGCGAGAAAATCCTCGCCGTTGTCGAGGCCGACCCGGTCCAGCCAGCGACTGCCGACCGGCAGCGGCGGGTGATGCAGGCAGACCAGCACGTGGGCCGCGTCGGTCGCGGCCACGATGCCGGCAAGGCGCTCGAGTTCTGCCGCGTCGACGGCGCCGCCGGCGCTGCCGGACTTGCAGCTGTCGATGCCGACCGTGAGCCAGTCGCCGTAGCGCAGGCTGCCGCAGTAGTGAAACGGCTCCCCGGCCAGTTCGTCCTGCATCAGTTCGCGCACGTCATGGTTGCCGGGGACGCACAGTACCGGCAGCCCGCGTCCGCCGAAGTGGCTGCGGAAGCGTGCGTAGGCGCCGCGGCTGTCGTCCTGGATCAGGTCGCCGGTCATCGCGATGAAGTCGGCCGGCCAGTCGCTCGCGTCCACGTGGCCGAGCACGGCCCGCAGCGACTCGTCGGTGACGGTGCCGCGCAGGCTGGCATTGGCCTCGGAAAACAGGTGCGGGTCCGTGATCTGGAGGACCCTGACGGCGTTGGCGGCGGCTTCGATGACGGCGGGTCCCGGTCGAGATTTGCTCAGGAATTCCGGGATGATAGCCCGCCGCGGAAATGCAGGCCAGCACCCGCAACGGGTGCCGGCCGGCCGCTCGTCGGCTCAGTAGCGGTAGTGGTCCGGCTTGTAAGGCCCGCTCGCCGATACGCCGATGTACTTCGCCTGCTCGTCAGTCAGTTCGGTCAGGCGCGCGCCGATGCGCTCGAGGTGCAGCTTCGCAACCTTTTCGTCGAGGTGTTTCGGCAGCACGTAAACCTGCCGCTCGTACTGGTCGGCGTTCTTCCACAGCTCGATCTGCGCGAGCACCTGGTTCGTGAACGAGTTGGACATCACGAAGCTCGGGTGTCCCGTGCCGCAGCCGAGGTTCACGAGGCGGCCCTCGGCGAGCAGGATGATGCGGCGGCCGTCCGGCCGGATCACGTGGTCGACCTGCGGCTTGAT
>CALALV010000131.1 GCA_937925605.1 uncultured Woeseia sp.
CGCTACCGGGCGCTCGGCGCGCTGATCGACAGCGGCCGGCTGGACGCGCTCGGCGACGAACTCGAGGGCATCGGCGACGTCGAGCGCATCCTCGCGCGGGTCGCGCTGCGCTCGGCGCGACCGCGCGACCTGCGCCAGCTCGCCGTCACGCTCGGCCGGCTGCCGGCGCTGCGCGGGCTGCTCGTCGGGCTCGACGCGCCGCTCGTCGCCGAGCTCCGCGACGAGGTCGGCGAGCACCCGGCCGAGCGCGAACGCCTCGAGCGCGCGATCGTCGACAGCCCGCCGATGCTGGTCCGCGACGGCGGCGTCATCGCGGACGGCTACGACGCCGAGCTCGACGAACTGCGCGGCATCGCGACCAACACGGACCAGTACCTGCTGGATCTCGAACAGCGCGAGCGCGAGCGCACCGGCATCGCGACGCTGAAGCTCGGCTACAACCGCGTGCACGGTTACTACATCGAGATCTCGAAGGGCCAGTCGGCGCGCGCGCCGGCGGACTACACGCGCCGGCAGACGCTGAAAGGCGCCGAGCGCTACATCACCGAGGAACTGAAAGTCTTCGAGGACAAGGTGCTCGGCGCACGCGAGCGCGCGCTCGCGCGCGAGAAGGCGCTGTACGAGGACCTGCTCGACACGCTGATCGAGGCGCTCGCCGGGCTGCAGCGCACGGCCGCCGCGCTGGCCGAGCTCGACGTCCTCGCCTGCCTCGCCGAGCGCGCCGTAGCACTGGACTTCGTCGAGCCCGAGCTGGTCGCCGAACCCTGCATCGGGATCGAGGGCGGCCGCCACCCGGTCGTCGAGCGGGTCATCGACGCGCCGTTCGTCGCGAACGACCTCGAGCTGTCGGACGCGACCCGCCTGCTCGTCATCACCGGTCCGAACATGGGCGGCAAGTCCACCTACATGCGCCAGGCCGCGCTGATCGTGATCCTGGCCGGCATCGGTAGCTACGTGCCCGCGCGCGCCTGCCGACTCGGCCCGGTAGACCGCATCTTCACGCGCATCGGCGCCTCGGACGACCTGGCCGGCGGCCGCTCGACCTTCATGGTCGAGATGAGCGAGACCGCGTTCATACTCAACAGCGCCACCGAGCACAGCCTGGTGCTGATGGACGAGATCGGCCGCGGCACCAGCACCTTCGACGGCCTGTCGCTGGCCTGGGCCGCGGCGCACCACATGGGCGAGAAGATCCGCGCGTTCACGCTGTTCGCGACCCATTACTTCGAGCTGACCGCGCTCGCCGCGGAGATCCCGGCCTGCGCGAACGTGCACCTCGACGCGACCGAGCACAGGGGCCAGCTCGTGTTCCTGCACGCGGTGAAACCGGGGCCGGCCAACCAGAGTTACGGGCTGCAGGTCGCGGCGCTGGCGGGCGTGCCGCCCGCGGTCATCCGTCGGGCGCGCCGCTACCTGGCCGGCCTCGAGTCGCAGCAGCAGCCGGGCGCCGGGCATCCGCAGGGGCAGCTGCCGCTCGCTCCGGCGGCGGAGCCCGAACCCGACGCGTTGCGCGACGCGCTGGCAGAACTGGATCCCGACAGCCTGACGCCGCGCGAGGCGCTCGACGCGCTTTACCGGCTGCGGGGCCTCGCCGACGACGAGTAGCGGCCGGCCTCAGTCCTCGCGCAGAAACTCGCCGCGGCGCAGGAAGGCCGCGGTCTGCACGGCAACGTCCTTCGAGGTCGCGAGCGTCGTGTGGCTGACCGGCAGGCACAGGTGATCGCTGATGCCCGGCAGACGCGTCTCTTCGACGGCAACGGTGCCGTCGCTGTCGCCGTCGAAACGGACCACTAGCCGGCCGAGCCCGTAAGGCAGGGTGCCCGCGATGACGCCGACCTCGCGCGCGGCCGTCACCGGCCCGGCCCAGTCGCTTGCCGGCGAATCCACCACGCCCGTGCGCAGCGTCCGGCCGGCGAGCCGCCGGCCCCAGCCGTAGCGCTCGAGAAAGCCGGCCGCGCGCGAGCCGGTCAGCGGCGAGCCGAGGCACAGAACCCGTCCCGGCGGTGCGTCGCGCTCGTTCAGCAGCATGCGCAGCGCAACGACGCCGCCGAGGCTGTGGCCGACCAGGTGCACCGTGTCCGCGTCGAGACCGCGCACGAGTTCGGCGAGCCGCGCCGCGTTGCCGTCCAGCGTCTCGCCGACCGACGCGTAGCTGAACAGGTGCCCGCTGAACTCGCCGTCTTCCTCGAGCCTGCGTTTCAGCAGGTACAGTTCGGCGCCGGGCATCCAGATGCCGTGCAGCAGCACGACCGGCGTGCTCACAGCTCGCGCTCCAGCAGGTCCAGCGCCTCGCGGTTGGTCCAGGACCAGGCGCGCTCGCGCGCCGCGGCGAGCGGCAGCCAGCGGTAGCGCGCGTGCTCGCTCGCGTCGAGGCGCACCGCGCAGGCTGCCGCGAGGCACTAGCGGTACTCGTACTCGGTGTTGTGGGTCACGCCGGGCGGGTAGCGGTGGCGCCAGCGCGGGTCGATCTCGAACACGCGCTGCCGGCCGCTGAAGCTGAGCTGTCCCTCGCCGCCCAGGCCGGTTTCCTCGGCGAGTTCGCGGGGCGCGGCGGCGGCATGCGTTTCGCCGTGCTCGAGGCTGCCGGTCACCGACTGCCAGAACGCGAACGGGCGGCGGCGTTCGAGCAGCAGCACCTCGGCCTGCGGCGTGTAGACGAGCACGAGCACCGACTCGGGACGCCGGTAGCGCGACTCCTCACGGGTGCCGTCGAGGCTCATGGAACCGAGATTAGCCGAAGCGCCGCGGCCCGGCTCCGGGCCACGGGCGCGCAGGATGAAGTAAACCTGGCACCTTTTCTTGCCGGCGGAAGCGCCGCGGCCCGGCCTCAGGCCTCCGGCGTCGGCGGCTTGCGCAGGCGGATGCCGGTTTCCTTCAGCTGCCCGGCCGCGACCTCGCCCGGGGCGTTGGTCAGCGGGCAGTGCGCCGACTGGGTCTTCGGAAACGCGATCACGTCGCGGATCGAATCCGCGCCGGCCATCAGCATGACCAGACGGTCGAGGCCGAAGGCGATGCCGCCGTGCGGCGGGCAGCCGTACTTCAGCGCGCGCAGCAGGAAGCCGAACTTCTCCTCGGCCTCGGCGGGCGAGATCTCGAGCAGGTCGAACACGGCCGACTGCATGGCCTGGTCGTGGATACGGATCGAGCCGCCGCCGACCTCGGAGCCGTTCAGCACCATGTCGTAGGCACGGGACAGCACGTTGCCGGGATCGGCCTTGAGCTCCGCCGGGTCGTCGGTGTTCGGGCCGGTGAACGGGTGGTGCAGCGGCGTCCACTTGCCCGTCGTGCGGTCGCGCTCGAACATCGGGAAGTCCACGACCCACAGCGGCGCCCAGCCCTCGGCGACCAGGCCGCGGTCCTGGCCGAGCTTGACGCGCAGTGCACCGAGCGCGTCGTTGACGACCTGCGCCTTGTCGGCGCCGAAGAACACGAGGTCGCCGTCCGCCGCGCCGGTGCGCTGCATGATGCCGGCGACCGCCTCGTCGGGCAGGAACTTCAGGATCGGCGACTGCAGGCCGTCGCGGCCGGCGCTCGCGTCGTTCACCTTGATATAGGCGAGACCTTTCGCGCCGTAGCGCCCGACGTAGGCGGTGTAGTCGTCGATCTCCTTGCGGGTCAGCGAGCCGCCGCCCGGCAGGCGTAGCGCCGCAACGCGGCCCTCGGGGTCCTTTGCAGGGCCGGCGAAGACCTTGAACTCCACGTCGGCCAGCAGGTCCGCGACCTCGACCAGTTCGAGGTCGATGCGCAGGTCCGGCTTGTCCGAACCGTAGCGCTGCATCGCCTCGGCATAAGGCATGCGCGGGAACGGCGACGGCAGCTCGATATCCATGACCGCCTTGAACAGGTGGCGGATCATGCCCTCCATCGTGCCGGTCACGTCGGCCTCGTCGACGAAGGACATCTCGATGTCGAGCTGCGTGAATTCCGGCTGGCGGTCCGCGCGCAGGTCCTCGTCGCGGAAGCAGCGCGCGATCTGGTAGTAGCGGTCGAGCCCGGACATCATCAGCAGCTGCTTGAACAGCTGCGGCGACTGCGGCAGCGCGAAAAACTTGCCCGGGTGCGTGCGGCTCGGGACGATGTAGTCGCGCGCGCCCTCCGGCGTCGCGCGGGTCAGCATCGGCGTCTCGACGTCGACGAAGCCGGCCTCGTCGAGGAAATTGCGCATCGCGCGGGTGACGCGGTGGCGCAGGCGCAGGTTGCCGAGCATCGACTCGCGGCGCAGGTCGAGGTAGCGGTGCTTGAGCCGGAGCTCCTCGTTCGCCTGCTCGTCGTGATGGAACGGCGGCGTCTCCGACGGGTTCAGCGTCGTCAGCGAGGTCGCCAGCAGCTCTACCCGGCCGGTGCTCATGTTCGGGTTGACGGTGCCCTCGGGGCGCTCGCGTACCCGGCCCTCGACGCGCAGCACGTACTCGCCGCGGATGCGCTCGGCCTCGGCGAACATCGCCGGGTCATCGGGATCGAAGACGACCTGCAGCAGGCCCTCGCGGTCCCGCAGGTCGACGAAAATGACACCGCCGTGGTCGCGGCGGCGGTGGACCCAGCCGGCGACGCTGACGTCCTGGCCGATCAGGGCGTCGTCGACCTGACCGCAGTAGTGGCTACGCATGGTTTTTTAGGGAAACGCGGCGAAAAAAGAGGCGGAATGGTACGGCCTGCCCCGCGAGGCTGCAAGGCACGCCCGGCCGCGGCAGGCTCAGCCGGGCCTGCCGTCCGGGCTGCCTGCGGCCGGCACTGCCCCGGTCTCGCCGCGCCATTCGGGGACCACGACGCCGAGCGAGATGATCATCTTCAGCGCCTCGTCCACGCTCATGTCGAGCTCGGTCACTTCCTCGCGCGGCACCGCGACGATGAAGCCCGAGGTCGGGTTCGGCGTCGTCGGTACGAAACAGCAGACGACCTCGGCGCCGGTGCGCGCCTGGACCTCGCCGAGGCGCGTCCCGGTCTGGAACGCGATGCTGTAGACGCCGGCGCGCGGGTACTCGATCAGCAGCACTTTTTCGAAGGACTGGCCCGTGTCGGAAAACACGACCTCGGCGAAACTCTTCGCCGCGCCGTAGATCGAGCGCACGAACGGGATGCGCTTCAGCGCCGACTCCCACAGGCCCACCAGGCTGCGGCCGACGATGTTCGCGGCCAGCATGCCGGTCAGCAGCAGCACGGCAATCGTCAGCACCAGGCCCAGGCCCGGAATGTCGAAGCCGATCAGCTCCGCCGGCCGGTACTGCTCGGGCAGCAGGCCGAGGCTGCGGTCCATCAGGCCGATGATGAAACGCAGCAGCAGGAACGTGACCGCGATGGGCAGCCACACGAGCAGCCCGGCGATCAGGTAGCGGCGCAGGTTCTTCAAGCCGATGCTCCGCGGCCCCGCGCCCCGGGCCGGCGCCGGAGGCTGTGCATGGCCGC
>CALALV010000132.1 GCA_937925605.1 uncultured Woeseia sp.
GCCAGCGCGCCCCGCCGTCGACGCGGACCGGCCGGACCGAGCGGGCGGCCGCGCCGATCGTCTCGATGCCCGCCGCGTCCGCGGCGCTGATGCGGCCCGGCTGCGCGTCATCGGCCGCGGCGATCACCTGGAAGCCCGCGGTGACCGCGTCGTTATCGGTGAACTCGAGGACCAGCGCGTAGTCGCGTCCGGCACGCGCGACCGCCGGCAGGCCGCGCAGCGCGAGCCCGGGCGAGTCGCGCCGCGCGTCGAAATCGTAGTGGCAGGACGCGCAGGATTCTTCCGCGTCCGGGTTGGCGGCGCCCCAGGGCGCGCCTTCGGGGTAGGCGCCGACAGCACCCGCGGCCAGCGCCACGGCGCAGGCCGCGGCGGCCGTCCGGCCGTCAGCGATCCGACGTGACGCGCGCGCGGCCGACATAGTTCGTATCGGTGCCGAACCACACCGTGCCGGACGGCTCGTGGAAGTGCATGTGGCGCACCGTGCCGCCGCCCGAGGGCACCGGCGTCGCGCTGAAGAAGCTCGCGGTCTGCGGGTCGAAGCCGTTGAACACGTTCGGCTGCACGCCGGTCGCGACGACCCAGATGCGATCCTGCGCGTCGGCAGCCATACCGTAAGGCCGCGAGCCCTCGCCCTGCGGCAGCGGCCACTCCTCGAACTCGCCGCTCGCCGGGTCGTAGACGCCGAGCCGGCCGGTCGCGTAGTCGCCGTACCAGACGCGCCCGTCGGACGTGATCTCGATGCGGCGCGGCCGCGCCTTCTCGCGCGGCAGCGCGATCTCGGTCAGCTCGAGCGTCGCCGGGTCGACGTGCGCCAGCTTGTGCGTGCCGAACAGGACCGCCCAGACGTCGCCGTCCGGCGCGATCTTGATGCCGTAGGGGCGCGAGCGCGGCGTCGGCGACACGGCGATGTCCACCTCGCGCGTGTCGATGTGCAGCCGGCCGATGCGGTTGCCGCCCTGCACCGTGAACCAGATGTTCTCCTCGTCGTGGTCGAACACGAGCGTGTGCGGGTCGCGCGCGGCCGGGTCGGGCATCTCGATTTCCTCGATCTCGCCCGTGGCCGGGTCGTAGCGGCCGATCAGCGCATTGCGGTTGCCGGCGTACCAGACGATGCCGTCGCTGCCGACGATCAGGTTGTGCGGCCCGGAGCCCGGCTTCAGGTCGATCTTCTCGAAGCGGCCGCGCTCGACGTCGAGCCGCGCGAGGTAGCCCGTGCGCTGCCCGACGAACCAGACCGATTCGGCGGATTCCGCGAACGGGTCGCGCGGCCGCGACTCCGCGTACGGGACCTCCCACTCGTCGATGTCGATTTCCCCGGCCTGCGCGGACAGCGCCACGGCCAGGAGTACCAGGAAGCTCGCGCGCTCGATCATGGCCCGTCTCCTGCGTATCCGGCGGAAGGCGTCAGTCTACCCGCGCGCGACCGCAAATCCAGCCGGCGATCAGTGCGAGTCCTTGCGCCCGTAGTCGCGGTCGACCGCCGGGTCGACTTCCTTCGCCCGTGCGCGGCCGGCTCGCTCGGCCTCGCGCAGCTCGGCCGCTTCGTCGTCGGAGGCGGGCTCGGCCTCGCGCGCCCTGTCGTCGACCTGTCCGGACTCGACGAAGTCGCGCGTGTCCTTGCGGTACTCGCGGTCGGCCTCGCGGTTGCCTTCGCCGGGATTCTGCGTCTTCGTGCTCATGGATCCTCCTTCGCATTCGTGACGGACAGGAGGATGCAAGCGGCGTGCCGGCGGCGAGCCCGCGCAGGACCGGGCCGCAGCCGCGCGCGGGCGTCGCTGCACGGTACGATTTACAAGCCGTGTGCCGCGCCTTACAGCGTCGCGTTCACTCGACGCAGCGGATCATCTGGTAGTCGAGCCTGCCGGTCTCGTCGCCGGTCGGTTCGCGCAGGCCGTACTGCAGGCGCGTGCGCGTCTCGATGCTGGCGAGCAGGTCCTCGCCGACGGCGAGTGCCTCGGCCGCGCGCTCGTGCCCGTAGCGGGTCAGCAGCGCTTCGGCCAGCGCCGGCTCGCCGGCCCCGTACAAGGTCCCGGCCGTTGCCTCGAGCGTCGCCTGCTCGTCGATCATGCGATCCTCGAAGGCCGTCAGCGCCCGCGTCACCTCCGGCAGGAACTCCGCCGGCCGGTCGCAGGTGTAGTACATCAGGCGCTTGAACAGGCGGCCGGCGAACTGCGTCGCCTCGCGAATCTGCCAGTCCCGGGTCAGGAACGTGCGCGACTCGCCTTTCGTCAGGTAGCGGTGGCGACCGTATTCCGGCGGGATGCCCTGCATGCCGATGCGCCAGGGCAGGAACGGCGCCGTGACCGAGCCGGTCGGCGCGACCCACAGCGTCCGGAGCCCGGGCCGCACCCCCTCGCGGAGTTGCGCGATGCTCAGCGAGCTGTTCACCGAGTTCTACTCCGGCGGGTCGCGCACGGCGTCGGGCATCTCGCGCAGGCCGAGGGGGGCGGCCGCGCGCAGCTCGGCCTCCATCTCGCGCCGCGGGTAACGGACCTCCGGCGTGCCGTAGACGGCGTTGACGTCGAAGGCCTCGCCGCTGTCCGGGTCGTACCAGCCCTGGCTGATCGCGAAGTCGATGAAGTTGGCCGAGCCGCGGTAGTCCGGGTGCTCCTGGAAGTCGAGCGGAATCTCGCCCATGTACCCCGGGTAGAACATGACGACCTCGTCCGGGCCGAGGCGGCGCGCGATCCACAGGCCCTGGCCGCCGGCGAAGTCGAGCAGTACCCAGCCCTCGCGCGCGTCGGCAAACATGTGCGAGTTGCCGCCGTAGGACGAGTAGCCGTGTCGGTCGATCAGTTCGCCGACGATCGTGACGGCTTCCTCGGCGCTCTGCGCACGCTCCATGACGATTCGCGACAGGTCGCTGTAGTTCGGCCCGCGCTGCGGCCGCGGCGTCATCGCGACCAGCTCCGGCCGCGAGTCGCTCCAGATGTCGCGCGCGGCGACGCCGTGCTCGTTCAGACCGCCGTTGGTCAGCGGCGGCGGGAAGCCCTCGAACTCGGAGTAGTTCATCGACAGGTAGCGCGCCGTGCGCCGGACCTGCGGAATCTCGCCGAGTTCGCCGGGCAGGTTGGCGCTCGCGTCCACGCCGACCGTGATCGTCGCGCCCTCCGGATGCTCCGCGGCCGGCACCAGCACCAGCCAGTGGCTCGAGACTTCGTCGCCGCTGCCGCCGAGCATGACGCTGCCGTCTTCGGTCAGGTCGCGACCGACGTAGATGCCGTAGCTCGCGCCCGCCTCGCCGGCGGCGAGCAGCGCCAGCGCGGCCAGGCAGCGCGCAGCCGCCCTGGTTCCAGACATGTTGCGATCCCCCCGGGGCGCCCGCCCGAAAAAGTCCGTTACAAGACGTTACGCCGCTGTCATCCCCGCGTAGCGCCCGCAGTGCATTGTACGCATGCCGCCGCTGCCTGCGGCAGTCCATCGACCCGAGGAGACCAGCCCGTGAGAAAAATAGTCATTGCCTTCCTGGCCGCATCCGCGTTCGCCACGCTCGCCGCGCCGGCCTTCGCCGACGACGACCGCAAGGCCTACCGCAAGGAAGTCCGCGAATTCTTCGAGTGCGCGTTCACGCCGCCCGCCTACTACCCGGGCACGATCGTGCAGGCTGCCCTCGACACGCCGGCGCTGTCCGAACTGGCCGGTGCGGTTGTCGCCGCGGGCCTCGACGGCGTACTGTCCAGCGAAGGGCCGTTCACCGTGTATGCACCGATCAACGACGCGTTCGCCGCGATCCCGGAGAGCGTGCTGAACGGCATCCTCGCGGTCAGCGACGACGAGGGCAACCTAGTCGGCCTGCAGGCCGTGCTGACCTACCCCGTCGCCGCGGGTGACGGCTTCCGCAACGTCCGTAATCGTCTGTTCCGCCGCATCGCCGAGATCGACACGGTGCAGGGCCAGAGCCTGTTCTTCAGCCGCGACCGCGACGGCACGGAGATCAACCAGTCGAACCTCGTGTCCTGCCAGCCGGTCGTCACGACCAACGGCATCGTCTACCTGATCGACAGCGTGCTCTTGCCGCAGTTCTGACCGGCCGGCCCGCGGACGCCCGGGCGTTCGCGGGCCGCGCTCAGGCGAGCCGGCCGCGGAACCGCGAGGCGCTGACCGCGTGGCTCTCGTCGAGTTCGAGCAGCGCATCGGCGCGCGCCGGCATCTCGGCGAGATCGTGGCGCGTGATGCGCTCGAAGTGCGCGATAAAACGCTCGACGGCCGCGTCGTCCATCACCGCGTCGCCTTGCTCGCCCGCGCTCTCGCGCAGCTTGTGTTCCTGTTCCAGCCGCCAGCCGCGCACTGCTTCAAAACCCGGCACGTGCAGGTGCACCAGCGCGTCCAGCGGCTCGAACAGCGCCGGGTAGTCCTCGCGCAGCCGCGTGTTGACCCAGCTCCGCCAGCGCCCGTCCGGGTCTTCGCGACGCTCGAGTTCGTTCACGGGTTCGGCCAGCCGCCGGCTCGGCTCGGCCCGCGAGCCCACGCACCAGCCCTCGAAGACCACGACGTCTATCGGCAGCCGGACGCCGGGCCAGCGTTCGCGCGCCACGCGATCGTCACGTGACTTGTCGAAGCGCGGCAGCGGCACCGTGCCCGACCTGCCGGCCAGCGCCGCCAGCGTGCGCCGGCCGAGGGCCACGTCGTGCGTGCCCGGCACGCCGCGGGTCGCGAGCAGCGGGTGCACGTCCTGGCCGAGGCGCGCGCGCTCCGCGCGCGTCAGGTACAGATCGTCGATCGACAGCTCGGCCACCTGCAGCCCGTGGTGTTCGCTGAGCCGGGCAGCGAGGAAAGCCGCCAGCGTCGACTTGCCCGAGCCCTGCGCGCCGTTGACGCCGAGCACGAACAGCCCGGGCCTGCGCGCTGCCGCCGCGTGCACCCGTTCGGCGAGCGGCGTGTAGTGCGTGCTGGCGACTTGCGCGAACGCGGCCGGCAGGCGGTGCCCGGCAATGAAGGTTTCAATGCTCACCGGTTGCTCAGCCACACGGTCTGGTACGGGGCGAGTTCCAGCGTGGCCTGGTCCTCGTCGATGCGCTGTCCGCCGATCAGGTCGCGCCACTCGGCGGTACTGACGAGGTTGATGTTCTCGAGGTCAATGGACTGCGGCCGCGCCGTGATGTTGCTGATGCTGAACACGTCCTGCTCGCGATCCAGCGACTGGCGCCAGATGCCGAACACCTCGAGTCCGAGCTGCAGCGTGAACTGGATAGCGTTCGGGTGAAAGGCTTTCTGCGCGCGCCGCAGCTTGAGCAGGGCGCGCAGTCCCTCGAGTACGCGGTGCTGCTGGCTCTCCGGGTCCGCGAGGCGTCGCTCGATCTCCGCCAGCGGCCAGACATGCCGGTTGATCGAGCGGAAGCGGCCCGTCTCCGCGACCGCCTCGTGGTCGTTCGGCGTACCCAGCAGGCTGTGGATGTAGAGCGCCGGGATGCCCTCGAGCGCGAGCATGATCGCGTGCGCGCACAGGAAGCGCGCGAGCTGGTGCTCGTCCTCGCCGTCGACGGTGCCGCGCAGGGCGTCGATCAGGCTGATGTTGACCTCGTAGGGATGCGGGGCGCCGTCGGGCCCGGTGCGCAGCGAGATCTTGCCGCCGAATCCCGTCAACGTATCGAGCAGTTGCGCGCGCTCGGCGGCGGACAGCAGGCCGTCGGCCGGGCGCATGCCGATGCCGTCGTGCGAGGCGATGAAGTTCAGGTAGCAGGTGCCGTGGCGCGCCGGGGGCATGCTCATGAGCCAGGTCTTCAGGTGCCGGCAGTTGCCGGTCAACAGCGCGTAGATGAGCAGCGGCGGCAGCGAGAAATTGTAGATCGCGTGCGCCTCGTTGGCGTTGCCGAAGTAGGTCAGGTTGTCGCGGTTCGGCACGTTGGTCTCGGTGATCAGCATGACCGACGGGTCGCGGAACTCGACCAGCGTGCGCAGCAGCTTGATGATCTCGTGGGTGCGCTGGTCGTGCAGGCAGGTCGTGCCCGGTTCCTTCCACAGGAACGCGACCGCGTCGAGGCGCAGCACGCGGATGCCCTGCTCGAGGTAGTGGTGCAGGATGCGCACGAACTCCAGCAGCACCTGCGGGTTGCCGAAGTCGAAGTCGACCTGGTCGGGCCCGAACGTGCACCAGACCCAGCGCTCGCCGTCGGCCGTCTCGACCCGCGTGCGCAGCGGCGTCGAGCGCGGGCGCACGACCTGCCCCAGGTCGTCGTCGGGGCTGGCTTCCTTGAAATAGTCCTTGCCGGGGTCCTTGCGCGCGATGAAGTTGCGAAACCACTGCGACTGGCTCGAGCCGTGATTGATGACGAGGTCCGCCATCAGGCGGTAGCTCTGCGCCAGCGCGCGTATGTCCTGCCAGTCGCCGGCGTCGCCGTCGACGGCCAGGTAGTCCTTGACGGCGAAACCGTCGTCGGAACTCCACGGGTAGAACGGCAGCACGTGCACGCCGTTCAGCGTGTCGCCGAGGTGCCGGTCGAGGAACTCGCGCAAGGTCTGCAGCCCGGGCTTGCCAGGCTCGGTGAACGTGGTCGCGTAACTGATCGCCCAGCAGTCGGTCTCGTCCCAGTAATTGCGGTACGGTTCCGGCTCGCGCGGCGGCGCCGGGTAGGCCATCGCCTCGATCAGCGGCGAGACCAACTCGCGCGCGACGCGCGGCCCGTAGATGAACTCCAGGTGCGTGCGCAGCCGCGCGCGCAGCCGGTTCATGCCGCGCTTCGCCGTACCGGCCATGCTCAGCCCGAAAACTCGGCCATGTCGCGGTCGACCGCGTCGCGCAGCTCGTCGAGCACGTCGGGCACGGCGCTGATGACCCGGTTCCACGGCGGCATGAACGGCACGTCCATCGGGTTGTCGAGGTAGGCCTGGCCCGCGGCAACGACGTTGGCGCCGAACAGCTCGACGGCCTGCTCCTCGGCGTGGCGATCGTAGTGCAGGCCGTTCATTGCGGCGTCGGCGGCGAACACGTCGACAAAATCCAGCGCGACGCGGAAGTAGGTCGCCTTGATCGTGCGTACCTTTTCCAGCGAAAAGGTCTCGCCCTGGATCGCGAGCTTGCGGAAAAAGGCCTTGGCGATGTCGATGCTCATCTTGGACAGGCCGCGGCTCGCGTCCTCCGGGCTCAGGTCCTGGTGCTTGTGGTCGTACTGGTCGGCGATGTCGACCTGGCAGATGCGGTTGGTCGAATGGTTGCGCTGCATCTCGCTCAGCACGCCGATCTCGAGGCCCCAGTCGGTCGGGATGCGCAGGTCGTTGATCACGTCGCGGCGCAGGGCGAACTCGCCGGCCAGCGGGTAGCGGAAGCTGTGCAGGAACTTCAGGTACTCGCTCGGGCCGCAGACGATCGACATCGCCATGATCAGCGGCGTGACCAGCAGCCGCGTCACGCGGCCGCCGAGCGCGGTCTCGTTGACGCGCGAGTAGTAGCCCTTGCTGAAGTAGAAGCTGAAGTTCGGGTTCGCGACCGGGTAGATCAGCCGCGCCAGCAGGTCGCGCCGGTAGGTCTTGATGTCGCAGTCGTGCAGCGCGATGGCCTCGGCGCGGCCGCTCGCCAGCACGTAGCCGTAGCAGTACCAGACGTTGCGGCCCTTGCCCGGATCGGTCGGCGCCAGCCCGTGCTCGTCCAGGCGCGCGTCGAGCGCGCGCAGGCGCGGGCCGTCCTGCCAGAGCACGCGGTGGTGTTGCGGCAGCCGGTCGAAGAACTCGAGGGCATGCCGATACTCCTTCTCGTCCGCGCGGTCGAGGCCGATGACGATCTCGTTGAGGTAGGGCACGCGCGTCAGTTCCCTGACGATCGTATCGAGCGCGTCGGTCTCGAGCTCGGAGTACAGCGACGGCAGCACGAGGCCGAGCAGCCGGCGCCGCGAGAACTCGATCAGCTCGCGCTCGAGTTCCTCGACCGGCCGCTGCGTGAGATTGTGCAGCGTCGTGATCGTGCCGTTCTGGTGAAAGTCGCCCACGTCGTCTCTCCTGCCTGTACCTCAGCCCGCCGCCCGCGCGGCCAGCACCTGCTCCACGGCCGCGCGCCAGCCCGCGGGTCCCGCCTGCGCCGGCCGCAGGACCTGGCCGTTGCCGTCGAGCGGCATCGGCTGCCCGTGCCGGCCGGGGATCACGACGGCAATGTCCGCCTCGGCCAGCATCCCGAGGTCGTTCGGGCCGTCGCCGAGCGCCACCGCGACCACGTCCTCGCGTGGCCAGCGCGCGCGGTAGGCGCGGACCAGCGCGCGCACCGCGCCGGCCTTGTCGATGGGCCCGGACAAATGCACGAACCGCCCGCCGCGCACGCAGCGCAGGCCGCGCCGTTCGGCGGCCGCCGCGAAGCGCGCGAGCCTCTCGTCCGTGTCTCGCCACAGGATCGGCTCGCTCGCGAGCCGCTCGTTGGCGCGCGCAGCCTCGCGTTCGGCCAGCCCCGTCGCCGCGGCGATGCCGGCGGTGCCGAGCTCGGCGAACGAGACGCAGTCGCTGTCGCCGCGCAGCTCGGCGAAGGCTCGCTGCAGCTCGGCCCGCGGCACGACGTCGGTCGCGCCGGGCACCGGCTCCGCGAAGTAGCCGTCCGGCACGTCGATCACGGCGCCGTTCTCGGCCACGACCGGGTGCTCGAGCGCCAGCGCCTCGCGCCAGTCCGCGATCTCGGCGAGCGTCTTGCTGCTGACCAGCACCAGCGGCACGCCATGCTCGCGGAGCGCCGCGACAGCGGGGGCCGCGGGCTGCCAGTCGTAGGTGTCGTGGTCGAGCAGCGTCCCGTCGAGGTCGCTGAACACGAGCAGTCTGCCGGGTTTCATGAACGGGTCGGGCGGGCACGCATGCCGACCGATGATGCCGCAACGCGCCCGCCACTTGAAATTTCCGCTGCACCATTTTGGTGAGCCGCCGGTTTGGCGCGGCAGCGCCGCGACGGTAGGGTACCGGCAGCGCGGCGAGACAGCGCAACGAGACAGCGGGGCGAGCATGGCGAACGACGAGTGGTGGCGCGGCGCGGTGACCTACCAGGTCTACCCGCGCAGCTTCCTCGACACGAGCGGCGACGGCGTCGGCGACCTGGCCGGCATCACCGGGAAGCTCGACTACATCGCCGGCCTCGGCGTCGATGCGCTGTGGATCTCGCCGTTCTACCGCTCGCCGATGGACGATTTCGGCTACGACGTCGCCGATCACACCGACGTCGACCCGCTGTTCGGTTCGCTCGCGGACTTCGATCGCCTGCTCGCGCGTGCCCACGCGCTCGGCCTGCGCGTGATCCTCGACCTGGTCCTGTCACATACCTCGAGCGCGCACGCGTGGTTCGCCGACAGCCGCGCCGCGCGCGACGGCGAGCGCGCCGACTGGTACGTCTGGGCCGACGCGCGCGACGACGGTTCGCCGCCGAACAACTGGCTGTCCGTGTTCGGCGGTCCTGCATGGACCTGGGACGCGCGCCGGCGCCAGTACTATTTCCACAACTTCCTCGCCAGCCAGCCGGACCTGAACGTGCACCTGCCCGCGGTGCAGAACGCGCTGCTCGACGTCACCCGCTTCTGGCTCGACCGCGGCGTCGACGGCCTCAGGCTCGACGCGATCAACTACCTGCTGCACGACGAGGCGCTGCGCGACAATCCGCCCGCGACCGACGTCGCACGGCCGGCGGCGACGCCGTGGCAGATGCAGGACAAGCGCTACACGCGCGATCACCCGGCGGTGCCGGCCTTTCTCGAGCGCCTGCGCGCCCTGACCGACCGCTACGGCGCGATCCTGACGATCGCCGAGGTCGGCGGGCGCGGCACGCTCGACGTGATGCGCGAGTACACCGCGGGCCGCCGGCGCCTGTGCACCGCCTACGGCTTCGAATTCCTGGCCGCCGCCGCGCCGGACGTGGCGCTGTTCGACGAGGTGCTCGAGGCCTGGCCGGACGCTGCCGACGGCTGGCCGTCCTACGCGTTCTCGAACCACGACGCCCCGCGCGTCGCCAGCCGCTGGGGCGACGGCGCCGACAGCGGGCGGCTCGCGCGCCTGTGGGGGCTGCTGCTGTTCTGCCTGCGCGGCAACCCGATCGTCTACCAGGGCGAGGAACTCGGCCTGCCGCAGGCGGACGTGCCGTATGAACGACTGCGCGACCCCGAAGCGCGCGCCCATTGGCCGGAGACGCTGGGTCGCGACGGCGCGCGCACGCCGATGCCGTGGCGGCGGGACGCGCCGCACGCGGGCTTCTCGGCGGCCGAACCCTGGCTGCCGGTCGACCCGCGCCACCGGCCGCTGGCCGTCGACGTGCAGGAGAGCAAGACGGACTCGGTGCTCGCGTTCTTCCGCGACCTGATAGCGCTGCGCCGACGCCTGCCCGCGCTCAGCCGCGGCGGCCTGCGCCGCATCGACGCGGGCGAGGGCCTGCTGGCGTTCGAGCGCCGGGCCGGTGACGAGCGCGTGCTCGCGGTCTTCAATCCGGGCCCCGCGACGCGTCGCTGGCAGCCGCCGGCCGGGGCCCGAGTCATTCTCGGCGTCGGCACCGCCACGGCCGGCAATGCGGCGCCGGCGCAGCTCGCCGGCTATGCGGGATACCTGGCGGAACTCGTCGCCGCGTGAACCGACCGGCCGCTGCGATGCGGCTGCCGCTACACGACGCAGTGCTAGACTCGGGACACCACTGATCGGGGGAAGACATGCGACGACTCCAGCTTCTCGTGCTGGCGGCGCTCTGCGCTGCGGCCTGCCAGCCTGCTGCACCGCCGTCCGGCGATGTGTCGCCGACCGCGGCGGCGACGACGGCCGGGATCGAGCGCCCGGTGCCGCGCCTCGATGTCGACGAACGCTTCTCCGGTGCCGAGCTCGGCCGCTACGAGGACGCGCATCCGGACGCCTACGACTACATCGACGAGCATCTCGACGCGCACGTCGCGCACCTGCAGCGCTGGATCCGCCAGCCGTCGATCAGCGCGCAGAACGTCGGCATCACGGAAATGGCCACGATGCTGCGCGACGACCTCGCCGCGCTCGGCTTCCAGGAGACGGAGCTGGTGCCGACCGACGGGCACCCCGGCGTCTGGGGCTTTTACGACGCCGGCGCGGAGAAGACGCTGCTGCTCTACATGATGTACGACGTGCAGCCCGTGGAACCGGCGGACTGGGACAGCCCGCCGTTCGCGGCCGAGCTGGTCGAGCACGAACTCGGCACCGTGCTGATGGGCCGCGGTGCAACCAACCAGAAAGGCCCGCAGCGCGCGTTCCTGAACGCGGTGGAAGCGATCATCGCGACCGAGGGCCGACTGCCCGTGAACCTGATGGTCGCGGCGGAGGGCGAGGAAGAACTCGGCTCGCCGAACTATCCGCAGGTCATCGACCGCTACGAGGAGCGGCTGCGCACGGCCGACGGCGCGATCTTCCCGTTCAACTCGCAGCTGCCGGACGGGCGGCTGAACATGATTCTCGGCGTCAAGGGCATCGTCTACTTCGAGCTCGAGGCGAGCGGCGGGCCGCACGGCGGACCGACGCGCGCCGAGATTCACGGCTCGTACAAGGCCGCGGTCGATGCCCCGGCGTGGCGGCTCGTGCAGGCGCTCGCCTCGCTGGTCAGCGAGGACGGCAACACGATCCTCGTACCGGGCTACTACGACCGGCTGCGGCCGATGAACGACGAGGAACAGCGCCTGTTGAACGGCGTGCTGGCCGAGTACGACGACGAGCAGCTGAAGAGCGCGCTCGGCGTCGAGCGCTGGATCGACGGCGTCGACGGCCGCCGCGCGCAGCTCGAGCTCTTGCTGCAGCCGACGCTGAACATCGACGGCATCTGGGGCGGCTACACCGGGGAGGGCGTCAAGACGATCCTGCCGCACCGCGCGACGGCCAAGGTCGACTCGCGCCTGCCGCCGGGGCTCGACCCGGCCGACGCGCTCGCGAAGATCCGCGCGCACCTGGATACGCAGGGCTTCGGCGACGTCGCGATGCGCACGCTGAGCGCCTACCCGGCCGCGCAGACCTCGGTCGAGGCGCCGATGGTGCAGGCGGCGATCCGGGTCGGCAACAAGTATGCGAGCTCGGTGACGGTCAATCCGCGCATCGCCGGCAGCGCGCCGTTCTACCAGTTCACGGAGCGGCTCGGCCTGCCGATGGTGCCCTACGGCATCGGTTTCGGCACCGGCGCGCATGCGCCCAACGAGATTATGCTGATCCGGCCGCGCGCGGGCGCGGCCGTGGCCGGGCTCGCGGACATCGAGAAGTCCTACGTCGACTTCCTGTACGCGCTCGCCGGGGACTGAGCGATGGTGTCGCGAAGCTCCACGGAACTGCAGGCGGATGCCGCGGCCCTGTCGGCGGCCGAGGCCGCTCTGCGGCGCGTCCGCGACCCTGAACGGCTGGGCACGCTGCGCCGGCTCAAGCTGCTCGACTCGCCGGCGGAAGAAGTCTTCGACCGCATATCGCGGCTCGCCTCGCGGCTGCTCGGTGCCCCGATCGCGCTGGTCTCGCTGGTCGACGCGAACCGGCAGTTCTTCAAGAGCGCCGTCGGCCTCCCGGAGCCGTACTCGCGCTGGCGCGAGACGCCGCTGTCGGCGTCGTTCTGCAAGCACGTCGTCGGCAGCAGCGAGCCGCTGGTGCTCGACGACGCCCGCGAGGACCCGGTGCACCGTCTCAACGAGGCGATCCGCGACCTCGGCGCGGTGGCCTACCTCGGCTGCCCGCTCGAAACGGTGGACCATCAGGTGCTCGGCTCCTTCTGCGTCATACACACCGAGCCGCACCACTGGACCGAGGAGGAGATCTCTATCGTCAACGACCTCGCGCAGTCGGTCATGACCGAGATCGAACTGCGCGCCGCGTCGGCCGAACTCGCGGCGTCGCTGCGCGTGCGCGACAAGGTGCTCGCCATCGTCAGCCACGACCTGCGTTCGCCGCTGCAGACGATCGTGACCTCGGCCGCCCTGCTCGAACTGGACGCCGCGGACGACGAGGAACGCGAGCACATCGAATCGATTCGCGACGCGTCCGCGCGCATGCGCCGGCTCATCGGCGACCTGCTCGATGCGACGACCCTCGAGCTCGGCAGCCTCGCGGTGGAGCCGCGGCCGCTGGATCTCGCAGCGCTGCTCGAGGAAGTGACCTCGTCACTGTCGACCCGTGCGGAAAGCGCGGATCTCGACCTCGTGTGCCGGGTCGCGGAGCTGCCGCGCGTCCGGGCGGACCGCGACCGGATCACGCAGGTGCTGGTCAACCTGGCCGACAACGCGCTGCGCTTCACGCCCGCCGGCGGCGTCGTCGAGATAGCCGCCGAGCCGGGCGCCGGCGAGGTGGTCGTCTCGGTGAGCGACAACGGACCCGGCGTGTCACGGGAGGCGCTCGAGCACATCTTCGACTGGTACTGGCACTCCGCCGGTTCGGAGAAGGGCGGCACCGGCCTCGGTCTCGCCATCGCGCGCGGCATCGTCGAGGCGCACGACGGCCGCATCCGGGCCGAGAACCGGGACGGCGGCGGCGCGCGGTTCTCGTTTACGCTGCCGCTCGCGTCCTGAGACCTACTCCAGCGCCTGGTAGACCAGCGTGCGGAAGCGCTCCGCGATGTCGGTGTCGGCCGGGTATACCTGCGCCATGAACACGGCGGTCAGGTTCTCGGCCGGGTCGATCCAGTAGGAGGTATAGAACGCGCCGCCCCACGAGTAGGCGCCCTCGCTGCCGAGTGCGCCGTAGTCGCCGAGGTCGGTGACGATCCAGAAGCCCAGCCCGATCTCGGGATCGCCGTCGCCGTCCGAGTCGACGCGCGGCGCGCGCATCAGCTCGACCGACTTGCGGCTCAGGATTCGCGCGCCATCGAGTTCGCCCTCGTTCAGCAGCATGCTCGTGAAGCGCGCGTAGTCGCTCGCAGTCGATGACAGCCCGGCGCCGCCCGAGAAGTAGCTGCGCGCGCCCGTCACCGGGTAGTCCTGCTCGTCGATGGCAATGTCGGCGATGACCTCCTCCGGCGCGACCAGCCCGCGCTCCGCGTCGTACGCGTACAGGCGCACGAGGCGCTCCGCGCTGGCGTCCGGCAGGTAGAAGTGCGTGTCGCGCATGCCGAGCGGGCCGGTGACGTGCTCGGCGAAGTACTCGTCGAGCGGCTGGCCCGACACGACCTCGACCAGGCGGCCCAGCACGTCGGTATTCAGTCCGTAGTTGAAGCGCTCGCCCGGCTCGAACAACAGCGGCTGCGCGGCGAGCAGCTCCATCTGCGCGGCGAGTGTCAGCGGCTGGGTCGTCAGCCCGTCGATGATCCCGGCATCGCGGTAAGTGCGGTCCAGCTGTCCCGCCATGAACGGGTAGGCGATGCCCGAGGTGTGAGTCAGCAGGTGGATGATGCGGATCGGCTCCTCGGCCGGGCGGGTCGCCGTCACCAGTCCATCGTCGTCTATCGTCTCGATCACCTGCATCTCCGCGAATTCCGGCAGGTAGTCGCCGACCGGGTCGCCGAGCCGGAAGTCCCCGCGCTCGTAAAGCTGCATGACGGCGACGGACGTGATCGCCTTGGTCATCGACGCGATGCGGAAAATGCTGTCGGTGCGCATCGCCGCGCCGCTCGCGAGGTCGGCGCTGCCGAAAGCCTCGTGGTAGACGGTCTGGCCGTCGCGCCGTACCAGCGCGACGGCGCCGGCGATGCGGCCGTCGTCGATCGCCTGTTCGATTGCGCTGTCGATGCGTTCCAGCCGACCGGGCAGCAGGCCGTTGCCGCCCGCGGTCCGCGCATCGCTCGAATTGCAGCCGGCCGCGAGCAGGCACAGCAGGCCCACGGCAACGATGTGTCTGGTCATTGTGATCCCCCCGGGGTGCGCATCCGGCCGCGCCGGCGCGTCGCCGAGATGATACCGGAAGCGCACGGGCCGCTGTACGGCAATCCGGTCGCGGCGCCGCGCGCGCGCAGGCTGCGTCGCGACGCTGCGCTCGCCTGCCGGGTCGGTCGCGCAGTTTACGAAACGCATGAATACGAATTCATCGCGTTGACGCTCTCCCGGTCGCGCCGTAGCGTGATCGAACAACAACAACCGAACGTCGATCGCCGACCCGGGGGGGTGCTCGAATGCACGCTATACCGACTCGCTCCGCGCACGCTGCGCGCAGGCTCATAGCCGTTGCCGCGGCCTGGCTGTACGCCGCCTGCGCATTCGCGAACCACACGATTGAGCCCTCCAGCGTCGCCCTGGTCGGCAGCCTGCAGAGCGAACTCGGTTGCCCCGGCGACTGGCAGCCGGAGTGCAGCGCCACCGAGCTCGCGCAGGTCGGCGGCACCTGGCGCGCGACCTTCGCGGTACCGGCCGGCGATTTCGAATACAAGATCGCGCTCGACGACAGCTGGGCCGAGAACTACGGGGCCGACGGCGTGCAGGACGGCGCGAATATCGGCCTGAGCGTCGCCACGGCGACCAACGTCACCTTCACCTACGACCACGCGACCCACGCGATCACCGACGATCTGCCGCCGGATTCCGTGACCGTTGCCGGCAGCCTGCAGACCGAGCTCGGCTGCAGCGGCGACTGGGATCCGGCCTGCTCGCTCAGCGACCTCGCGGCGGACGGCGACGACGGCATCTGGCAGGCGACCTTCACGCTGCCGGCCGGCGACTACGAGTACAAGGCTGCGCTGAACGGCAACTGGGACGAGAATTACGGCCGCAATGCGGCGCGCAACGGCGCGAACATCCCGCTGTCGCTCGCGGCGGACGGCGCCGTCAAGTTTTTCTACGACGATCTGAGCCACTGGATCACCGATAACCGCGGCTCCGTCATCGCGAGCGCGCCGGGCAGCTTCCAGTCCGAGCTCGGCTGTCCCGGCGACTGGGACCCGGCCTGCCTGCGCTCCTGGCTCAAGGACCCGGACGGCGACGGCCTGTACAGCCTCGCGACCCGCGACATCCCGCCCGGCGACTGGGAGGTCAAGGTCGCGCACGACGAGAGCTGGAACGAGAACTACGGCGCCGGCGGTGCGCAGAACGGCCCGAACATCCCGTTCACGGTGCCGAACGCGGGCGACCTGGTCGTGTTCAGCTACGACCCGGTCTCGCACGTGCTCGAGATCGGCGGCGAACTGCCGAAGGGCGATCTCCGCCAGGCGCGGGCGTACTGGCTGAGCGCGGACACGCTCGCATGGGACGTCGCCGCGGACAGCGAGGTGCAACTGCACTACAGCGCGAACGCGGACCTCGTCGTGACCGGCGAGGGGCTCGAAGGCGGCGAGTCGCTGGCACTCGTGGCGGACGGTGTCGTCGACGGCGCGATCGCGGAGAAGTTTCGTCACCTCGCCGGTCTGCCGGCCTGGCGCATCGAGGTCGCCGACCGCGCGCTGGTCGCCGAAATCCTCAAGAGCCAGTTCGCCGTCGCCGCGCGCGACGCGGACGGCGAGCCGCTCGACGCGACCGGAGTGCAGCCGGCCGGCGTGCTCGACGACCTCTACACCTTCGACGGGCCGCTGGGTGTCAGCTATGCAGGCGACGTGCCGCGGCTGCGCCTGTGGGCGCCGACCGCGCGCTCGGTGAAGCTGCACCTGTTCGACGACGCCGAGGGCGAGGCGAGCAACGTCCTCGACCTGCAGCCGGACGCGGCGACCGGCACCTGGAGCATCACGGGCGAGGCGGACTGGGACCGCCGCTTCTACCTCTACGAAGTCGAGGTCTACGCGCGCTCGACCGGGCAGATCCAGGTGAACCTCGTGACCGACCCGTACTCGCACGGCCTGACGATGGACAGCCGGCGCAGCCAGTTCGTCGACCTCGACGATGCGGACCTCAAGCCGCGCCAGTGGGAGCGGCTGCGGAAGCCGGCGCTCGCCGCACCCGAGGACATCGCGATCTACGAGCTGCACGTGCGCGACTACAGCATCGGCGACGAGCGCGTGCCGGCCGCCGCGCGCGGCACTTTCCGGGCGTTCGCGGAACCCGCGGCGCAGGGCGCCGCGCACCTGCGCCGGCTCGCCCGCGCGGGCCTGACCCACGTGCACCTGCTGCCGGCCTTCGACTGCGCGACGATTCCCGAGGACCGCAGCACTCATGCCGATCCCGGCGACCTGTCGGGCTACGCGCCCGACAGCGAGGCGCAGCAGGCGGCGATCGAGCCGATCCGCGACCAGGACGGCTTCAACTGGTGTTACGACCCTTATCACTACACGGTGCCGGAGGGCAGTTACGCGACCTCGCCGGACGGCCCGACGCGCATCCGCGAATTCCGCGAGATGGTCGCGGCGCTGAACCGCCTCGGCCTGCGCGTCGTGATGGACGTCGTCTACAACCACACCAGCGGCAGCGGCCAGGGCGAGAAGTCCGTGCTCGACCGCATCGTGCCGGACTACTACCACCGCCTGAATTCGTCGGGCGGGATCGAGACGAGCAGCTGCTGCGCGAATACCGCCAGCGAGCACAACATGATGGAAAAGCTGATGCTCGACTCGTTACGGACCTGGGCTACAGCGTACAAGGTCGACGGCTTCCGCTTCGACCTGATGGGCCATCACACGAAAGCCAACATCGAGCGCGCGCGCGACATGCTGCAGGCGCTGAACCCCGACGATGACGGCGTCGACGGGTCATCGATCTACCTTTATGGCGAAGGCTGGAACTTCGGCGAGGTCGCGAACGACGCGCGCTTCGAGCAGGCGACCCAGGTCAACATGGGTAATGGCACCGGCGTCGGCTCGTTCAACGACCGCATCCGCGACGCGATCCGCGGCGGCGGCCCGTTCGACACCGGCGTGGACCACGTGCGCCGCCAGGGCTTCGTCAACGGGCTGTACTACGACCCCAATGCCGAGAACTCCGGCGCCGAAGGCGAGCGCGAGGAACTGCTGCGCCTGAGCGACTGGCTGCGCATCGGGCTCGCCGGTTCGATCGCCGACTTCCAGTTCGTCGACGCGAGCGGCAGGCTGGTGCGCGCAGGCGACGTCGGCTACCTCGGGCAGGGCGGCGCCGGCTACACCAGCGACCCGCAGGAAACGATCAACTACGCCGCGGCGCACGACAACGAGACGCTGTTCGACATCAACCAGTACAAGCTGCCGCTCGCGACGCCGACCGCCGACCGGGTGCGCGTGGTCAACCTCGCGAACAGCCTGGTCGCGCTGGCGCAGGGCGTGCCGTTCTTTCATGCCGGGCAGGACATGCTGCGTTCCAAGTCGCTCGACCGCAACAGCTACAACTCGGGTGACTGGTTCAACCTGCTGGACTTCAGCTACCGCGAGACCGGCTGGGGCCGCGGGCTGCCGCCTTTCGCCGACAACGGCGCGAACTGGGACGAGCAGCGTGCGCTGCTCGGCAACCCGGAGCTCGGCGTGAGCCCGGCTGACGTGCGCGCCGCCCACCGGCACCTGCGCGAGATGCTGAAGATCCGCGGCAGCTCGCCGCTGTTCCGGCTGCGGTCCGGCCAGGCGGTGCGCGAGCGCGTCGAGTTCCACAACACGGGTCCGGACCAGCAGCCGGGGCTGATCGTCATGAGCCTGCGCGGCGAGACCGGCATCGAGATCGTCGTGCTGTTCAATGCCGCGCCCGAGCGTCGCGACTTCGCGTTCGACACGGGCGAGGGGCGGGCCTTCGTGTTGCACCCGGTTCTTGCCAACTCGCAGGATCCGCTGGTGCGGCGCGCGCAGTACGACACGGCGGCGCATGCCTTCCGCGTGCCGCCGCGCACGACGGCCGTGTTTGTCGTGGCCGACTGAGCATGTCGGCCGGCTGCCGCCGGCGGCCCCGCGCGGGATCGGACCGAACGGTCTGATCCACGTGGTCCACGGGGGTGGCTACGTCGGACCAAATCTGCCGGTATTTCATTCGTTTGCCCACTCCTGTGCCTATTGGCGCCCACTATTTGTCGCCAAATCGTGACAGGCCTCACAAAACAGTCTTTCCGATTAGCTAAAAATCTGTATCGCGAGTCCAATCTTCTTATGTTCACTCGCGCCGCCCAGGACGGGCCGGAGGACCCAGCGATGACCGCCGTAAGCACTGCCCCCGTGTCGCTCGAACCGATGCAATTCATGAGTACGCTGTTGCGGCACCTGTCCGGCACGCTGGAAGACGTCGTCGGCCTGGACGACGCCGAGGGCTTTATCAGCCTCGTCGGGCAGCGCATGGGCGACGAAATCAACCGCGAGTACCGCAACGCGCTGTCGCTCGGTCGCCTCGACCGCGAGCAGGTTGCCCGGGTCCTGGTCGACCTGAAGCGGCGCATCGACGGCGACTTCTACGTCATCGAGGAAACGGACGAGCGGATCGTGCTCGGCAACCGCCGCTGCCCGTTTGGCAGCAAGGTCGTGAACCGGCCGTCGCTGTGCATGATGACGTCGAACGTGTTCGGCGCGATCGCCGCCGACAACCTCGGCTATGCCAAGGTCACGCTCGAAGAAACGATCGCCGCGGGCCAGGACGGTTGCCGCGTAGTCGTCTGGCTCAAGGACACCACGGAAAGCAGGTCTGCAGATGGACGGGAATACTTCGACGTGTCCGATACTTGAGTCGCTGGCGAATGCCATCGATTTCCTGCCGGGCGCGACCATGCTGGTCGCGCACGACGGTCGCGTCCAGCGTTGCAATGCCCCCGCGACGCGCCTGCTCGGCGTCCGCGCGGGCGACTCGCTGCTGGCGCTGGGCAGTGACCGGGCTGCGCTCGCGCGCCACCTGCGCGCTGCCTCCCGCAGCAGCGGCACGCTGCCGATCGCGTTCGACGCGGCACCCGGCGGCCAGCGCGTCGCGGCCACGCTGAAGGCCGTGCGCCACGGCCGGGGCGGTGCTGCCGAACACCTGCTGGTCAGCTGCCAGAGCCGTCCGGACGTCGCGCACAAGATGCGCATGCTGAACCGCGAACTCGACCGGGCGATCGCCAGGCAGCGCTCGCTCCGGGCGCAGAACGACTCGCTGCGCCAGACCGTGGAGGTGACGTTGCCGCAGCTGCGCGCGCAGACCTTTCGCGACCCGCTGACCGGTTGCTACAACCGCCGCTATTTCGACCGCCAGCTCGAGCGCGAGTGGCACCGCGCGCAGCGCGACCAGGCGCCGCTGTCGCTGGTGTACGCCGACATCGATCACTTTAAGCAGTACAACGACAGCCTCGGCCACCATCGCGGCGACCGCTGCCTGCAGGCGGTGGCCCAGGCTTTCCAGCGCGCGTTGAGTCGCGAGTTCGACTGCTGTTGCCGGCTCGGCGGGGAGGAATTCGCCCTGCTGTTGCCGATGACGCCGGAGAAAGGTGCGATCTGCGTCGCCGAGCGGGCCCTGTACCTGGTACGCCGTCTCTCCCTGCGACACCCGGGCAACGTCGTCGACATCGTCACCGCGAGCTGCGGCGTCGGCACCTGCCTGCCCGCGAGCACGTCCGCCAGCCCCGACGATTTTGTCGCGGCCGTCGACCGGGCGATGTACCGGGCCAAGCGGGCGGGCCGCAACCAGCTGGCCGTGTGCGCGGACATCGACCGCGCCGGCAAAGCGCCCGGCCGCCGGGAAGTGCCCGCGAGCGCCTGAGCCCGGTCAGTCCGGCAGGCCGAGCGCGCGCCGGGTCTTCTTCGGCAGCCGCGCGGCGACCAGCTCGAACGAACGCTCGATGAGCGCACGCAGTTCCGCGGCGGGCAGTTCGCAGCGCGCCGGCTCGATCTGCACCCATTTTGCACGCGCGAGGTAGGGGGCCGGCCTGATTCCCGGCTGGTCGGTCAGCTCCAGGAAGCGCTCCTCGTCCACCTTGAACGAATAGCAGCTGTCGTCCTCGATGCCGCTGCAGCAGAACATCTTGCCCCCGACCTTGAACACGCGGTCCTCACCCCACTGGATGTTTTCGCTCGCGCCCGGCAGGCGCAGGCACAGGCGGCGAATGTCCGCCTGGCGCAGGGCGGCCATCACGCGTCCCCCGTCGCCGCGTGCGGCGCCCGGCAAGCCGCCCGACTCCGCCTGTCGCTGCTATTGATCACGCCCGGATTCCTCGCTGTCGCTGCCGTCGATCCTAGCAGGCCGGCAGCCGTCGCTGTGTTACCTTTCCCTCCCCGCAGAGACGCCCGCCAGCCCATGAGCCACGCACCCGACACGTCCCGCTACCGCATGCCAGCCGAATGGGAGCCGCACCAGGCGACCTGGTTGTCCTGGCCCCACAACCGCGACACCTGGCCCGGCAAGTTCGGACCGGTCGAGCCGGTCATGGTCGAGGCGGTCGCGGCACTGACGAAGAGCGAGCTCGTGCGCATCAACGTGCTCGACGAGCGGCACGAGCGGCACGTCGCCGCGCTGCTCGACGGCCGGGCTGCCGCGGAGCGCGTCCGCTTCCACCGTTTCCCGACCAACGACGCGTGGTGCCGCGACCACGGCGCGATCTTCGTCACCAGCCGCGACGCGGAGCAGCCGCTGCTGGCGCTCGATTTCCGCTTCAACTCCTGGGGCGGCAAGTACCCGCCGTTCGATCTCGACGACGCGATCCCGCCGCAGATGGCCGAGGCGCTCGGCGTGCCCTGCCGCCGCATCGAGATGGTGCTCGAAGGCGGATCGATAGAGGTCAACGGCAGCGGCGCGCTGCTGACCACCGAGGCCTGCCTGCTGAACCCGAATCGCAACCCGTCGCTCAGCCGCGCGGAGATCGAGAACGCGCTCCGCGGCGAGCTCGGCGTCAGCCAGGTGCTGTGGCTCGGCGACGGCATCGTCGGCGACGACACCGACGGCCACATCGACGACCTGACGCGCTTCGTCGACGAGGCCACCGTCGTCACGGTCGTCGAGGACGACCGCGGTGACCCGAACTACGCGCCGCTGGCCGAGAATCGCGAGCGCCTCGACAGCCTGCGGCTCGCGGACGGCCGACCGCTCACCGTCGTCGAGCTGCCGATGCCGGCGCCGGTCGAGTTCGAGGGCGAGCGCCTGCCCGCCAGTTACGCGAACTTCTACATAGCTAACCGCGTCGTGCTGATGCCGGCCTTCGGCGACCCGGCCGACGACGTGGCCCGCGCGACGCTGGCGCAGCTGTTTCCGGGGCGCGAGATCGCGCCAATCAACTGCCGCGACCTCGTGCTCGGCCTCGGCACCTTCCACTGCCTGACGCAACAGGTGCCCGCCGGCGACTGAGGCGCGCGCGTGCTTGCGGGTCGCGCCGCCATTCCTTAGGCTAGCCCGCAGCCGTCACCGATTCGCGGGTATTCCGGCCAGGCCATTGGTCGACCGGCGGCTTTTCGTCGCGAGCGGAGGACCCGGCGTGATTCCCGGCGGGAAGATCCGCGGCCCGGACCGCGGAGCCGCGAAATCCCGTGACATCGGTGACCAATGCGGGCCAGGCGGCCCGCCGGGTGCCGGCCGGCAACCCGCCCGTCCTTCCGGCAGAGAGGTAACAGCGTGACCGCCATACGCGATTTCGTCCATCACCACTACCGTCATTTCAACGCCGCCGCGCTGATCGACGCGGCCGACGCCTACGTCAGCCACCTCGACGGCGGCGGCAAGATGTTCATGACGCTGGCCGGCGCAATGAGCACGGCCGAGCTCGGACTGTCGCTCGCGGAGATGATCCGGCAGGACAAGGTGCACGCGATCTGCTGCACCGGCGCGAACCTCGAGGAGGACGTGTTCAACCTCGTCGCCCACGATCACTACGTGCGCGTGCCGCACTACCGCCAGCTCACGGCCGAGGACGAGGAGGCGCTGCTCGCGCGGCACCTGAATCGCGTGACCGACACCTGCATACCCGAGGAAGAGGCGATCCGCCGCATCGAGGACGTCGTGCTCGACGAGTGGCTGGCCGCCGACAAGGCGGGCGAGCAGTATTTCCCGCACGAGTTCCTGTACCGGATCCTGCGCTCGGGCAAGCTCGAGCAGCACTACCAGATCGACCCGAAAGACTGCTGGCTGCTGGCCGCGGCCGAGCGCGACCTGCCGATCATCGTGCCGGGCTGGGAGGACTCGACGCTCGGCAACATCTACGCCTCGCACTGCATCACCGGCGAGATCGGCAACGTGCACACCGTGCGGAGCGGCATCGAGTACATGATCATGCTTGCCGACTGGTACAAGCAGACCTGCGCGGAGTCGTCGATAGGCTTCTTCCAGATCGGCGGCGGTATCGCCGGCGATTTCCCGATCTGCGTCGTGCCGATGCTCGAGCAGGACCTGCGCATGACGGACATCCCGCGCTGGGGCTATTTCTGCCAGATCAGCGACTCGACGACGAGCTACGGCTCCTACTCCGGCGCCGTGCCGAACGAGAAGATCACCTGGGGCAAGCTGTCGGCCGATACGCCGAAGTTCATCATCGAGTCCGACGCGACGATCGTGGCACCGCTGATCTTCGCCTGCGTCCTGGACCAGTGAGCGAGGCACGCTGATGTCGAGCAGCCAGGCTGCCGTTGAGCGGGCAGGCATCGCCGGCGACTGGAGCGTCGCCGACGCCGCCGAACTCTATCGCCTCGATACCTGGAGCGACGGTTTCTTCGTCGTCAACGGCCGCGGCCGCGCCGCCATGCGGCCGGACGACGGCAGCTCGCTCGAGATCGAGATCATGGCGGTCGTCGAGGAGGCGCGCCGGCAGGGGCTCGGCTCGCCGCTGCTGATCCGCTTCCAGGACGTGCTGCGCGCACGCGTGAGGCGCATCAATAACGCGTTCCGCGAATCGATCCGCGACACCGGCTACGAAGGCGAGTACCGCGGCGTCTACCCGATCAAGGTCAACCAGCTGCACGAGGTGGTCGAGGAGGTGCTGGACGCGGGCAGGGAGTTCCGCATGGGGCTCGAGTGCGGCTCGAAGGCGGAGCTGATCGCCGCGCTGCCCTACCTCGAGGACGACTCGATGCCGCTGGTCTGCAACGGGGTCAAGGACCGGACCATGCTGTCGCTGATCCTGTCCGCCCAGCGCCTCGGCAAGAACGTCCTGCCGGTGATGGAGAAGCACGCCGAGTTCGAGGACCTGATGCGACTCGCGGCCGAGCAGGACACCGAAACGCAGTTCGGCGTGCGCATCCGCCTGCGCACCTCGGGTTCGGGCAAGTGGGCCGACTCCGGCGGCTACCGCTCGAAGTTCGGCATCTCGCTGCCGGAACTGATGGACATCGTCGAGCGCCTCGAGGCCGAGGGCCGCACGGATGCATTCCGCCTGCTGCACTTCCACCTCGGCAGCCAGATCACCAACGTGCAGATCCTGAAGCAGGCGACCAAGGAGATCGCGCAGATCTACGCCGAGCTCGTCGCGCGCGGCCTGCCGGTGCGCTACCTCGACGTGGGCGGCGGCCTCGGCGTCGACTACTCGGCCGACAACGAGGAGGGCGCGATCCACTACAGCCTGCGCGAGTACGCGAACGCGGTCGTGTCCGCCGTGCGCGAGGTCTGTGACCAGCGCGGCGTGCCGCACCCGGTACTGATCTCGGAGAGCGGCCGCGCGCTGACCGCGCATCACTCGGTGCTCGTCGTCGAGGCGCTCGGCGCCTACCAGAAGGACCGCATCGCCCCCGACTACGCGGCGCCGGCCGACGCGCACGATACGGTGCGGCGCCTCGCCGATCTGCACGCCGGCCTGCGGGACGCGCCGTCCGACGACGTCAGCGAGCTGCTCGAGGGCTTTCACACGCTCGACGCGCTGCCTAGCGATGCGGCGACGCTGTTCCGGCTCGGCTACCTGCCGCTCGACCAGGACGCGCTGGTCGAACGGCTGTACTGGTCGACCTGTTCGCTGATCCTGCGTGCGCTGCGCGACGCGGAGCCGGACCCGCTGCCGCCCGAGTTCTTCGAGCTCGAGGAGCGCCTGGTCGACCAGTACCTGTGCGACTTCTCCGTGTTCCAGTCGGTGCTGGATCACTGGGCCATCGGCCAGGCCTTCCCGATCATGCCGCTGGCGCGGCTCGACGAGAAGCCGACGCGGCGCGCGCTGCTGGTCGACCTGACCTGCGACTCGGACGGCAAGATCGCCGAGTACGTGTCGTCGAACGAGGACAAGTCCTTCCTCGAGTTGCATGCGCTGGAGGAAGACCGGCCGTATTACCTCGGCTTCTTCATGATGGGCGCCTACCAGGACATCATGGGCGACGCGCACAACCTGTTCGGCCGCGTCGCCGAGGTGCACGTCTATGCCGATCCGGACGAGGAAGGCAATTTCTGGATCGAGAAGATCATCCCGGGCATCCGCGTGCAGGACATGCTCGCCCAGGTGCAGTACTTCCCGAACGACCTCGAACGGCGCATGAACGAGCTGGTGCGCGCGAAGATCGACGAGGGCGCGATCCGGCCGAAGCACGGCATGCGCATCCTCGAGGAATACCGCGCCTGCTTCCAGCACGAGACCTACTACGACACCCGCCGCAACGGAACGAGTAAGGAGCAATGAAGCACAAGAGCCGCAAACCCCGGCAACTGAAGCTCGGCGTCGTCCAGATGTCGATGGGCGAGGATCCCGAGGTCAACACCGAGCGCGCGCTGGACCTGACGCTCACGGCCGCGCAGGAAGGCGCCGACGTGATCTGCCTGCCCGAGCTGTTCCGCTCGCGCTACTTCTGCCAGACGGAAGACGCGGCTCATTTCGATCTCGCGCACGAGATCCCCGGGCCGCTGACCGACCGCTTCGCCGCGATCGCCGCCGAGCACGAGGTCACGATCGTGGCGAGCCTGTTCGAGAAACGCGCGACCGGCCTCTATCACAACACCGCGGCCGTCATCGACCGCGGCCGCGGCTACGTCGGCAAGTACCGCAAGATGCATATCCCCGACGATCCACGCTACTACGAAAAGTTTTATTTCACGCCGGGCGACCTCGGCTTCAAGACCTTCGAAACCGATGACGCGAACCTCGGCGTGCTCGTCTGCTGGGACCAGTGGTACCCGGAGGCGGCACGGCTCACGGCGCTGAAAGGCGCCGAGATCCTGTTCTACCCGACCGCGATCGGCTGGCACCCGGAGGAGAAGGACGAGGTCGGCGCCGCGCAGCACGCGGCCTGGGAGACGATCCAGCGCTCGCACGCGATCGCGAACGGCTGCTTCGTCGTCGCCGTGAACCGCTACGGCTTCGAGCCCGACCCGGGCGGCGAAGGCGGCATCGAGTTCTGGGGCCAGAGTTTCGTCGTCGCGCCGAACGGCAGCGTGCTTGCACGGGCGCCGCAGGACGAGGAAGCGGTGCTCATCGTCGACATCGATCTCGACGCGATGGCGGACATGCGGCACGGCTGGCCGTTCCTGCGCGACCGGCGCATCGACGCCTACGCGCCGATCGCCAACCGTTTCCTCGACGGCGACTGACGGCGATGCGCATCCGCCGCGAGCATGCGCTCGGCGCCGAGGAACTTCGCCGGCGCATCGACCACCTCGCCGAGGACATCTGCGGGCGTTTCCAGCTGCGCTCGGAATGGCGCGGCGACGATCTCGCCTTTTCCGGCAATGGCGTCAACGGCGCCATCCGGGTGCGCGAACACGTCGTCGAGGTCAACGCGTCGCTCGGCTTCGCGCTCAAGCTCATGGAGCCCGCTATCCGCAGCGCGGTCGAAGACGCGATGGACCGGCATCTCGCCTGAGCGGCGGCGCTGACCGGGCGCGCCGGGTGCTATCCTCTCGCCGGCGGCGGCCGCTGCCGAGGCGACGACGACCAGTGACGGGACACGCCCGGGGGGAACGAGATTGAGCATGCGACTGCCCGGCGCCGTACTCGCCCTGCTCGTACTGCTCGCCGGCTGCGGCGCGCCGGCGCCGGACGCGACCGTGGCGGTCGCCAGCAATTTCCACGACGTCGCGCTGCGCCTGGCCGCGGACTACCGCGCGGGCGGCGGCGGCGAGCTGCGTCTCGTCAGCGGCTCGACCGGCAAGCTGTATGCGCAGATCGTCGCCGGCGCGCCGTTCGACGCGTTCCTGGCCGCCGACGAGGCACGCCCGGCGCGGCTCGAGGAGCAGGGTCTCGCTGTTGCGGGAAGCGGCTTCGTCTATGCCGTCGGCCGCCTCTGCCTCTGGCGTCCCGACGCGCCGGCCGGCGTCGACGGCGCGGCGCTGCTCGCCGGCGACGGCTACCGGCGTCTCGCGGTCGCGAATCCCGAACTCGCCCCCTACGGCGCCGCGGCGCGCGCGACCCTGGAAGCGCTCGGCGCCCGCGACGCGCTGCGCAACCGGCTCGTCATGGGCGAGAACGTAGGCCAGGCCTACGCGCTGGTCGCGACCGGCAACGCGGACTGGGGTCTCGTCGCGCTGGCGCAGCTGCGGATGCCCGGCGCCACGCCGCGCGCCTGCCCGTGGCTGGTGCCGGCGGACCTGCACGAGCCGATCCGGCAGCGCGCCGTGCTGCTCGCCGACGCCGCGTCGCGGCCGGCCGCGCGCGGATTCCTCGACTACCTGCAGAGCCCCGCCGCGCGCGCGACGATCGCCGCGGCCGGTTACGACGTGGACTAGGCCGATGCCGGACCTGGGACCGCTCTGGCTGACGCTCGCGCTCGCCGCCGTGACCACGCTCGTGCTGCTGGTCCTCGGCACGCCGCTCGCGTGGTGGCTCGCGCACACCCGCTCGCGCCTGCGTCCCGCAATCGAGGCGGTCACGGCGCTGCCGCTGGTGCTGCCGCCGACGGTGCTCGGCTTCTACTTCCTCGTGATTCTCGGGCCGGCGTCGCCGCTCGGCGCTTTCTGGGTCAGGCTGACCGGCGAGACGCTGAGCTTTTCATTCAGCGGGCTCGTGATCGCATCGGTCGTTTACTCGCTGCCGTTCATGGTGCAGCCGCTGCAGCGCGCGTTCGAGGACATCGGGCCGGGTCCGCTCGAAGCGGCCGCGAGCCTGCGGGCCGCGCCCCTCGATGCCTTCTTCGCGGTTGCCGTGCCGCTCGCGCGGCGCGGTTTCCTGGCCGCCTGCGTGCTCAGTTTCGCGCACACGCTCGGCGAGTTCGGCGTCGTGCTGATGGTGGGCGGCAACATCCCCGGCGAGACGCGCGTGATCTCGATCCAGATCTACGAGCACGTCGAGACGCTCGACTACGCGAGCGCGCACCTGTTGTCTGCCGGGCTGCTGGTGTTTTCTTTCCTGGTGTTGCTGGTGGCCTACGGCGCCGGCGGGCGGAGCGCGGTCCGTGCGGGCTGACGCCGCGAATGCGCTGCGGCTGCGGCTGCGTCGCCGGCTCGGCGGTTTCGAGCTCGCGCTCGACACGACGCTCGCGCTCGACGGCGTGACCGGGCTGTTCGGCGCCAGCGGCGCCGGCAAGAGCAGCCTGCTGCGCATCATCGCCGGCTTTGACCGCTGCGAGGGACAGGTCGCGCTCGGCGAGACCCGCTGGGCCGACAGCGAGCGCGGTCTGTACCTGCCGCCGCACCGGCGGCCGGTCGGCTTCGTCTTCCAGGACGCGCGCCTGTTCGCGCATCTCGACGTCGCCGGTAATCTCGCCTTTGCGGCCCGGCGGCGCCACGGCGACGGGCCGTCGCGCGACGAAGTCGTCGCAGCGCTCGACCTCGAGCCGCTGCTCGCACGCCGCGTCGAGCGGCTGTCCGGCGGCGAGCGCCAGCGGGTCGCGCTCGGCCGCACGCTGGTCAGCGCACCGGCGCTCTTGTTGCTCGACGAGCCGCTCGCCTCGCTCGATGCCGCGCGCAAGCACGAAATCCTTCCCTATCTCGACTCGCTGTACGCGCGCTTCGGCGTGCCGGCGCTGTACGTCAGCCATGCCGCGGACGAGATCATCCGGCTCGCGGACCGGGTCGTGGTCCTCGACGCCGGGCGGGTCGCCGCCGAGGGGCCGACCGCCGCGGTCTTCAACGAACTCGCGCTGCCGCTGGCCGGCAGCGGCGGGGACCTGCCGTCGGTCCTGGAGGCGCAGGTCGTACGCGAACTGCCGGACCTCGCGCTGACGGAGCTCGCCTGCGAGGGTCAGCCGGTCTACGTGCCGGGGCTCGCGGCGCGCCCGGCCGGCACGCCGCTGCGCCTGCGCGTGCGGGCCTCGGACGTCGTGCTCGCAACCTCGCGCCCGGCCAACCTGAGCGTGCGCAACCTGCTGCGCGGGCGCCTGCTCGAGTTGCAGCCGCAGCCTGCCGGGGCGTTCGTTGTCGCGATCGTCGGCGTCGGCGCGACGCGGCTGCGCTGCCGCCTGACCCGGCACGCGGTCCGCGAACTCGGGCTCGACGCCGGCATGGAGGTCTACGCGCTGCTGAAGACTGCGACCTTCGACGATCGCGCGGGCGTCGTCACGGCTCGCGGCGGCGAACGGTGACTGCGGCCGCGCGCGGCCGCTAACATGGGTAGGCCGCCCGCCGGCGGCGACGCACCGGGGAGGACGGGGCGATGGACATCATGGAGCTCGGCGCGCTGGGCGAGTTTCTCGGCGCGATCGGCGTCATGGCGACGCTGATCTACCTGGCCGTGCAGATCAAGCAGAACACCCGCTCGATGAACGAGAGCCGCAAGCTCGCGCTCGCGCAGACCTACCAGATGCGCGCCGACGCGCTGCAGCAAATGCTTGTGCAGGCGGCAACCTCGACCACCGTGGGCCCGCTGCTCGTGAAGCTGACCTCGCTCGGCTACCCGACCGATCTCACCTCGCTCGAACGGATCACGCCGGAGGAGCGCGGCATCTTCAAGCAGTGGCAGATCGCGCAGAAGACGCACTGGGACAACATGTTCTACCAGTACCAGCAGGGCTTCCTGGACCCGGAGTACTACGAGGACGAGTTCCGTGTGCGCGTGCGGCGGCTCGCGCCGGCCTGGGCCGCGCTCGGGCTGGCCGGCGGCCGGCGCAGCTTCGAGGCCGAGATCGAGCGGCTGCTCGGCGAGGATCGCTGAGCGGAGCCAGCACCGGCCTCAATGACGTTCGTGACCGGTTCTCAGTCAGGGTCTCCCTCGCGCGGGCTCGCTGAGCCCGGCCTCGGCGAGCAGCGTCAGCAGGCCGATCTGCACCGCGACGTGGCCGTCGACGTTTTCCCACCATTCCGTCGGCGCGTGCGCGTCGCCGCCGCGGCCGCCACGGCTCATCGTCACGGCCGGGATGCCGATCGAGATCGGCAGGTTCGCGTCGGTCGACGACAGGCGCAGCTCGGCGTCGACACCGAGCGCGGCGGTCGCCGCCAGCGCGCGCTGCACCAGCGGCGACTGCGGGTCCCCCGTGGCCGCGGGCCGCGTGCCGACGCGTTCGACGTCGACCGTCAGAGCGTCGCCCGAGCTGCGGCCCGCGTTCTCCTCGTCGAGCGCCTGCGCGACGGCGTCCTGCAGCACGGCGTCGATCTCGTCGATCCTGGCCTGGCTGCCGGAGCGCAGGTCCACTTCCATCCACGACTCGAACGGGATCGAGTTGATCGACGTGCCGCCGCCGATGCGGCCGACGTTGTAGCTGGTTTTCTCGCCGACCGACGTGACCGCCGGCGCGCGCTCGTCGAGCAGTGCGATGGCGCGGCCCAGCGCGTGATGCGGATTGGCGCGCCCGAACGCGCCCCAGGAGTGCCCGCCGGGTCCGCGGAAAGTCACGCGGTAACGGTGCGAGCCGACGCCGCCGTAAACGATGCGGCGGCTGTCGCCGCCGTCGACCGCGATCAGCGCGTCGATCCCGGGTCCGTCGTCGCGGAACAGGTGCTTGACGCCGCGCAGGTCGCCGAGTCCCTCTTCTCCGACGTTGCCGATGAACAGCAGGTCGGCCTCGGTCTCGATACCCGCGTGCTCGAGTGCGCGCAGGACGTCGAGCACGACGACCAGCCCGCGCGAGTTGTCGCCGATGCCCGGCGCGTACAGCCGGTTGCCGTCCGCGCGCACGGTCACGTCGGTGCCTTCCGGAAAGACCGTGTCGAGATGTGCGCTGTACGCGATCGTCCGCTCGCCGTCGCGGCCCGGCCGCCGGCCGATCGCGTTGCCGACCTCGTCGATCCACACCTCGCTCAGGCCGGCCTCGCGCAGCAGTTCCGCGAAACGCGCGGCGCGACGCTCTTCCATGAACGGCGGTGCCGGGATTTCCGTCAGCTCGACCAGGTCGCGCTGCGAGCGCTCGTCGATCTCGACGATATGCTCGAGCGCGGCCGCAACGCGCGGGTCGGCTTCCAGCGCGGCGATCTGCGCGCGGTAGCCCGGCTCGATCTCCGGCGCGGCTGCCTGCGCCGCGACAGCCAGCAGCGCAAACGCGGCGGCCGGCAGCAACGGATCCCTGTGGTGCATCGGCTGGTCCTTGGACTCGGTGGTCGGGCGACGGCGTCCGGGCGACGCGCGGTCCGCCGGGCGGTGCCGTGCGCGCCGCCGCGGGACGTCATCGGGGACGGCCGAGCTTACGGGAAGCGGCGGGCCGCGCGCAAACGACACGGGCCGCCCGAGGGCGGCCCGTGCCTGCGTGCCCGCGTGTCTAATCGGCCGGCGAGCGTGCTACATGCGTTCCCAGATGGACTTTGCGACGTTCGCGGCATCGTAGAAGTTGCCGCCGCGTTGCGGCATCTCGCCGTTGCCCATCAGGATCTCGAGCGCGTGCGAATGCCGTTCCTCGGGTCCGCGCGTGTCGATGCCGACCGTCGTCGTGCGGCGCGGGCGAACCCGCTCGCTGCAACCCAGCAGGCCGCAGCTCCGCTCGACGTCGTAGCTGCGCTCGAAGCTCGCGCTCGCGCCCGGCTCGACGCCGCGCTCCGAGGACTTCGTCGCGCGGTCCACGACCTCGAACCAGCTGTAGCCCTCCTGCAGTGTCAGCTCGGCGGCGCGCAGCAGCGCGTAGTCCTTCGTGCGGTTCAGGTCGACGCGGTCATTGCCGTTGTAGACGACACGGTAGCGGTTGTCCGCGAGCTTCGTCGCGTAGTGACCGAAGTCCCCGGCATCGTCGGCCGCGACGTACTGCGGCGACGAGGCGCAGGCGGTCAGCGCCAGGCAGGCGATGACGGCCAGCAGGCGCGGAGCGTTGCTGCGTGCGATGTGATGAATGCTTGACATAAGTCCTCCTTTACCCGTGACGGCGCGGCCGTTCGCGGCCTGCCGTCGTTCCGTATTGGCCCATTTCATCCGGTACACGGCCGGGGCCCGGCATTTATTCCGTTGCCATCACTGTTTTTTCATCCAGTCGGCCGCGAGCACTGCGGCTTCCTCGTCCGCGCCGAGTACCGCGCCGTCGCCGAGCAGGCTGGCGAGCGCCGCGGCCACGGCCGGGGCCGATGCCGGCTGGTAGGCGCCGCCGGCCGGTTCGCCGAAGGCCAGGAACTCGGTCTGCCAGCGGTCGTCGCGGCGGCAGGCGAGGGCATTGACGTTCCGCCGGGCGTTCTCGAGGTCGAGCTGCCGGCACCAGTTGCCGTCCGCGTCCGCGAAGGTCAGGCGTACGCTGCCGCGCGTCCCGTCGGCGAGCGTCACGCTCGCACCGCTCGGCTGCTCCTCGAGCAGCGCGTGCAGCGCGGAGCCGGCCGGCACCGTGCCGGCCGCCAGCGTGTCGGCCGCGCCCGGCGCGCTGCCCGGGCCCTCGAGCAGCCGGTCCGCGAAGAAGCCGACCGCGAGCGCGAGGCTGGCGGCGAGCGCCACGGGCAGTTCGAGAAAGCGCTGCGCAAACGGACGCCGGATGGGCACGACCGTCGCCGGCGCGCGGGGCTCGTCCGCCGTCAGCATTTCGGTGACGCCGCTCGGCAGCGGCAGTTCGTCGAGTCGTGCGAACAGCGCGCGGGTCGCGTCGTCGGCCCCGCGCAGCGACTCGAGGCGCCGGGCCAGGGCCGGCTCGCGGGCCAGCCGCTCCGTCAGCCTGTCGGCCTCCGCTGCCTCGAGTTCGTCGTCGAGGTAGCGCGACAGCAATTCGTCGTCTTGCGTATCGTTTGCTTCGTTCATCCGTCTCTCCCGCCGGCGGCATCCGCCGGTCCCAGCTCCTTGGCGAGCGCCGCGCGGGCGCGCGCGAGCCGGCTCATCACCGTGCCGATCGGCGTGTCGAGCAGCTCCGCCGCATCGCGGTAGGAGTAGCCCTCGACCGCGACCAGCAGCAGCACCGCGCGCTGCTCTTCCGGCAGGCCGGCCAGCGCCGCTTCGGCTTCGCGGAGCGCCAGCTTGCCTTCCGCATCGGCTTCGCCTTCCAGCACCTGCTCGTCGGCCAGTGCCGGGTCGGCGGCGGCCCTGCTGCGCACCTTGCGCGCGCGGATCTCGTCGATCCACAGGTTGCGGCACACCTTCAGCGTCCAGGGCAGCAGTTCGGCCGTGTCGGGCAGCCCGCGTTCGAGCACGCGTTCGACCGTCGACTGCAGCAGGTCGTCCGCGTCCGCCAGGTTGCCCGCGAGCGACAGTGCAAAGCGCCGCAGGTTCGGCAGGATGCCGACGAGTTCCTGCCGGCGCGCGGCGAAACTACGACCCTGTTGCTTGTTCATACGTTCGACCCTGTGCTTTTATTCCCGCCGCCGGCTCGCATGCGGCGAATTTTTGACGGCCGGAATAAACCGGCGCGTGGAAACGTCGAGATTATAAGGACTGGATTGCCGGAGACGACGACGTGATCACGAAAACCCACCTGCTGCTCGCACTCGCCGCGACCGCGGCGCTCGGCGCCGCGGCGCCGGCCGCGGCCCAGGTGCCGCTGCCGCCCGTCACGCGCCCGGTCGAGCGGGCCGTGCCGCCGCTCGACGAGCGCCTCGACACGCT
>CALALV010000133.1 GCA_937925605.1 uncultured Woeseia sp.
GGCGGCTGCTGCCGAAGGTCAGCGGCCGCGGCCACTACGGCCATCGCCTGCTGTTCGACGAGCAGGGTTTCCTGTTCGTAACCTCGGGCGAGCGCCAGAAGTTCGACCCGGCGCAGGACATGGCCTCGAACCTCGGCAAGATCCTGCGCCTGCACGACGACGGCTCGCTGCCCGCGGACAACCCGTTCGCCGCCCGGGGCGGCGTCGCGGCCGAGGTCTGGTCGCTCGGCCACCGCAACCCGCTCGGCATCGCGTTCGACGCGGACGGCCGGCTGTGGAGCAACGAGATGGGCCCGGCCGGCGGTGACGAACTGAACCTGGTCGTGCGCGGCGAGAATTACGGCTACCCGCTGGTTTCGAACGGCAATCACTACAGCGGCCGCGACATCCCGGATCACGCGACGCGGCCCGAGTTTGCGGCGCCGGAGATCACCTGGACGCCGGTCATCTCGCCGTCGTCGCTCGCGATCTACGACGGCGAGCTGTTTGCCGACTGGCAGGGCGACGGCTTCATCGGCGGCCTGTCGGGCGAGACGCTGGTGCGCGTCGAGTTCGACGGGACGGAAGCGCGCGAGGCCGAGCGCTTCGCCATGGGCGAGCGCATCCGTGCCGTCGTCGAGGGCCCGGACGGCGCGCTGTGGCTGCTCGAAGACGGTGCCGGCGGCCGCCTGCTCAGGCTCACGCCCGCGCCCTGAACCCGGGCCGCGCCGGCGTACTACTGGCTCGGAGGAAACATGCTGTTATTCGTTAGCGCGGTCGCCGTGGTGCTGGTCGTGTCCTTCCTGTGCTCGATCTTCGAATCGGTGCTGCTGTCCATCAACCACGCCCAGATCGAGGCGCTGAACCAGCAAGGCCGCCCGGCCGGGCGGCTGCTCGCAGGCTTCAAGCGCAACATCGACGTGCCGATCGCGGCGATCCTGATCCTCAACACGGCGGCGCACACGGTCGGCGCCTCGGTCGCCGGCGCGAGCTACGCGAACGTGTTCAACGAGCACACGCTGTGGCTGTTCACGATCATTTTCACGCTCGCCGTGCTGCTGTTCACCGAGATCATCCCCAAAACGCTCGGGGTGACCTTCAGCGGCCGGCTCGCCGTGCCGGTCGCGCGCGGCATTCAGTGGCTGACCTTCGCGCTGAAGCCGCTTGTTCTGCTGAGCGAGAAGATCTCGAGCAGCCTGCGCGGTCGTCACCGCCAGCCGGTGACCTCGGTCGACGAGATAAGGCTGCTCGCGGCGCTCGGCCGCAACGAGGGCATCGTCGGGCCGAGCACGGCCGACATCATTGTCGGCGCGACCCGGCTGCGTCAGATGCGCGCAACGGACGTCATGATTCCGCGGCAGCAGGTCAGTTTCCTGTCCGCGATGTCGAGCCGCGCGGAAATCCTCGAGCAGCTGAAGACGCTGCGCTACAGCCGCTACCCGTTCTCGCCGACGCAGGAGCTCGACGACGCATCCGGCATGGTCCTGGTCAAGGAGCTGCTCGCGTGGATGAACGAGCACCCGGACGACGAGATCGACTGGAGCGCCATTACGTTCGAGCCGCTGATCGTGCCGGAGAACAAGACGCTCAATTACCTGCTACGGCTGTTCCAGACCGCGCAGCGGCACATGGCGCTGGTCGTCGACGAGTATGGCGGCGTCGAGGGCATCGTCACGCTCGAGGACGTGCTCGAGGAGATCGTCGGCGAGATCGTCGACGAGAGCGACGTCGCCACCGAGGACATCTGGCCGCAGCCGGACGGCAGCTACCAGGTACGCGCGACGCTGGACCTGCGGCGGCTGTGCGCGGCGCTCGGCATCGACTGGCGGCCGCGCGCCGACTATGCGACGGTCGCGGGCCTGCTGGCGGAGGAACTGGGCCACATCCCGAAGGCCGGCGACGCGATCGACTGGCGCGGCTACCGGCTCGAAGTGCTGTCGGCGGGCCGCCGGCGCGCGGAGCTCGTCCGGATAATTCCGCCGGCCGGGGAACCTGACGAAGACGGAGACAGCGCATGAGCAAGGTACTGATCGTCGGCGCAAGCCGCGGCATCGGACTGGAACTGGCGCGGCAGTACGCCGCGCGCGGCGACGACGTGATCGCGACCTGCCGCGAGAGCAACGACGAGCTCGACGCGCTGGGCGTGCGGGTCATCGACGACATCGACGTGACCTCGGACGAGTCGGTCGCCGAGCTCGTTGCGGCGCTGGGCGACGGGCAGCTCGACGTCGTCTTGCACAATGCCGGCATCCTGAAGCGCGACAGCTTCGACAATCTCGACTTCGACGGCATGCTCGAGCAGTACCGGGTCAACACGCTCGGCCCGTTGCGCGTCGCCCGCGGGCTCGCGAACCGGCTCGGCGAGGGCAGCAAGCTCGGCATCGTGTCGAGCCGGGTCGGCTCGATCGCCGACAATGGCTCGGGCGGCCACTACGGGTACCGCGTGTCCAAGACCGCGGTCAACATGGTCGGCACCAACCTGATGCACGACCTGAAGCCGCGCGGCGTTGCCGTCGCGCTGTTGCATCCCGGGTACGTGGCGACCGACATGACCGATGGCAACGGCATCCCGCCGGCAGAGGCCGCGGCCGGGCTGATCGAGCGCATGGACGAGCTCACGCTCGAGACCACGGGCGGCTTCTGGCACGCGAAGGGCGAGCGCCTGCCGTGGTAGGCTGCGGGTCCCGGGGCCGACGGGCCCCGCGGACGGGGGGAGCCGAATGAACATGCCATTGCCCGGCGGAATGCTGTGCGCCGCGCTGCTCGCGGCGGGCGGCGCGCACGCCGAAGCGCCCGCGATCGACCCGCGCCATGCCCTGGTCGACGCGGTATCCGCCGAGCGGCTCGAGGCCGACGTGCGCCGGCTGGTCGAGTTCGGCACCCGCCACACGCTGTCCGACACCCGCTCCGACAGCCGCGGCATCGGCGCCGCGCGCCGCTGGATCGCGGACGAGTTCCGGCGCATCTCGGCCGACTGCGGCGGCTGCCTCGAGGTCCTGACCGTCTCCGGCACGGTCTCGGGCGAGCGCCGCATCCCCGACCCGGTCGAGGTCGTCAACGTCATCGCGATCCAGCGCGGCACGCTGGACCCGGAGCGCGTCGTCATGATGTCGGGCGACATCGACTCGCGCGTCAGTGACCCGATGAATGCGACCGACGACTCGCCGGGCGCAAACGACAACGCGAGCGGGCTCGCCGGCACGCTCGAGGCCGCGCGCGTGCTGTCGCAGCACGAGTTCGCCGGCACGATTGTCTACGCGGCGCTGTCCGGCGAGGAACAGGGCCTGTTCGGCGGCCGGATCCTGGCCGAGCACGCGCTGGCCGAGGGCTGGCGGGTCAGGGCCGTGCTGAACAACGACATGATCGGCAACATCGCCGGCATCGACGGCGTCATCGACAACACCAGCGCGCGCATCTTCTCCGAGGGCACGCGCGTCGTGGAAACCGAAGCGGAGGCTCGCGAGCGCCGTTTCCAGGGCGGCGAGGTCGATTCGGCCTCGCGTAACCTCGCGCGCTACGTCGACCGCATGGCCGACGAGTTCATCCCGAACCTCGACACGATGATGATCTACCGCCTCGACCGCTTCGGCCGCGGCGGCCATCACCGGCCGTTCAACGAGGCCGGCATGCCGGGCGTGCGCATCATGGAGACGCACGAGCACTATCACCGCCAGCACCAGGACCTGCGCGTCGAGGACGGCATCCGCTACGGCGACACCATCGACGGCGTCGACTTCGACTACGCGCGCAAGCTGACCGCGCTGAACGTCGTGTCGCTGGCCGGCATGGCGATGGCGCCGCCGTTCCCGGCGAACGTGACGATCGAGGGCGCGGTCTCGCCCGACACGACGCTGCGCTGGTCGCTGCCCGAGGGGCGCGCCGCGGAAAACCTCGCCGGTTACCGGGTCTACTGGCGCCTGACGACCGAGCCGCAGTGGAGCCGCAGTCGCTACGTCGGCAAAGTGGACGAGTACACGCTGCAGAACATCGTCATCGACAACTATTTCTTCGGCGTGGCGAGCGTGGCCGACAACGGCGCCGAGTCGCCGGTCGTCTTCCCCGGCGCCGCCGGCGCCTTCGGCGAGTAGCGTACCTCGAGGAACCAACAGGCCAATGAGCGACGAGAACACGGAAGCATCCAAGCGGTTCGAACCCGCAATCGAGCCGAAACCGCCGACGATGCTCGACGCGCTGATCCCGGTAATCTCGCTGATCCTGATGCTCGCGCTCTCGGTCTACCTGTTCGGCGACGAGTCCTCGGCCGGGCCGAACCAGATCGTGCTGACGCTCGGCGCCGCGATCGCGGCGATCGTCGCGATGCAGAACGGCCACACCTGGCCGCGGATACTGAAGGCGATCGTCGCCGGCATCTCGACGGCAATGGGCGCGATCCTGATCCTGCTGTCGGTCGGCGGGCTGATCGGCACCTGGCTGATGGCCGGCACGGTGCCGTCGCTGATCTACTACGGGCTCGAGATCCTCGACCCAGCCTGGTTCTACGCGGCGAGCTGCATCATCTGCGCGATCGCCGCGCTCGCGACCGGCAGCTCCTGGACCGTGGCCGGCACGCTCGGTGTCGCGCTGGTCGGCGTCGCGATGGGCCTCGGCCTGTCGCCCGCGATCGCGGCCGGCGCGATCATCTCGGGCGCCTACTTCGGCGACAAGATGTCGCCGCTGTCGGACACGACCAACCTCGCACCCGCCGTCGTCGAAACCGATCTCTTCACCCACATCCGGCACATGGCCTGGACGACCGGGCCGTCGATCACGATCGCGCTCGTCCTGTTCGCCGGCGTCGGCCTGGCCGCCGACGTGCCCGAGGAGAACCTCGCGCTGCGCGAGCTGATGGCGACGCTCGATGCGACGTTCAATATCACGCCCCTCGCCCTGCTGCCGCTCGCGGTCGTGTTCTACCTGGCCTACAAGAAGGTGCCGCCGCTGCCGACGATCCTGTTCGGCGCGCTGCTCGGCGGCTTCTTCGCGATCGTGCTGCAGCCGGACGTCGTGCTCGCGTTCGCGAACTCGCCGGACCTGCCGACGGGGCTCGCGCTGACCAAGGGCGTCTGGCTCGCGCTGTCCGACGGCTACGTGTCGGCGACCGGCGTCGACGACGTCGACGCGCTGCTGTCGCGCGGCGGCATGAGCAGCATGCTGGTGACGATCTGGCTCATCCTGACCGCGCTCTCCTACGGCGCCGTGCTGGAGCACGCCGGCATGCTCAAGCGGCTGATCGAGTCGGCGCTGAAGGCGGCGAAGTCGACCGGCACGCTGGTCATGACCGTCGTCCTGAGCTGCATCGGCATCAACGTCGTCGCCGCCGACCAGTACATCGCGATCGTGCTGCCCGGCAAGATGTA
>CALALV010000134.1 GCA_937925605.1 uncultured Woeseia sp.
CGCTTCAGGTCCGCGATCAGCGGATGGTCGGCCGGTTAGCCGCCCGGCGCGCGCGTCAGCGTGTCGCCGCCGAGCGTGTAGCACCGCTGGAAGGCCGGTTCGTCGCGCACCCGCCGCCACGCGCCGGGCCGCGCGTCGAGCGCCGCGCGGATCGCGGCGAGCGCCGCCGACGACGGCCGCCAGAGGCCCGCGGCAATGAATACCCGGTGCGGGTCGAGGTGCAGGTAGTAGCCGGGAGCGTGCACGTCGCGGCCCTCCTCGTGGCGGAACTGGATGCCGACGTTGGTCTTGTACGGCGTCTTGTCGCGCGAAAAGCGCGTGTCCCGGTACACGCGCATCAGCGACCCGCCGGAGCGCGCCGGTATCGCGGTGAAGTGCGGCGCGATGCGTGCGAGCGGCTCCTGCATGCGCTCGATGAAGCGTAGCGCGGGTTCGAGCACGTGCTCCTCGTAGCGCGGCTTGTTGGCCGCGAACCAGGCGCGCTCGTTGTTCGCTTCGAGTTCCTCGAGGAAACGGAAGGTCTCCGCCGTGAACAGCGCCGGCGGTGTCATCGACGGGTCGCCGCGAAGCGCGGCCGTGCCGCGCTGCCTACTCGGCGATGACGTTCTCGGCCTGCGGGCCCTTCTGGCCCTGCGTGACCTCCATCGACACCCGCTGACCTTCTTTCAGCGACTTGAACCCTTCCATCTGGATCGCGCTGTGGTGAACGAAGACGTCCTTGCCGCCCTCCTGCGCGATGAAGCCGTAACCCTTTTCGTCGTTGAACCATTTGACGGTTCCACTCACTCGTTCGCCTGCCATGTCGCCCTCTTGCGTTGCTGTCACCGGCTCCTGCCGGCCCCGTGCCCGGCGGCCTCGCCGCCGCGCGCGCCTATGGTACCCGTTCTCGCGCGCGAGCGCCTTATCCGGGCGGTATGGACCTTTCGTGACAGCCGACCGCCGGAAACGCCTGCTTCAGCCGGCGGCCTTGTCGTCGGCTTTCAGGACACCGCGCCGGATCTGGTCCAGTTCCAGCGACTCGAACAGGGCCTTGAAGTTGCCCTCGCCGAAACCCTCGTTGCCCTTGCGCTGGATGATCTCGAAGAAGATCGGACCGATGACGTTCTTCGTGAATATCTGCAGCAGGATGCCCTCGTCGTCGGCCGGGGCGCCGTCGATCAGGATGCGACGCTTGCGCAGCTCCTCGAGCGCTTCGCCATGGCCCGGCACGCGCTCGTCGACGAGATCGTAGTAGGCGTCGTTCGTGTCCTGCAGCTCGACGCCCGCCGCGGCCAGCCGGTCGACGGTCGAGTAGATGTCGTCGGTGCCGAGCGCGATGTGCTGGATGCCCTCGCCCTTGTAGTCGCGCAGGAACTCCTCGATCTGGCTTTCGTCGTCCTGGCTCTCGTTCAGCGGGATGCGGATCTTGCCGCAGGGACTGGTCATCGCCTTCGACAGCAGCCCGGTGTGCTGGCCCTCGATGTCGAAGTAGCGGATCTCGCGGAAGTTGAACAGCCGCTCGTAGAACTCGGCCCAGGTCGCCATCTGGCCGCGGTGCACGTTGTGGGTCAGGTGGTCGACGTAGGTCAGGCCTGTATCGGCCGCGCGCATGCGCTCGCGCCAGTCGTCGAAGAACACGAAGTCGACGTCATAGATCGTGTCGTCGCCGTAGCGGTCGACCAGGTACAGGCGGCTGCCGCCGATGCCCTCGATCGCCGGGATGTTCAGCTCCATGGGACCCGGGTCGCCGGGCACCTCGGTAGCGCCGAGGCCGACGGCGCGCTCGAGCGCGGCGCTCGCGTCCTGCACCCGGAATGCCATGGCGCAGGCACAGGGTCCGTGAGCGCGCGCGAAAGCCTGCGCGAAGCTGTCCGGCTCGGCGTTGATGATGAAATTGATGTCGCGCTGCTTGTGCAGCGTGACGTCCTTGGAGCGGTGGCGGGCTACGGCCGGCAGCCCCATGCTGTCGAACAGCGAACGCAGCAGCCCGGGATCCGGCGCTGCGTACTCGACGAATTCGAAGCCGTCGGTGCCCATCGGGTTGTCGCTCGTACTCATGGCTCCTCCGCGTGCCTGGTCGGTCGGCGGCCGCAGCCGCCCGATCGGCCCATGGTAGCGAAAGCGGGCCGCGAATTGCCTGCGCGGCGGCGCCCGGCCGCGCTAGAATACGCAGGATACGGTCGCTGTCAGTCAATCTTACGACGGAAACCTGCAATGATAGACAAGATCGATTACAGAATTCTGCGCGAACTGCAGGCCGACGGCCGGCTGTCCTGGGTCGAACTGGGGGCGCGGGTCAACCTGTCGCCGACGGCCTGCCAGCGGCGGGTGCAGGCGCTCGTGGACACGGGCGTCATCACGGGCTTCAGCGCGCGCGTCGACCCGGCGGCGCTCGGCTACGAGGTCGAGGCCTACGTCGCGGTCAGCGTCGACCGCCAGGACCTCGAGAGCGCGCAACGCTTCCGCGAGGCGATCCGGCGCTGCCCGGAAGTGCAGACCTGCCACATGATGAGCGGCGAGGTGGACTACCTGTTGCGCGTCGTGGCGCCGGACCTGAAGTCCTTCGGCCGCTTCATCGAGGAACAGATCCTGAGCGTGCCGGGCGTCAAGGACGCGTCATCGTCGATCGTGCTCGACCCGGTCAAGTCGGCCTCGCTGGACCTGCCCGCGCGCCGCGACCCGGCCGGGCCTACGCCCCGACCGCACTGAGCAGCGCGGGCGCGCCGAGGCCGATCAGCAGCAGGCTCACCGCGCCGATCAGCGCGGCCGCCAGCAGGCCGAGCAGGAACGGCCGCGGGCCGATGTCGCGCAAGCCGGCGAACAGCGAGGTCAGCCCGACCGCTGCCATCGCGACCAGCAACAGGTGCTCCGCGGCACTGCGCAGGAAGTCGACCGCCTGCGACCAGTCCGCGGGCGACAGCACCCCGAACGGCCGCTCGCCGGCATCGCCTGCCGTGCGCAGCGCGGACATCAGCGCGAAGCCCACGATGAACCACGGCACCATCGTCCATAGCGGCCGCCGCTCGCCGACCGCCCGGCCCTCGGCTGCGTACAGCATGCCGACCAGCGGGATCACGGCGATCATGCACAGGTTGCGCACCAGCTTGGTCACGGTCGCGGTGTCGAGCGCGAGCGGCGCGGCGTACTGCGACTCGTACATGAGACCGGCGCCGGCGACCTGCGCGGTCTCGTGGATCGACGTGCCGAGGAACAGCCCCGCCATCGCGGGCTGCTCCGCGAACAGCGCGTGCGCGAGCCAGGGATAAGCGAACATCGCGGCCAGCCCGAACACGGTGATGCAGGCGATCGCGTAGCTGACCTCGGCCTCGCGCGCCCGGATCAGGGGCGCGGTCGCGACGATCGCGGTGCAGCCGCAGATGCTCGTGCCGACCGCGATCAGCCCGGACAGCTCGCGGGACAGGCCGAGCCGGCGGCCGAGGTAGCGCACGGTCACGAGCCCGATCGCGATCGCCGCGACCACGAACGGCAGCGCGACCAGCGTGAAGCGCCCGGCACCGAACAGGCTCAGGCGGATGCCGAGCAGCATGATGCCGATGCGCAGGATCGTCGTCGCGCAGAATTTCAGTCCGCCGCGCAACCCGTCCGACAACGGCAGCAGGTTGCCGATCAGCATGCCGATGATGATCGCCAGCATGATGTCGCTGATCGGGCTGCGCGCGAAGCCGAGCAGGTCCTCGCCGATCCAGGTCGCCGCGTGCCCGGCGGCCCAGGCGACCGCGACGGCCAGCAGGACGCCGGCGATCCACGGCGGACGCAGCGCCGCGCTCAAGGGCGCCTCGCGACCGACGACGGGCCGAGCTCGGCAAGCGCACGGCAGCCCATCAGCTGCATGTCGCGCAGGAGCTCGTCGCGGAACAGCGTCAGCGCGCGCCGGACCCCGGCGGTGCCGGCCGCGGCCAGCGCATAGAGATACAGGCGGCCGCTCGAGCAGGCCGTCGCGCCCATCGCCAGTGCCTTCAGCACGTGGGTGCCGCGGCGGATGCCGCCGTCGACGATGATCTCGATCTCGCCGCCGACCGCGTCCGCGATCGCGGGCAGCTGGTCGAAGGGCGCGCGCGAGCCGTCGAGCTGCCGGCCGCCGTGGTTCGACAGCATGATCGCGCTGGCGCCGATCTCGACCGCGCGGCGCGCATCGGCGACGGACATGATCCCCTTGATCGCGAACGGCCCGCCCCACTCGTCGATCATCGCGGCGGCGTCGTCCCAGCTGATCGAGCGTTTCATCTGCTGGTTGATGTAGTCGACGACCGAGGACTGGACTTTCGAGCCCAGGTCGACGACGGAGGAGATGTTCGGCAGGTCGAAACGCTCGGCGCGCAGGTAGTTCAGCGTCCAGCCGGGGTGGCCGAGAAAACTCAGCAGGCTCGCGACGGTCAGCTTCGGCGGCGTCGTCATGCCGGTGTGGAAGTCGCGCTCGCGGTTGCCGGCGACGGTCGTGTCGACGGTCAGCGCCAGCGCGTCGAAGCGCGCCTCCCGGCAGCGCGAGATCAGCTCGCTGGTCAGGCCCGGGTCGTTGTGCACGTAAATCTGGAACAGCTTCGGCGCAGCCGTCAGCGCGCCGAGCTCCTCGATGCTGCGCGTGCCGATCGTCGAGACCCCGAACAGCGTGCCGAGCTCGTCCGCGACGCGCGCGAGCGCCAGCTCGCCGTCGGGGTGGAACAGCCGCTGCATCGCCGTGGGCGACAGGAACAGCGGCATCTCGAGCCGCCGGCCGAAGACCTCGACCGACAGGTCGACCTCGTCGACCCCGGCGAGCACGTTCGGCACCAGGTCGACGTCGTCGAAGGCCTCGCTGTTACGCCGCATCGTGACCTCGTCGTCTGCGCCGCCGTCGATGTAGTGAAAAATGGGCGCGGGCAGGCGCCGCCGGGCGAGCCGCCGGAAGTCCTCCGTTTTGTAACAATCGCTGAGTCGCACGCGGCCATCCCTTGTCGTGGCGAGGGGCGGCCCATATCGTAATGCATCGGGCGGCCGGCGTCGGCCATCGTGCCGCCCGTGACTCCCGGCACTTGCTGATAACATGGCGCGCTTTCGCGCCCGTTGACCCGTGATGAACCCGACCGACATCGACCGCAATGACCGCCTGAAAGTCGCCCGCTGGCTGCTCGTCTGCTGTGCCCTCGTGTTCGCGATGGTCGTGCTCGGCGGCGTGACCCGCCTGACCGGCTCCGGGCTGTCGATGACCGACTGGCGCCCGGTGACCGGCTGGCTGCCGCCGCTGACCGCCGAGGCCTGGGACGAGGAGTTCTCGCGCTACCGGGAATCGCCCGAGTACCTCAAGGAAAACAGTCACATGGATGTCCACGACTTCAAGGGCATCTTCTGGCTGGAATACCTGCACCGGCTGCTCGGACGGATCATCGGGCTCGCCTTCCTGCTGCCGTTGCTGTGGTTCGCGTGGCGCGGCTACATCGCGAAGCGCGAACTGCCGAAGTACGGGCTGATGTTCGTGCTCGGCGGGCTGCAGGGCGTGCTCGGCTGGTACATGGTCAAGAGCGGCCTCGTCGACCGGCCCGACGTCAGCCAGTACCGGCTGACGGCGCACCTGGTCGCGGCGTTCTCGATCTACAGCTTCATGCTGTGGGTGGCGCTGTCGATCATCTGGCCCGCCGGGGGCCGGGTCGTGCACCCGCGCTTCAGGATAACCGCCTGGCTCACGGCGCTGATCGGGCTGACGATCGTCTCCGGCGGCTTCGTCGCGGGCCTGAAGGCCGGCAAGGTGTTCAACAACTTCCCGAAGATGGGCGAATACTGGCTGCCGCCCGGCGGCCTGGCACTCGACCCGTGGTGGCGCAACTTCTTCGAGAACGTCGCCACCGTGCAGTTCGACCACCGCGTGCTCGCGCTGACGACCTTCGCGCTGATCGTCGCCTACTGGTGGTCGATGCGCCGCGTCGAGTTGCCGCGGCGGCTCGGCATCGGTGTCAACGCCCTCCTGCACACGGCGGCGCTGCAGGTCGTGCTCGGTATCGTGACGCTGCTGACCTTCGTGCCGATCGCGCTCGGCGCGCTGCACCAGGCGACCGCGATGTTGCTGTTTACGGTCGCCATCTTCCTGTGTCATGGTCTGCGCCGCACCTGACTGACCGCCGGCCCGCTCGCGGAGACCCCCTAGCTTGAGAAGCGCGCTGACACCCGTCGCCTCGCTGCTGATCGGCGTGGCCCTGCTGCTGACCGGCCAGGGCCTGCAGGGCACGCTGCTGCCCGTGCGCGCCTCGCTGGAAGCCTTCGGCGCTTTGCCGATCGGCATCATGGGCGGCGCCTACTTCCTCGGCTTCACGCTCGGCTGCGTCAAGGGCGGCGAGCTGGTCGCGCGCGTCGGGCACGTGCGCGTATTCGCAGCGATGACCGCGCTGGCCTCGGCCGCGCCGCTGTTGCACGGCCTGCTGGTCGAGCCGCTGCCGTGGATCCTGCTGCGCAGCCTGACGGGTTTCTGCTTCGCGGTGCTGTACATCGTCATCGAGAGCTGGCTGAACGCGGTCTCGACCAACGCGAACCGCGGCGTCGTGTTCTCGACCTACACGATGATCACGATGAGCGTGTTCGCGATCGGCCAGATGATGATGCTGCTGTACGACCCGAAGCAGCTGTACCTGTTTGCGATGGTCGCCGTGCTGGTGTCGATCGCCGTGATCCCGGTCGTGATGTCGACCGCCCAGGGTCCGCAGCAGCCGGCGCATGCGAAGCTTGACCTGCGCCGGCTGTTCAACATCTCGCCGGGCGGCACGCTGACCTGTCTCGGCAGCGGCCTCGCCAACGGCGCCTTCTGGGCCCTGGCGCCGGCTTTCACGGTCGGCGTCTCCGGCGATGCCACGCTTGCCGCCTGGTTCATGACCGCGAACGTGATCGGCGGCGCGGCCTCGCAATGGCCGGTCGGCTTCCTGTCGGACCGCGTCGGGCGGCGCCCGGTCGTGATCGGCTGCGCGCTCGCAACGGCGTCGGCCGGCGCGGCAATCGCGCTCACGGGCGGCGCGCTCGGCACCCTCGGCCTGTCCCTGCTCGGCTTTGCCTGGGGCGCCTTCGCGTTCCCGCAGTACGCGATCGCGGTCGCTAACGCGAACGACTACGCAGAGCCGAGCGAATACGTGATGGTCTCGAGCGGTCTGCTGCTGATGTACGGCCTCGGCGCGATCGCCGGCCCGCTGGTCGCGGCCGCCCTGATGGCGCTGCTCGGAGACCCGGCGCTGTACCTGCACACGGCCGCCGTGCACCTGCTGGTCGCGGGCTACATGGCGTTCCGCTCGACGCGCCGCAAGGCCGCGCCCGAAGCTCAGCACCTCGACTTCACGCAGTCGCTGGTAGCCGCGCGCACGACCTCGCAGGTCTACGAGGACGAAGTGTACGGCGACGCCGAGGCCGCCGGGCGGGACTGAGCGGCCGGCCTCAGGCGGCCTTTTCGCTCACCGCGTCCAGCGCGACCGACAGCGCCTCGATCAGGTCCTCGGCGTCCTCGAGCCCGACCGACAGGCGCACGAGCCCGTCGGTGATGCCGACCCGGTCGCGCTCTTTCTTCTCGACCGCCGCGTGGGTCATCGTGACCGGGTGCGTGATCAGCGATTCGACCGAGCCCAGGTTCTCCGCGAGCGTCCACAGCTCGATGTTGTCCATCAGCGCCTTGCCGGCAGCGACTCCGCCCTTGACCTCGAACCACATCATCGCGCCGAAGCCGCTCGCCTGTTTCTTCGCGAGCTCGTGCTGCGGGAAGGACTCGAGCCCGGGATAGGCAACCTGCTTGACCTGCGGATGGCTCTCCAGGAAGCGCGCGATCTGCATCGCGTTCGCCGACTGCTGGTCCATGCGCACCGACAGTGTCTTCGTGCCCTGCAGCGTCAGCCAGGCGACCTGCGGCGACATGATCGAGCCGGTCGAGTTCTGGATGAAGCGCAGCTTCTCATCGAGCGCGGCGGTCTTCGCGATGACCGCGCCGCCGACGGTGGCGTTGTGGCCGTCGAAGTACTTCGTCGTCGAGTGCAGCGACAGGTCGGCGCCGAGATCCAGCGCGCGCTGGTAGTACGGCGTCAGGAACGTGTTGTCCACGACGTGCACGGCTTTCTGCGCCTGCGCTATCTCCGAGATCGCGGCAATGTCGGACAGCTTCATCGTCGGGTTCGCGGGCGTCTCGGTCAGGAACAGGCGAGTGTTATTGCGCACAGCCTTCTTGACCTCGTCCGGTTTCGACGTGTCGGCGAACGTGAACTCGATGCCGAAGCGCTTCAGCACCTGGGTGCACAGGCGGTAGGTGCCGCCGTAGGCGACGTCCGAGACGATTGCGTGGTCGCCGGCGTTCAGGAACGCGAGCATCGTGCAGTTGACAGCGGACATGCCGGTAGCAAAGCAGGTCGCGTCCGCGCCGCCCTCGAGTACCGCGAGCTTTTTCTCGAGTGCGCGCACGGTCGGGTTCCCGGAACGCGAGTACGAATAGCCCTTGGCGAGGTAGCTGTCGACGGACTCCTGCACGAAGGTCGTCGACTGGTAGATCGGCGTCAGGATCGAACCTGTCGTCGGGTCGGGCGTTACGCCCGCGTGAATCTGCTTGCTGCGAAAGCGCATGAACGGCTCCTGGCGGGGTGAACGTTGGCGTGGCGCTGGGCCTCTGCCGAAGGGCCGCTATCATACACACTCACCCGCGGCACAGGTATGCGCCGGGGCATCCTGATACACTCCGCGGGCATCGCCAGCGCCGCCCCGGTGCCGGCGAAAAACCGGGGGAAATCAATGCCGCTACGCACGCTGGCCGGGGCCGCCCTGGCGCTCATCCTGTCCGCCCAGGCCCTGGCCGACAGCGCCCGCCAACGCTGGGAACTCGAAAATCAGATCCGCCGCGAGAAGTTCGACCTCGTGCTGCCCGAGGCCATGCGCGAGAACGGCATCGACATGTGGATCACGGTCAACCGCGAGGGTTACGAGGACCCGCTGACCGACGACTTTGGGCGCGGCTATACCGGCAGCTGGGGCTACTACATCTTCACCGATCGCGGCGGCGAGCGGATCGAGCGCGCGGTCTTCGGCGTCGGCACCTACCTCGTCGAGGAAAACGGCGCCTACGACATCGTCGCCGGTGACGTGGACCTCGCAGCCTTCGTCGCCGAGCGCGACCCGCAGCGCATCGCGCTGAACTACGCCGAACACATCGGCGCCGCCGACGGCCTGACCCACAGCGCCTTCCGCAAGCTGGAACGGGAGCTGGGCGAGACCTACGCCGCCCGCTTCGTCTCGGCGCAAAAACTCGCCTCCGACTTTCGCTCGCGGCGCGTCGCGACCGAGATCGCGGCCTTTGCCGCCGCCGGCGAGATGTCCCGCCAGATCGCCGAGCGCGCGTTCTCGAACGAGGTCATCACACCGGGCAAGACGACCCTGGCCGACGTCGCGTGGTGGATGCGCGAGCAGCAGTTCGAGCAGCGCCTCGGCACGTCCTTCGGCATGCCGTCGGTCTACATCACGGGCCCGGACGGCTTTGTCGCGCTGTCGAACGACCACGTGATCCAGCGCGGTGACTTCCTGGCCATCGACTGGGGCGTCGGCTACCTGAACTTCTACACGGACATGAAGCGGCACGCGTACGTGCTGCGCGAGGGAGAGACGGAGCTGCCCGCCAGTATCCAGCGCGCCTTCGACAACGGCCGCGCCGTGCGCGACATCCTGAAAGCGCACATCCGCGCGGGACGCACGGCCGGCGAGACGCTGGCCTTGCTCAACGCGGAGATCGACAGGGCAGGCTTCCGCGTCATGGAGACCTTCAACCAGCCGACCGCCGATCCGGACAATATCGACGTCATCATCGGCTGCCATTCCGTCGGCAACTTGGGCCACGGCATCGGCCCGTCGATTGCCTGGTTCAATCCGGAACGGCTGACCTACGAGATCCGCGAGACGAACATGTTTTCCATCGAGCTGTTCGCCTACACGGCGATACCGGAATGGGGCGGCAAGAAACTGCGCATTCCGCTCGAGGACAACGCGATCGTGACCGCGCGCGGGGTCGAGTGGCTGTACCCGGTCAACGAGCGCGTGCTGCTGATCCGCTGACCAGCTGATCCCGCGCGTTCCTAGGGCGCGCGCCTGCCGGCCAGCGTGTCGAGCCACAGCCGCGCGCGGCGAGCGCGCCGGTCACCGGCCCCGGCCTCGCTCTCGAGCACTGCAACGCTGCCGGTGAGCAGGGTCTCGGCCGCCGCCAGGTCCCCGGCCAGCGCGCGGTTGCGGCCGAGCACGCTCAGCGTCGAGGCGGTCAGCAGCTGCGTGTCGTCGTAATCCTTGCGGCGGATCGCGACGGCACGTTCGAGCAACGGCGTCGCCTCGTCGCCGCGGCCGGCGTCGTTCAGCACCGCGCCGAGCTCGGTAAGCGCCGAGGCGATGTACTGGTGTTCCGGCCCCAGCGACGCCTCGTAGATATCCAGCGCGTGGCGCATGTGTTCTTCTGCCTCGGCCAGTCGGCCGGTGTCATGCAGCAGCATGCCGAGGCTGACCAGGTCGTAGCCGACGAACGGATGCGACTCGCCGCGTGCCGCGCGGTGCACGCGCAGCGCGTCGCGGAACGCGTCCTCGGCAGGCCCGTACTGTTCGCGGTCGTGCAGCAGGCGACCCTGCATGACCAGCGTCTCGCCGAGCAGGCTGTGCTCCTCGCCGAGCACCTTGCGGGTCACGTCGATCGCCTCGCCGTACATGCGCTCCGCCGCGTCGAGTTCGCCGCGCGCCTGCAGGACGACGGCGAGGTTTTGCGTGTAGTAGGCGCGCAGCGGGTGATCGTCGCCGAGTTGCTCCCGCACCAGCTCCAGCGCCTGGCGCAGCAGCTGCTCCGCTTCCGCGAGCTCGTTGCGCCACTGCAGCACCCGCGCCAGCATGCCGCGGCTCTCGGCCAGCTCGACCGCGTACTCGTCGCCGAGCCCGGCGAAAATCGCGACGCTCGAGCGCGCATCGCGCTCGGCGGCCGCCGGGTCGCCGGCGGCAAGATGGAGTTCCGCGAGGTTGTACTCGGTCAGCGCGACCTCCGCGCTGTCGGCGCCGAACTGCGCACGGTTGGCAGCCAGCGCTTCCTCGAGCAGGCCGCGCGCCCGTTCGTACTCCGCGGCGCGCGTCAGCGTCGCGGCCAGGTCGTTGCGTACCCGCGCGACGTCCGGGCCGTTGTCGCCCTGCTCCGCGCGGCGCACGCGCAGCGCCTCTTCCAGCATCCGGATGGACTGGTCGTATTCGCCGAGGTTGAAGTACACCCGGCCGATCGTGTTCATCAGCGCCGCCTGGATCGACGGACGGTCGTCGAGCTCCGAGGCGATGCGCGCGGCGCCCTTCTCCAGGATCTCGCGCGCCGTGACGCTGGCGCCGCGCGCATTGCCCGGGTCGGGCTCCATGAAGATCTCCTCGAGGAACGAGGCGACCTGCATGGCCGTGTCGCGCTCCTCGGCGATGCGCCGGTTCTGCAGCACCGTCATGACGGCGAACGCGACCAGCAGGACCGCGAGCGCGCCGGCGAGCGAGACGCTGGCCGTGTGCCGGCGGACGAAGCGCGAGGTCCGGTAGGCCCAGGTGTCGGGCCGGGCCGCGACCGGCTCGCTCTTCAGGTAGCGGCCGAGGTCCTGGGCGAAGGCGTTGACCGAGCGATAGCGGCGCGACGGTTCCTTGCGCAGCGCGTACATGACGATGTTGTCGAGATCGCCCGCGAGCTGGCGCGCGAGCCGGCGCGGCGTGGTCCTGCGCGCGGCGGCGATGGCGGACGCAGAGCCGGGCAGCCCCTCGCCGCCCAGCGTCGTGTCGTCGGCATGGCGCACGCCCTGGCTCGGCGGCGGCGGCACGCTCTCGCAGACGATGCGCGGGATATCGGCCGGACGACTGACGGGGATCCGGTACGGAGCCCGGCCGGCCAGCAGCCGGTACAGCAGCACGCCGAGCGCGTAGGTGTCGACCGCGGTCGTCAGCGGCTCGTTGCGCACCTGTTCCGGCGCCGCGTTTTCCGGCGTCAGCACGACCGCGCCGGCGCGCGTCAGTTCGGAAGCCGACTCGCCCTCCGAGTCGAGCACGCGCGCGATGCCGAAGTCGAGCAGCTTCGGCACGCCGTCCGCGGTGACGAGAATATTGCTCGGCTTGATGTCGCGGTGCACGACGAGGTTCTGGTGGGCGTAATGGATCGCACCGCAGACCTTGCGGAACAGGTCGATGCGCTGCGTGACGGTCAGCCGGTTGCGGTCGCAGTACTCGTCGATCGGAATGCCGTCGATGTATTCCATGACGAGGTACGGCGTGCCGTCCCCGAGCGTGCCGCCGTCGAACAGGCGGCCGATGTTCGGGTGGTCGAGATTCGCCAGGACCTGGCGCTCGAAGCGCAGGCGCGCCTCGACGTCGGGATCCAGCAGGCGCTGCCGCACCAGCTTGACCGCGACACGGTGCTCGAACTGCCGGTCCGCGCGTTCGGCCAGGTAGACGACGCCCATGCCGCCCTGGCCGATCGTGCGCACGATCCGGTAGGCGCCGATCTGCTGGCCAATCGTCGACTCGTCGCCGGCCGGGGCGTCGAGCAGCACGTCGCGGATGGGCTCCTCGATGATCGCGTCGGCCGCATCGCCGGAATCGAGCAGGGACGCGACGTAGCGGCGCAGCTCCGGGTCGTCGGCGCAGGCGCGGGCGAGGTAGGCGGGCCGTTCCGCCGCCGGCAGTTCGCCCGCCGCCGCGAACAGCTCCTCGACCCGCGCCCAGCGCGCCGGGTTCAGGTCAATCGTCCGCGAGTTCATGCTTCAGCCACGCCTTGCCGAGCCGCAAGTCGCGGTCGACGGTCGCGGCCGACACGCCGAGCGAGGCCGCGATCTCGTCGTAGCTCATGCCGCCGAAATAATGCAGCACCAGCGCGTCCGCCTTGCGTTCGTCGATGCGGGCGAAGCGCTCCAGCGCCTCGTCGAGGGCCAGCAGGTCGGCGGGCCGGTCGGCCGCGGGCGCCCTGCCCTCGTCGAGCTGGGTGTGCAACGCGCCGCCGCCGCGCCGGTCGCGCGAGCGGGCCTTGGCGTAGTCGATCAGGATACGCCGCATCTGCCGGGCCGCTACCGCGAAAAAATGCGCCCGGTCCTGCCACGGCACGTCGGCCTCGGCGAGCCGCGTGAACGCCTCGTTGACCAGGCCGGTCGCCTGCAGCGTGTGACCCGGGCGCTCGCTCAGCATGTAGCGGTGCGCCAGCCGCCGCAGCTCGTCGTAGACGATCGGCGTCAGCCGCTCGAGCGCGGCACGGTCACCCTCGCGCCATTCGACGAGCAGTTGTGTAACGGCGGCGTTGTCCGGCATAGCGCCTCGCGAACCATGGGCTTCTCAGCATGGTAACGATTCGGCCTGCCGGCGCAACGCGCCAGCGCCAGTGCGCCGCCGGTCGCCGGCGGGCTACACTAGGACCGGCGTGCAGATTCCGCACGCCGCCTCGCGAGAGGCTCGCAGGGAGGACAGGCGCTTGGCTGAAGGCAGTATGCCGCCACAGAACAAGAGGTCGCTTGCCGGCCAATCCAATGACGATTCGAACGGAGTAACCATGGCTGAAGGAAGTCTGCCGCCGCAGAACCGGCGGATTGCACTGTACGCAGGAGGCGGCGGCTTCGGCGGCGCCCTGCTGGCAATCATCGTCGCACGCCTGCTGGAGGGTCCCTGCTGCTGCGCGCCGCAGCGGGCCGCCGATGCGCAGCCGCTGCCGGCCGTGCCGGAGACGATGCTCGCCGAAGCGCGCTGAGCGCGGCCGGCCGGCCCGCCGCTGGGCCGGCGTGAGGGAATTCGCCGCCGTGCGTCGCTTTGCCCCGTGGGAGAGCAACGATCGCGGGGAACGCCCATGTCCGACGACAAGGGCCGGCGGCTGTGCACGATCGACCACGCCGGCAAGCAACTCGAGGCGCGGGACT
>CALALV010000135.1 GCA_937925605.1 uncultured Woeseia sp.
CTCGCCGCCGACTACGGCCTCAAGGAAGCGACCGCCACGGGCGACGAGGCCACGATCCGCTCCGTGCTCGAGAACCACAGCCGGCGCGTCGGCGCCGACGTCGCCGCGCTCTTTGACCTCGACGGTGCGCTGGTCGCGAGCACGCTCGACGAGTCGATGCGAACCCGCAGCGATCTCGTCCGCTTCATGGCGGACGCGAGCCGGCAGCGCAGCGAATCCACGACCCTGGTGGACGACACGGCCTACCACCTGTTCACGGTACCGCTGCGCGCGCCGCTGCCGATCGGCTGGGTCGTGCTCGGCTTCGAGATCGATACGGAACTGGCCGCGCGACTGTACGACCTGACCGGCCTCGACGTGTCGCTGCTGTATGCCGGCGGCACGGCCCCCACCGTGCTGAGCAGCCGCAGCGCATCGCCCGCGGACATCGACCTGCGCCGCCCGGCCGAAACCGTGTACATGGCCCAGGGCGAGGCGGACCAGTCACTGACGATCCAGACGCCGTTCGTTCGCGGCGGGGACGGGGTATTTGTCGTGCTGCAGCGCTCTGTGCGCGACGCGATGCAGCCATACGTGGAGGCGCGGCGCGGCCTGCTGGCCTTCGGCGCCGCGCTGCTCGCGGTCGTGGCTGTCGCGGTCGCGTGGTTCTCCACCAGCATCGCGAGCCCGCTGCGCACGCTGGGCGCCGCGGCCCGGCGCATGATCTCCGGCGACTACGGCACGCAGGTCACGCTGCGCTCGCGCGACGAGTTCGGCGAACTGGCGGACAGCTTCAACGCGATGCAGACCGCGATCGCGGAGCGCGAGCAGCGCATCTCGCACCAGGCGCTGCACGACCTGCTGACCGACCTGCCGAACCGCGCCAGCGTGCTGAAAGAGCTGACGCTGCGCATCGAGCAGGCGCGGACCAGCGATCGGCCGGTCGCGGTCCTGTCGATCAGCTTGGCGCGCATGGGCGAGATCTCGTCGACGCTCGGTCACGACGCGGCGGACGAACTGGTCAAGATGGCCGCGAAACACCTGCGTGCCAGCCTCGCCGAGGACGAGGTCCTGGGCCGCAGCGGCACCAACGAGTTCGTGCTCGTGCTGCCGGGCCAGGACAGCGACGACGCGCAGGGCTGCGTCGAACGCATCGACAAGCTGCTGGGCTCCGGCGTGACGCTCGGCCGGGTGGACATCATGCTGCAGACCGAGGTCGGCATCGCCGTGTTCCCCCGGCACGGCAAGAACGCGGACGACCTGCTGCGCTTCGCCTCGATCGCCCGCACCGAGGCAGAGAAAAGCAGCGAGCGCGTGCGCGTGTATCAGGCCGGGCGCAAGGACGAGTTCGTGCGCCGGCTGCGCATCGTCAACGACCTGCCGTCGGCGCTGCGCCGCGGCGAGATCGAGGTCTACCTGCAGCCGAAGGTTGCACTTCCCGGCGGCGAGGCCTGCGGTGCCGAGGCGCTGGTGCGCTGGCAGCACCCGGAACTCGGCAACCTGCGGCCGGACGATTTTATTCCCGCGGCGGAGCAGTCCGGCACGATCGTGCTGCTTACCCGGCACGTGCTGAGCGAGGCGGTGCGCCACTGCTGTGCGCTGGAGAAGACTGGTCACACGCTGCAGATCTCGGTGAACCTCGCCACGCGCGACCTGCTGGACGAGTACCTGCCCTACCACGTCATGCAGACCCTGAAGGACCATCGCCTGCCGGCCGAGCGGCTGACGCTCGAGGTCACGGAAAGCTCGATCATGGAAGACGTGCGGCGCACGGTCATCGTGCTCGAACTGCTGCGCGACCTCGGCGCGAAGATCTCCATGGACGACTTCGGCACCGGGCATTCGTCGCTCGCGCAGCTCAGAAACATCCCGCTCGACGAGCTGAAGATCGACAAATCATTCGTCATGACGCTCTGCGAGGACGCGCACAACGACGCGATCGTGCGCACGACGATCGAGCTCGCGCACGGGATGGGCCTGAGCGTCGTCGCCGAGGGCGTCGAGGACGAGGCCGCGCTGCGGCGGATCGCGGCGCTCGGCTGCGAACAGGCGCAGGGGTATTTCCTGAGCAAGCCGCTCGCCGCGGCAGAGCTGGTGCTGTGGCTGCAGCGCTACGAGCCCCGGCCGTGGGCCGACCGGCGCGGCACTCTGCGGGCTCTCTCCGGGCCGCAAGCCGTGCCGGAGTAGCGGGCGGCCGTTGCTGCGTCTTTGCCGCGCACTTCAGCGCGGAGTCCGGCTGCTATATTCTCGGCGCTTTGTCGCAGCTCCCGGCGCGCGCCGGCGGCGCAAGCAACCGGCGCCTGCCGGCTGTGCCTGCGCGGCGGTCGCGTTGCCGAACCGGTCTGCACTGCCCCGACGAGGAAGAGATTGCCCGTGATCCGTACCGTTACCGACCCCGATGAATGCAGGAAACTGTGGGACGCGCTGTCGCCCGGGCGCGATCCGTGGGACGACTGGGATCTCGTGCACGCATTTCACGACCCGGACAAGCACAGTTTTGAGTTCCTCGTGCACGAAGGCGATGGCGGACAGCCCGACGGGCTGATCCCGCTCGTAAGGGACGGAAAGGAAAACCGCCACATGCTGATGGGCGGCAGCTATCCCGACGGGCGCGTGCTGTGGCTGGAGTACCGCGACTTCCCGGCGTTCTTCGAACGGCTGCCGGAAACCACGGTGTTCTTCGACCTGCGCGGCAGCTGGGTCAGCGGGCTGCTCGAGGCACACCCGCGGTTCGCGGCGCACTTCACGGACCAGGACCAGCGTTATTACCTCGTGCCGGCGGAGTTCGAGTATGACTTCCTGAAGCACATCGACACGTTCGCGCCGGACAAGAAGCAGAAATTCCTGTACGACCTGCGCCACATCCGCAAGCGCGAGCCGAAACTGCACTGGAGCACGGACAACGAGGCCGAGCTGTTCATACGGCTGGTCAACGACAACTTCGGCGCGGAGTCCGACTACGTCGATCCTGACAACGCGAACGAGCTGCGGCGGATCGTGGCCGAACTGGCGGACAGCGGGCGCCTGCGCACGCTGACGATCGAGGTCGACGGCGCGATGCACGCCGCGTCGCTGTCCCTGCTGCACAACAAAAGGATGGTCGCGCTGTACGCGTCCAGCAACAACGACTACAACAACCTCGGCAAGCTGCTGAACTTCGAAACTATCCAGGAGGCCTGCCGCCTGCGCGTCGACGAGATCAGCTTCATGACCGGCATGCAGTGGAAGGCCAACTGGAAGATGAAGGCAGAGACCTGCCTGACTTTCCGCAAGCCTCCGGGCCCTTGGGCGAGCCCGGAGGCTCCGGTCACCACATCATGACGCTGAAGTCGCCGCGCCGGTTCTGCCAGTACAGGCGGACGCGCAGGATGTAGGTGCGGCCGGCGAACAGGCGCTCCTCGAAGTGCGCGTTCAGGCGGGTACCACTGTCGTCGTCGCCGGCGCGGTAGCGCGGCTGCCCGTCGATCTCCTCGAACAGCACCATGACGGTGTCGGAGAAACCGAAGGTCGCGAAGTCGTACCAGCGGGTCGCATCGGGGCGCACGTAGAAGTTGAGCTGCTCACCGGGGTCGAGGCTCGCGCGCACGGAGCGATAGGGCTTCAGTTCCTTGTAATCGTTCGGCGCGAGAGGCGGGTAGAAGTGCTTCGCCCACTGCTTGTCCTTCGCGGACAGGCCGGGCGCGGGCACGAGCGGCTGCGTGCGGAACTGTGACGGCTCGAGGATCATGCCGGCCTCGAACGGGTAGTGCATGATCGAATCCTTGTCCCAGTCCGAGCCGCTGACCTCGGACTGCGGCAGCTTGCGCAGGATGTTCCAGTGGGTCGTGGCGCGGTCCCAGTTGTTCGGTGGCGCGGCGAGCGCCGCGTACACGGCCTCCTCGTCCCAGACGATGCCGGCGTTCGGGTTCTGGTGCTCGTGCGGGAAGCCGAGCGTGTGACCGATCTCGTGGATCGCCGTGTCGATCTCGTTAGCGATGTTCCAGCCGAAGTTCATCGTGCGGTCGTTGACGCCCTGGTCGAGCACGTCGCGGCCGACGTAGGACCAGGCGCCGTCGCCGCGCTGAAAGCCGATGCGGATCTCGGCTTCGTGCGGCGTGTCCACTTCCGAGAACTCGAGCCCGAGGCCCACCGACTTCCAGCGCCGGAAGGCCTCGCGCACGACGTCGCGCTCGGTCGAGGTACCGCGCCAGCCGCTGTTCGTGAAGAAGTAGTAGTGCAGGTGCGTGCCGTTGACCCACTTGCGGTCGGAGATGCGTATCAGCCGCGCGCGGCCGGAGTTGCCGAGCGCCTCGAGCGGGCGCTCCGGCAGTTCGGGCAGCGTGCAGTAGTTGTGCGGCTTGCGGCTGCGGGACTGGCTCGCGCCCGTGCGCGTCTTCTTCGCCGTCGGTTTCTTCGCGGCTTTGCTACGCCCCGCCGACTTCTTGCCGGTCGATTTTTTCTTGCCTGTCGATTTCTTCTTGTAAGCGGCCATGGCGGGCTCCCGGCGCGGCGTGCGTGGCTCCTGAATCGAGTCTAGTATCTGGGCGGGGAATCGCAAATGTTGCGAGATCGGCGAGTCATGCGGCCGGTTTGCTGCTGCCCCGGCGTCCGCCCGGCTTTGCAGCACCGCAGCGGCGACACGCGCACGGGGCGCGGCTGAGCCGACCACGTATTGCCCCGCCTGCGGCAATCTGCTTATCTCGTCCAGGTGCAATAACTCGAACAACAACGCTGCCCGGGGGCTGCCGCCATGATGAACGCGTCTCACCGCTGGTCGATCTGCATCCTTGCTCTCGTCCTCGCCGGCTGCGGCAAGCCCGCCGAGGTCGTCTACGACGACGCCGCGCTGGCCGACGAAGCGCAGACGGCGAACTGGCTCGCCTACGGCCGCACGCACAGCGAGCGCCGCTTCAGCCCGTCGGACGAGATCAATACCGGCAACGTCGCCGGCCTCAAGGTCGACTGGTTCCTCGATCTGCCCGGTGACGTCGGGCTGGTGTCCACGCCGCTGGTCATCGACGGCGTCCTGTACTTCACCGGCACGATGAACGTCATCCGCGCGGTCGATGCCACCACCGGCAAGCTGCTGTGGGAATACGACCCGCAGGTCGCGAAGGAGATACAGGGCAAGCGCCGCACCGGCTGGAAACACAACCGCGGCATTTCGTTCTACGAGGGCCGGCTGTTCGGCGCGACCTGGGACGGTCGACTGTTCGCTCTCGATGCAAAGACCGGCAAGGAGCTCTGGATAGTCCGCACCTTCGGCATGGAGGAAGCGCTGTACATCACCGGCGCGCCGAAGGCCTTCCGGGGCAAGGTCCTGATCGGCAACGGCGGCACCGAGAGCGGGCCGACGCGCGGCTGGGTCGCGGCCTACGACGCCGCGACCGGCGAGGAGGCGTGGAAGTTCCACATCGTCCCCGGCAACCCGGCGGACGGCTTCGAGAACGAGGCCATGGCGATGGCCGCGAAGACCTGGACCGGCGAGTGGTGGAAACACGGCGGCGGCGGCAACGCCTGGCACGGCTTCACTTACGACCCGGAGTTCAACGCCATGTACATCGGCACCGGCAACGGCTCGCCGTGGAACCGCAAGATCCGCAGCCCGGGCGGCGGCGACAACCTGTTCCTCTGTTCCATCGTCGCGCTCGACGCGGACACCGGCGAGTACCGCTGGCACTACCAGACGACGCCGGGCGAGACCTGGGACTACAACTCGAACATGGACATCGTGCTGGCGGACCTGCAACTCGCCGACGACGAGCCGCCGATCAAGGCGATCCTGCACGCGCCGAAGAACGGCTTCTTCTACGTCATCGATCGCGCGACCGGCCGGCTCGTCTCGGCCGAGGCCTACGTCGAGACCACCTGGGCGACGCACATCGATATCGAGACCGGCCGGCCCGTCGAGGTGGCGGGCGCGCGCTACGAAGTCGATACCGCCTATATCACGCCGAATGCCTACGGCGGGCACAGCTGGCACGCGATGGCCTACAGCCCGCAGACCGGCCTCGCCTATATCCCGGCGCAGCACTACGCGACCAACTACTCGGACCTCGGCTTCGACATCGACGGGTTCCGGATGGAGCCGTTCGTCGGCGGCTTCGGCGTCAACCCGCTGCCGGCCGACCCGCCGCGCGACTACCCGGCGTCGGTGATCGCGTGGGACCCGGTCGCGCAGAAAGCCGCCTGGCAGATCCCGCAGGCGAGCGGCCCGAACGGCGGCACGCTGGCGACGGCGGGAAACCTGCTGTTCCAGGGCCGGGCGGACGGGCACTTCGTCGCCTACGACGCGACGACCGGCGAGGAGCTGTGGAATTTCAACGCGGGACTCGGCATGACCGCGCCGCCCATCACCTACGAGCTGGGCGGCCGGCAGTACGTCGCGATCCTGGTCGGCTGGGGCGGCGGCGCCGCCGGCATCGGCTCGCTGTTCAGCTCGGACACGGTCAGCGGGCGCCACCTCGGCTGGGACTACGGCAAGCACATGCGCCGGCTCGTTGCGTTTTCGCTCGATGGCGCGGCCGACATGCCGGCCCAGCCGCCGCCCTATTTCGCAAAGCCGATCGAGGCGCCGGAGTTCGCCGTCGATGCGGACATGGTCGCGCAGGGCGCGCTCGAGTTCGGCGCCTGCCTGGCCTGCCACGGGCTCGACGCGATGGCGGCGGGTATGGCGCCCGACTTGCGCGCCTCGGCGGTGCCGCTCGAGGCGGCGAGCTTCGCGGCGGTCGTGCGGGACGGCGCGCTGGTCACGCGGGGCATGCCGGGGACGCCGGGGATGACCGACGCGCAGCTCGAGGCATTACGGCACTACATCCGGCAGCGGGCGCGGGAGACGCTCTGAAGATTCGCGAGCTGCGGCGATTTCCGGTTCAAGCCCGGTATCCGGGCGGGAAATCGCAGGGATCACCGCCGGGGGCGGCGCCTGGCCACGTGCCGCGCCGGCGCCGCGGCGCCCGCCGCTCGCGAGGTACTTTGCTCAGGCAAGAATGCGGTGTCGCGCCTACCGTGCCTGTCGTCACTGCTCCACGACAAACTTCGTCCACTGCACCTCGTTGATCCGCCGGTCGATCGTCGGGTCGTAGAGCGCGTTGTCGGTGCCGAAGTAGGTGCCGTCGCTGCCGACCCAGTAGTACTTGCTGCCGGCCTGGACGTTGTAGTGCTCGCCGGTCTCGTGGTTGCCGATCAGCGTGCGCTCGCCGATCGCGTTTATCGTGCGCGTGTGCCCGGCGCTGTTGATGTCGTCGCGTTTCAGGTAACCCGCGTGGCTGATGTCGAGGATCTCGCTGTAGGTCTGGCCCACGGAGCGGGCGGTATTGCCGGCCGCCTCGATGGCGGCCATGCGCTCTCGGTGTGCCGCCCGGCTCGACTCCATCATCGTGCGCGCGAAAGACTCGTTCTCGCGGATCTGTCCCTGCAGCTGGCCGTTCATGCGGCGCTGCCAGTCCGGGTTGATGCGGGTGTTGCCGACCGCGTAGAGGTAGTCCCGCTTCGCTTCGTCGAACGCCTCGGCCGGCGCTTCCATGCTGGTCGACTGCAGGATCCAGCTCAGGTGCGACGGCTGCTCGAAAACGGCCTGCACGAGCGTGACGAAGGTCATGTTGCCATTGCCGTCTTCCCAGTCCGAGCCGAGCGCGCGCCACTGTCGCCGGCTGCCGGTCTGCACCATGCCTTCGCCGAAGCGCATCCAGAATCCCTCGACCTCGGGGATGGGATAGGAGCGGAGCAGCCGGCCACCCTGAGACGCGAACGCCGGCTTGACGTGCTGCTCGAGGATTTGCTCGAGCGGGACGACCGGCGAAAGCTGCTGGCCGCTCTGCATGATGGTCTGCTGCATGAACGGGTCCGGTGACCAGGCGAAGCGGTCGGTCTGGGTCCGGTAGACCGTGATGCCGCCCGGGCCGGACATGAACACCGGGCCCTGTTGCGATTCGTCGACGCGCCAGTCCGCCGGAATCGGCGCTATCGCCTGCACCATGCCGTTGTCCCGGTCGCGGATCTCGTGGTAGCGGATTTCCGTGGCGCGAACCTCGTTTTGACCAAACAGACAGATCGGGAGCGCTGCGAACAGCAACCAGCCTGGTCTCATGGTGAGCCTCCGTTCGTGGCGTGCGGATACGTGAACGGCGAGTCTATCCTGACCGCGTAACGGCGGTGAAGCTGTGCTCGCCGCCGGGCGTTCTCAAGGAACGGAGAATGCGTCTTTGCCGGTCGACGGCGAACGGCGGCAGACGGCCGTGGCGACGCCTGGATGATTCAGCCGGGCGCCCCGGCGACGGCATCGGCGGGCTCGGCCTGTTCCTGCATCGGCAAGGTCACGCGGACGCGCGTTCCGCGGTGTTCGGTGCTCTCGAGCGCAAGTCGACCGCCCAGTTCCTCGACCAGCCGCGCGACCGTCGGCAGGCCGAGCCCGGATCCCGTGATGCGCGTCGTGAACAGCGGCTGCATCGCACGCGCGAGTGTTTCGGGTGCCATGCCGCAGCCGTCGTCCTGCACCTCGAGCTGTACCTCGCTGATCGCATCGCCATCGCCGAGGCGCGCCGCCCGTATCCACAGGTTGCCGTGGGCCCCGACGGCCTCGCGGGCGTTGACCACGAGATTGATCAGTATCTGGTCGACCTGGCCGAGCCGCGCGTAGACGAACAGGCGGCCGCGTTCCGCCTCCACATGCACGCGGATCCGTTGTCCGCAGAGGGCTTCGATCAACGGCGTCGTGCAGTGCAGGTGATCGCCGAGGTCCAGCCATTGCGCCGGTTCGGCCTGCGGCACACCGAACTGCATCAGGCTCCGGGTCAGCATCACGGTCTTGTCGAGTACCGTGGCTATCGCGGCAAGCTCCTCGGCCTCGGGCGGCGCGAGCCGATCGCTCCTGCGCAGCAGCTCGCAGCGCAGCGATGCGGCGACCAGCATGTTGCCGAGATCGTGGGCAATGCCCCCGGTCAGGTCGGCCTGGGCTTTCAGGCGCTCGACCTCGGCGATGCGCCCGACCAGCCTGGCATTCTCGATGGCGATGGCGACCTGGTTCGCGGCGATCTCGAGGACGCGCTGGTCGGCCGGCCGGTACGCATGCTTCCGCTTGGACTCGACGTTGACGACGCCGATGACCTGCTCGTTCGACCACATCGGCACGCACAGCTCCGACGCGATTTCGGCCTGGGAATCGAGATAGCGGTCGTCTTCGGCGACGTCGTTGAGCAGCACGCTCTGCCCGTGCTTCGCCACCCAGCCCGTTACGTGTTTGCCTACCCTGAGGTCGAGCGAATCGAGATAGGCCTTGTCGCTCTTGACGACGCTGTCACCCAGGCCGCGATCGCTGACCGCGAAGGTGCTGAGGCGATCGCCGTCGACGAGATAGACGGCGGCGAAGTCGTGATGCACGACCTCGCACAGCAGCGTGATGACGTTCTGTGCCAGCACTTCGGGGTCCCGCAGCCGATGCAGGTAGAGACTCGCGCGATGCAGCACCTCGAGCTCGCGGCCAGGTTCGTGAACGTCGGCCACCCCGTCCGTCGCCTGCTCGTTTCGCTCCGTCATCCCGCCTCCTGAGGCAGCCTGTCTGTTCGATTCTGGCAGGCTACGCGGGCGCCGGCAAAAAGGAGACTGGCGAGGCCGGCAGCGACTGCGGTATCGCCACGGGCGGGTCGAACGCGGCGGTTAGACGCCGGCAAGGATCAACGGGGCCGCGGCGATGTTCGCCCGCGACGCGGGCTTGCGGTCCCGGTCGCTGAATCGCGATATCGACCGGCGAACGGGACCGGCGCCGGCTGGCCAGGCACAGCTTGCTCCCCCTCGCTGGCGACTCGCAGTCTACGCTTGATGCAGGCTAGAACCCGTAGCCGACCGGCCCGTGCCCCGGCACGCTGACGTAGCCCTGCGTGTTGTCCGCGTTGGAGTTGCCGGCGCTGAAGCGCGTCGACCAGAAATTGTCGCCGCTGCCGCCCTGGCCGCGGTAGGCGTTCTGCGCAGCGGCCATGAACAGGTTCACGGTGGGCATCGGGTTACCGACGTAACCGGCGTTGCCCTGTGCGTCAAGCCAGTAGGCACCCATTTGTATCGGCGCGCCGAGCATGTAGCTCCAGATCAGCCACTCCGACTGCGGCAGGTGGCGGCCGTTGACGTAAACGTTCGTATTGCCGCCGGACACGTTCGGGTCAATCTCGCCGAACTCGTGCCCGGGGTACATGAAGCCGTAGGCCTGGTAGCCGACGACGCCGTAGAGGCCGCTCGTCGCGTCATACCAGTAGTTCCCGGGCAGCGGCTCGACACCGTAAGCCTGCGCCAGCCCGGCGATTTGTTCCGTGCTCAGTGCCCGGCCGTTGATGACGACGTCGCTCGGAGTGCCGGTTGCGGTAGCGGACGCGGAGCCCGAGACAGACCCGGATGCCGTCGTTGAAGCAGCCCCGGCCGAGGCTGCGGCCTCCGCCTCCACCCGGTCGAAGCGCAGGCTGTCCATGACCTCGCCGGGAAAATCGGGCGCCATCAGGTCCATGAACAGCGTGCGGCCCTGCAGGCGGGCGCGGAATTCGATGCTCATGACGGCGTCGCTCATGGAGCCGGCGAGAATCCCGTCGGCGTCCTCTGCCGCGATCGGCACCCGGTCGCCGTCTATCGCCAGCGTGCCGGAGTACCTGCCGTCGTCGCCGGCTTGCAGCGTAAGCGTGGCGCCGGTGCCGGCGGGGTCGGTGTAAGTGCCCGCGAAGTCGCTGGCGTGCGCGGTGCTCGCGCCGAGCGTGAACGCGAGCGCTGTAATCGCTGGTCTCAGCATGCTGGTCACCTGCAACGGTCTGGCGGGTCGACACGACAAGTCTAGGTCATTTTCGAGAGGCGCGAGGTGGTCGCGTGGTGCCGCGACTCAGGACAGCGAGGCGTGCCGGTTACCGCCATCGGCGAGCATTCCGGGACCGGTCCGACCAGGTCTGCGGGCAATCCACAGGCCCGAACCATGCTCGCAGGCCGCAAGGCATAGCGATCGCGTTGCCATCGCGCGGCCGCCGGCACTCTGTCGCCCGGCTCGGCCGCCGCAGGTATCCTTGGCCACATGCCCTCCAAGCCCAGACGGCCGGCAAAGACCCAGCGCGACTACCGCTGGGCCGACTACGACGACGAAGACCTGCTCGGCCTGCGCTTCAGCAGTCTCGGCCTGACGCTGCGCGGCAGCGGGCTCTGGGACGACGTCGAGCACCTGTACGACGAGCTCGAACGCCGGGGCCTGCGTTTCCGGCCGCACGTGTGGCTGTCCACCGAGTGGTTCTCGCCGGACCGCATCCCGGGCCTCGCGATCCCGTTCTACCTCGCGCACCCGCGCCTGCGGCAGCTCGAACGGCGCATGCTCGGCGAGGTCGAGGGCGGCGCGCGCAAGTGGCGGCGGCGCATCCTGCGCCACGAATGCGGACATGCCATCGACAATGCCTACCGGATCAGGAGGCGCGCCGACTTCAGGCGCGTGTTCGGCCGCGCCTCGGCGCCCTACCCCGACGACTACTCGCCGCGGCCGACCAGTGACCGGCACGTGCTGCACCTCGGCCACTGGTACGCGCAAAGCCACCCGACCGAGGATTTCGCCGAGACCTTCGCCGTGTGGCTGCAGCCGAAGGCGCGCTGGCGGCGCGACTACGCGGGCTGGCCGGCGCTCCGGAAACTGGAGTACGTCGACGCGCTGATGGACGAGATCGCGAGCGAGAAGCCGAAGGTGACGAAGCGGACCGTGATCGAGCCGCTGCGGGAGCTGTCGCAGACGCTCGGCGAACACTACGAGCAGAAGCTGGAACGCTACGGCGGCGAGGACCGCCGCTACGACCGTTGGATGGCGCGCGTCTTCGTGCCGCGCGCGAAGCGCCCGCGCGGCACGGCGGCCAGCCGCTTCGTGCGCGAGATCGAACCGCAGCTCAGGCGCCTGCTGGAGCGACGCGCCCGCCTGCACCCGTATTACCTGGACCACGCGATCACGCTCGTCCGGCGCCGCGCGCGCAAGCTCGACCTCGTGCTGCGCAGCTCGCGCCGCGAGGCGAAGCGCCCGGTCGTGCGCCTGCACGAACGGATCGTGCTCGATATCCTGAAGCGCAACCGGGAGAACTACGCGCTGTGAAACGCTACCGCATCCTGCTGATGACGCACGAGCAGCTGGTCCCTCCGGACGATATCGAGGGACTCACGGAGGAGCAGATCGACGTGTTCCGCAGCGAGTACAACGTGTACTCGACGCTGTACAACCTCGGGCACGACGTGCGCAAGGTCGGCATTCACGACCGGCTGTCCGAGCTGCGCGCAATCGTCAAGGAATGGCAGCCGCACGTCGCGTTCAACATGCTGCAGGAGTTCTCTGGCATTACGGCGTATGACCAGCACGTCATCGCGTACCTCGAGCTGCTCAGGCAGCAGTACACCGGCTGCAACCCGCGCGGGCTGATGCTGTCGCGCGACAAGGTGCTGACGAAGCAGATCCTGGCCTGGCACCGGATCCCGACCCCGGCGTTTCACCTGTTCCCGTTCGGGGTCGCGTTCAAGGAGCCGAAGAAGGGCAAGCTCGAGTTCCCGCTGTTCGTGAAGTCGGCGACCGAGGATGCGTCGCTCGGGATCTCGCAGGCGTCGATTGTCGAGGACATGCAGCAGCTGCGCGAGCGGGTCGAGTTCATCCACGAGCACGTGGAGAGCGATGCGCTGGTGGAGGAGTACATCGACGGGCGGGAGCTGTACATCGGCGTGCTGGGCAACCAGCGGCTGACGACGCTGCCGACCTGGGAAATCGACTTCGGGACGCTGGCGGAGAAGAGCGCGGGAATCGCGACGCGCCGGGTGAAGTGGGACCGGAAGTACCAGAAGAAGCACGGGATCAGGACGGGGCTGGCGGAGGGCCTGTCGAAGGCCGACCAGGACCGGCTGGCCAGGCTGGCGAAGCGGATTTACCGGGCGCTGCACATGAGCGGGTTCGCGCGTATGGACCTGCGGATGCGCGAGGACGGGAAGGTGTTTTTGCTGGAGGCCAACGCCAACCCGGACCTTACGCTAGGGGAGGACTTCGCGGAGTCGGCGGCGGCGGTGGGAATCGATTACGACAAGCTGGTGTCGCGCATCGTCGGCCTCGGCATCTCCTACATGCCCGAGTGGCGGCTCTACGAATGAGCCCGCGCGTGCCCCGCTACCGGCGCGCGCCGGTGAGTGAACTCAAGGGTTCGAGAAGTAGCGCGTAAAGCCGAGCGTCCACGCGCGATCCACGATGTTCACCTGGTCCGGACGAACCATCGTGAACCACGAGCCGGACACGGTGTACTTCTCGCTCAGCAGGTAGTCGAAGCCGATACCGGCATTGATCCAGTTGTGCTTGATCGTCCGGTCGTGGAAGTACCATTCCTCGTTATCGAAATTCGAGAGGTCGAAGTCGTCCGGGAAACTCAGACCCTTCGTGCCGTGCTTGACCGAGACGAGGATTTTCGGTGCGAACCTGCTGGTCAGGAAATAGCCTGCGGTCAGGTTGCCCAGCCAGTGGCTGACGTCGTGACCCAGGGATTTCTCCGTGAACACGTAGGTGACGTCGCCGTTCAGGTACCAGTCGTCGAAGTACGGGGTGAACGACCACGCCACGCCGACCGGCACGTGCCACAGGTTTCGGCCGATGGCGGCGTGCCCGTAGAAGGGGTAGTCGTCGACCGGCGTGCCGTAGGACAGGAACGGCGACAGCTTCAGCCGGTCACCGTCCAGCTCGTAGCTGGCCCCGACGTACAGGTCCTGCCAGCCGCCGTGGTAACTGCCGTCGTCGACGACGCGCAGGTCTGGCGGCGAGTAATCCTGGAAGTCGAGTACCGCGTTGTGCGGCAGAGCGCCCGTGTGGCGTTTGCGAATGTAAGGCAGGCGGCCGAACACGCTCAGCTTGTCGGTCAGCGAGTAGCTGCCGGAGAGCATGTAGACATGCGCGTCCGTATTGCCGATGTCGATATCGCCTGCCGAGGAATCGAATGCGCCGGTGCGGATGTACTGGTACTCGACCGTGAGCGAGGCGTCGCCCTTCCCGGCGAGCGCCGCTTCTGCGGCCAGCACGACTGCCAGGAGCCCTGGCAGCGCGGCGACCAGGAGCTTTCGCTTGGACACGTGGCTGCGCAAGTGGCGGATGCCGGTCAGGCGGATTTCAGCACGCGGTGGATCGCCTTCAGGTAGTGCTTGATCTCGTGCTTCGTCGGGACCATGACGTATTGGAAGCGTTTCCTCGCCTCGCTTTCGTCGACGCCCTCCACGGCGATCGGCAGGTACGTGGCATGCGACAACAGCGTGATCGATTCGAAGTCGTCGTAGTCGTGGTACTGGCCGATGACGACGTCGAACTGGCCGCGCTCCGACAGGCGGACGAGATCGGTGACGGATTCGGCGACCGTGACATTATGTCCGGCCTTCTGGAGCTGCGCGGCGAGCTCTTCCGTGTTGCCGGTGCCGCCGTAGACCAGCAGGTTGCCGGGCAGCGGCGCGGTGTACTCGCGGTAGGCAACGCCCTTACCGATCCGGTAGAGGCTTTCGCCGCAGCCCATCGCGTCGGGGCCGAAGGACAGGCAGACGAAGGCGATCATGACTGGTTTCACACGCATAGCCGTACTCCCGTTCCTATGCGCAACGTCGCGTACGTCTAGATTTAGCACATAATTTTTGCCCCGACTACAAGGCGCGAAGCCTTGCTACCGGGCCCGGGGCGCGTCCTGCAGTTCCGGCAGGTGCACGCCGTAGCGCCCGAGCGTCTGCGGGACCCGTTCCCGGAACTCCCGCTGCCGCTGCTCTACGTGGTCGATGACCTCCTCGTAGCGCGGGTCGCCGTGGAACTTCTTCGTGCAGCTGGCATCCCGGACGAGGTAGAGGGCGGGCAGCCGCGGGCTCTGCATGATGCGCCGGTAGTACTCGATGGCTTCCTCGTTACGGCCAAGGGTACTCAGGCCACAGGCATGCACGAACGGCCGCCACCAGTTGGGGCTGGCCGTGTGCGGGCGTTCGTCGATCCATTCCGTCATCAACGCGAGCGACTCCTCGCTGTGACCGACCGCTGCCTTGGCCGCGGCCCAGGTCAGGAAGGCCTCCATGTCCCAGACCTGGCGGGTTTCCGGCCAGTTGAAGTTGAGCACGTCGACGCGCTCGAGCTGCCACAGCGCGAGTTCCGGTCGGCCTACGACGTTGTACGCGAAGGCGAGCAGGTAGCGCAGCACGAGATTGTCCGGCTCGTCGAACAGGCGGTCCTCGGCCGTATCGATGAATTCCTCGTAGCGGCCCATCTTCAGCACCAGGCCCGGCGATGGCTCCGGATCGAGGCGCCGGGCGGTCGCAAAGTCGCCGATGTCGATGAACAGCTCGGCCAGCGCCCAGGCGTAGACCGGGTTCCCGGGGTCCTTGTCCCTGGCACGGACCAGCCACGCGATGCTTTCGTCGGTATAGCCGACGAGGTCGAGCAACCGCGCAATGACGCGATAGCTTTCGGCGCTGTCGAAGCGCTGCTGAATTCGCCCGGCGAGGTCGCGAACTTCGTCGACGCGCGCTTCGTTGCCGAGGAAGTTGCCGAGGTCGGCATAGCGCGACAGCGAGGCCGGGTCGAGTTCGAGCGCCCGCTCGAGCAGGATTTCGGCCTCGGCGATGTGCCCCTGTACCCAGTACCAGTAACCCAGCGCGCCGACTGCCTCAACGTTGCTCGGGTTGAGAGCAACGGCCTGCTGCCACGCGCTGCCGGCGCCCGCGACGCCGTTGAGCCAGCGGTAGCGGCCGAGGACCTCCTGTACCTCGGACAGCCCGGGGTCGAGCTCGACGGCGCGTTCCACGGCGTAGCCGGCGGCGGCCGTATCGCCGCTGACCATCAGTACGCGGGCGAGGCCCGCCTGGATCTTCGCGGAATCCGGGTCGGCGGCGGCCGCGTTGCGGTACCAGCGCAGGGCGTCGGCCAGCACCTCGCTGTCGACCTCGGCGCGTTCGCGCAGCTGCAGCTCGAAGTGGCGTGCCAGCAGCATCAGCTCGTCGGCGGAGAAGCCGGGTACGAAGATGGTGTCCGTGTGGACGTCGCTCGACGGTGCCATGCGCCTTGCGACCTCCCGGCTGACCTCGTGGTGCACGCTGTCCAGCTCGGCCAGGCTTACGTCGAACGAGGCCGACCATTCGTGGGTGCTGCGGCCGGTTTCGATCAGCTGGGCGACGATGCGGAACTGGTTCGTGTCCAGTTCGCGGACGCTGCCCTCAAGCACGTAGTCGGCGTTCAGCGCCTCGGCGATCGCCGCGACGTCCTGCTCGCCGTCCGAGTAGGCGAACGAGGAGGTGCGCGCGATGACGCTGATGTCCGGGTGGTGGGCGAGCGAGTTCAGGATGTCCTCGGCCAGGCCGTCGCCGATGTACTGCAGCTTGCCGCCGGCACCCAGGTCGTGGAAACGCAGCACGGCAACAGAGGGGTGGCGGTCGGCGGACAGCCAGTAGACGCCGGCGGCCAGCAATGCCAGTGCCAGTACAGCGGCCGGGACGATGATTCGAAACAACGCTGTCGCGCGCCGTACTTCGACCGCGGCGTCCGGCGCCGCAACCGTGGTAACGACAGCGTCGAAGCGGTAGCCACGGCGCGGGACGGTGCGGACGAGGGTCCGGTCGGCGTCGTGCAGCGCTTTCCGGATGTCGACCAGGCACTGGGCAAGCGAGTCGTCGGTGACGGCCTTGCGCCCCCACACCTTCGCGTTGAGCTCGTCCTTGCTGACCAGGCGGCCGTGGTTCTCGACCAGGACCTGCAGGACCTGCAGCGACTGGGCGCGCAGCTCCACGGCGTCGCCGCGCTCGGTGAGCTCGCCACGGGCCGTGTCCAGGGCGAAATCGCCGAAGCTGTAGACCGGTTTGTCGTCGGAGCCCGTCATTGCTTCGTTCTTCTCGGAAAGCTCCGGAAGCGGTTGATCTTCAGAGGTTTATAGCATTTTTGGCCGTCGCGCCGACACGGCCATTCACGCCGTGAAGAGCGATTTCGTGCCGATTTCGGGCTTTTTTCGTTACCGGAATTCTGCGGCTTCCTAGCCTGAGCGTGCTTGTCAATCACCCAGGAGATACAACAATGAAAAAGACAGTTTTCGGCATTGCCGCCGTTTGCGTCCTGAGCATGGGGTCCGCGGCCGGATGGGCGTCGGACCACGTCTCGACGGCAACCCCGTTCTGGGTTTTCCCGGCCGACCCCCCTGCGGGGAATACCAAGGTCGTCCGATCGCCGCGGGGCATCGCTGCGAAGTTCAAGACGACGGGCCTGTCTCCCGGCCACGTCATGACGCTGTGGGTCATGTTCTTCAACAACCCGGACGCTTGCGTTACGCCCGGCGCCTGCCAGCTCATTCCGGAAGACCTCTTCAACCCGGCGACGGGCTTCGACTTCCACTACGCCGGCGGCCGCATCGTCAACGGCAACAGGACGACGATTTCCGGGTTCCTGCAGGTCGGCGAACTGAGCACGTCGGGCGCGGCGGAGCTGGTGGCCATCGGCGGTTGGCCCGCGGAGTTCGTCACCCCGCTGACCAACCCGCTCGGCGCACAGGTGATCCTCGCCGTGCACAGCCACGGCCCGGCGCAGACGGGAGAGGCGCTGGCCGCGCAGCTGAGTTCGTACCTTGGGGGCTGTGTACTGCCGTTCCTGGGTGTCGGCGGATTCGCGACGAGTCCGAGTGATATCCCGGCGAACACCGGGGAGTGCTCGACGATCCAGATCGCGTTTCACTGATCGGGGAACTTCGTTTTTCTAAAAGGTACGGCGGGCGCCAGGGATGGTGCCCGCCCGATGACAAGGGGTTGGGGGTGGGCGCTGGCGACAACTATAGGGGTTCAGGGTGGGCGCAATCGACAGCTATTTTGCCAAACGCCCGCCTTGGGCCCTCGAAATGCAGGTCTCGGTTGACAGACTTTCAGGCAGGGCCGGGTGGAATCCGGCCCTGACTTTTTTGAAACGGACACGATGTTAACAACGTGTACGGAACAGGGTGTAAATCTTGTGGCCGGAACGGACCATCGAACTACCGACACGCTGATTCTTAGTCCCCAGGCCCCGTCGACAGCATCGCCAGCTGCTCTTTGAGTTCCGCCACTTCAAGCTCGAGACGCTCTACGCGCCTGGCCAGGTCGGCGACGCCACCCGAACTCGATGCCGCAGCCGGGCGCGATGCTTCGGCGGCCGCCGCGTGAGCGTCAACGTCCACCGGACCGCCGAACAGGTGCATGTATTCCGAGTCCCGGCGACCGGGCGTGCGCGGTAGCTTGACGAGGAGTGGCTCCGGCTCCCGCTCGATCAGGCCATTCAGAGCAGCAGCCACCTCGGCATTGTCCGCAAACGTGTGCAAGCGCCCGCTTCGGGAGCGCAGTTCGCCGGGCGTTTGCGCGCCTCGCAACAGCAACAGGCATACGATTGCGAGTTCGGCGTCGTCCAGCTGCAGGCTGCTGTAGCGGGTATTGCAGAAGGTTTGCCGGTACTTGGCCGTGCCACTCTTGAAGTTTTCTTCCGCGCGGACGAGGTGCCTGCCCTCGAGCACGCGCAGCGTGTGCTGAACCTCGCCCTGCTGCAACGACATCACCGGGTCTCGCGACGACTTCTGGTTACAGGCGTTGGTCAGCGCATTCAGCGTCAGCGGATACTGATCCGGAGTGACGATCGACTTTTCGATCAGGCAACCGATCACGCGCGCTTCTTTATCGTCCAGAACTGCCAGCACAGCTGCCCCCCCGGGTTGAAGTCGGATTGTAGCGACTTGTCAGGGTCACCGCGTCGGTTTGCGGCTGGGCAGGGGACGCCGCTGTCGTCAAAGGCAACGTGGCCGCCGGCGCTGCGCACGTGCGAAGATCGTGATGCCCTGTTCACTCATGTGGAATGGTGGCCAGGGGCGGAATCGAACCACCGACACGCGGATTTTCAGTCCGCTGCTCTACCAACTGAGCTACCTGGCCGCGCTTGATGTCCGGTCCCGACGGCCGTGGGAGGCGGCCTGGCGCCGCGCCGTCGGGGCGCCCGCGGACCGCGGCGGCCCCGGGCGAGCGGGGTATTAGACCGAGGCCGGCCGCCCGCGTCAAGGCACCCTCCCGCGGGCCGCGGCCCGGCCCTGCCGGGGCCTGCAAACCAAAGGCCCGCGACGTGCATCCAAGTGAAAAAGCCGCAGCGGTGCCGCCCGTGCTCGCCTATTACCTGAAGCTCGCGCTGAAAAGCATGCGCCGGAATCCCGTCATGACCGGCCTCATGGTCGCGGCCGTCGCGGTCGGGATCGGCATCAGCATGACCACGCTCACGGTCCACCACGTCATGAGCGGCAACCCGATCCCGGCCAAGAGCGAGCGCCTGTTCGCCGTCACGCTGGACAGCTGGAGCCCGCTCCGCCCGTTCGACGACGACCGCCCCGAGCGCGCCCCGCACCAACTCACGCACCGCGACGCGGAAGCCCTGCTGCGGCTCGGCCAGGGCGTCCGGCAGACGGCCATGTTCGAGTCCAGCCTGGTCATCGAACCGCTCGGCGACACCGAGCTGCCCTTCGAGGTCACGAGTCGGGTCACGGCCGGCGACTTCTTCGCGATGTTCGACGTGCCCTTCCTGTACGGCGGCGGCTGGGACCGCGAGGCCGACCGGAACGCCGAGCCGGTCGTCGTCCTGACCCGCGCGCTGAACGAGCGACTGTTCGGCGGCGCCGACTCCACCGGCGAGCGCCTCTCGATGCAGGGCCGGCAGTTCACCGTCGTCGGCGTCATCGACGACTGGGAGCCGACGCCGCGCTACTACGACCCGATCAACGGCGCGTTCCAGGAGGTCAGGGATACCTTCATACCGTTCAGCCTCACCCGCCCGCTGGAACTGAACTCGATCGGCAGCGACTGGGGCTGGAAGGCGCAGGACATCAACTCCTTCGACGACTGGCTCAACTCCGAGTCCGTGTGGATCCAGTACTTCGTCGAGCTCGCCTCCCCGCGCGACCGCGGCAGCTACGTCGCCCACCTCGACGCCTACGTCGAGGAACAGAAACTCGCCGGCCGCTTCGAGCGGCCGATGAACAACAACGTCTACGACGTGATGGAGTGGATGGCCTACCACGAGGTCGTCGACAACGATGCGCGCGTCCTGGTCGGGCTGTCCTTCCTTTTTCTACTGGTCTGCGTGCTCAGCACGGTCGCGCTGCTGATCACGAAGTTCATGGGCCGGCGCGGTGAGGTCAGCGTGCGCCGCGCGCTCGGCGCGAGCCGCGGCGCGATCTTCCGCCAGCAGCTGGTCGAGGTCGCCGCCATCGGCTTCACCGGCGGCCTGTTCGGCCTTTCGTTCGCCTGGGCCGGCCTGCGCGGCATCGACTACCTCTACGACACGCCCGACGGCCTCGTGCGCATGGACTGGGTCATGGTCGCCACGGCCATCGCCATCTCGATCGCGAGCGGCATACTCGCCGGCCTCTACCCCGCCTGGCGCGTCTGCCAGGTGCAGCCGGCCGCGCAGCTCAAGGCACAGTAGGAGAACACCGATGGGCTTCCGACCGATGCTGTCCGCACTGCTGCGCAACAAGACCGGGCCGCTGGTCGTCATGCTGCAGATCGCGGTCACGCTCGCGATCGTCGTCAACGCGCTCTACATCGTCGCGCAGCGCATCGAGAAAATGAACCGCCCGACCGGCATGGACGTCGACAACGTCGTCGTCATCTACGTGCGCGGCTTCGGCGCGGATTTCGACGCCGAGGACAGCGTCCGCCGCGACATCGACCTGTTGAAGTCCATCCCCGGCGTCGTCGCGGCGACGGTCTCGAATCACGTGCCGCTGTCCGGCTCCGGCTCCGGCACCGGCCTGCGCACGGTGCCCGACGAGACCATCGAATCCGTCGGCACCGCCCGCTACCAGTGGAGCGAGGACGGCCTCGCCGCGCTCGGCATCGAGCTCGCGCGCGGCCGCAACTTCCTGCCGTCCGAGGTGCAGTACGTCAGGCCGGGCTTCAACCTCGCCGCGCCCTCCGTGCTGGTCACGCAGGATCTCGCCACCGAGCTGTTCGGCGACGAGGATGCGCTCGGCAAGACCGTCTACTGGGGCAGCATGGAAGGCTCGACCATCGTCGGCATCATCTCGCACATGCACGGCTCCTGGGTGAACTGGGACAAGCTCGGCAACGTCGTCGTCCAGCCCGGCAAGCCGCTGTACGAGACCAACAAGTACCTGGTGCGGGTCGAGCCCAACATGCGCGACCGGCTGATGCCCGTCATCGAGCAGCAACTCGGCGAGTCCAACCGCCAGCGCGTCGTCAAGAGCGTGCGCTCGCTCGAGGAGATGGCCGCCGCCTCCTACCGGCGCGACCGCGGCATGGCGGTCATCCTGACGCTGGTCGTGACGCTGCTGGTCGGCCTGCTGATGCTGGTCATCGCCGGGCTCTCCTCGTTCCACGTCACGCAGCGCCGCCGGCAGATCGGCACCCGCCGCGCGCTCGGCGCGACGCGCGGGCACATCATCCGCCAGTTCGCGCTCGAGAACTGGATCATCGCGGTCGCGGGCACCGCGCTCGGCGCCGTGCTCACTGTCGCCGTGGCCTACTGGCTGGAGACCTCGTTCTCGCTGCCGCGCCTCGACTGGCGCTACCTGCCCGCCGGCATCGCCGTCGCCTGGGCCGTCTCGCTGCTCGCCGTCATCGAGCCGGCACGACGCGCCGCGGCCGTGCCGCCGGCGATCGCGACGCGCAGCGTCTGACCGAAGCCCGCGGCGCACTTTACAGAATCGCGTCCGGCCGCAGCCCCGGCCTGCAATTTTTTCGGATCGCCCGCCGACGCCGCTCATCCTCAAGCGCAGGGCCGCGGTGCCGCAGCGTCCCGGCCGCGGTCTTGCTACTATCCCGCCTCGATAACAGGGCGCGGGCAGGACCAGGGTTTGAGCCTTTTCAAAGAGCTGAAGCGACGCAACGTATTCCGCGTCGGCATAACCTATGCGGCGGCCGGCTGGGTGTTGCTGCAGGTGCTCGACGTCGTCGCGCCGTTGTTCGAGCTGCCGGACTGGGTAGCGCGGCTCGTCTTCGTCCTGCTCGCCATCGGCCTCGTGCCGACGCTCCTGTTCGCCTGGGCCTTCGAGATCACGCCCGAGGGCATCAAGCGCGAGCACGAGGTGGACCGCAGCGAGTCGGCCACCCACCACACCGCGAAGCGGCTCGACCAGGTCACGATCGGTCTGCTCGTGCTCGTCGTCGCTATCGTCATCCTCGACCGCAGCATGGGCCCCGGCGACCGCGCGCCGGCCGGTGCCGACGTATCCGACAAGTCGATCGCCGTGCTGGCGTTCGAGGACCTCTCGCAGGAGGGTGACCAGGCCTGGTTCGCCGAGGGCCTGTCGGAGGAACTCCTGAACCTGCTCGCGCAGGTGCCGGACCTGCAGGTGGCCGGGCGCACTTCGTCGTTCGCGTTCAAGGGCCAGCAGCGCGACCTGCGCGAGATCGGTGAGATCCTGAACGTCGCGCACGTCCTCGAGGGCTCGGTGCGCAAGGCCGGCAACCGCATCCGGGTCACGGCCCAGCTCGTCAACACCGCGGACGGCTATCACCTGTTCTCGCAGACCTACGACGACGAGCTGTCGGACATTTTCGGCGTGCAGGACGACATCGCCCGGCAGATCACGGATGCACTGAAAGCGCAGCTGATCGGCGAGCACGCGCTCGACGAGACCGCCGTAACCGACCCGCGCACCTACGAGCTGTACCTCGAGGCGCGGCAGAAACTGCACACGCGCAACGGCGAGGAGATGGCGCAAGCCTCGGAGCTGCTCGACGCGGCTCTGATCATCGACCCCGACTACGCGCCGGCGCTGGCGCAGAAGGCGCTCGCGATCGCGTTGCTGTCCGACGGGCCAGGCTTTTACGGCGACGTGCCGCAGGACCTCGCGTTCCCGGAAGCGAGAAAGTTGCTCGACAAGGCACTGAGCATCGACCCGGAGCTCGCCGAAGCCCACGCGATCCTCGGCATTATCCACCCGGCCTCCGAGGGGCCGGAACCCGCGATCGCACACCTGCGGCGTGCCGTCGCGATCAATCCAAACCTCGACAACGCCAATCTGTGGCTGGCGGCACAACTCGGCGACTCTGGCCGCGACGAGGAGGAAGTTCAGCTGCTGGAAAAAGTCCTGGCGCGTGATCCGCTGTTTACCCCTGCCTTCACCAACCTGGTCTACGTGTACACCGACCGGCGGCAGTTCGACCGCGGGTCCGCTTTGATCGACCGCTTCGAACGCGCCGGCGGCAGCCCGTCGATGGTCGCGGCGACGCGCGCAAACCAGGCGGTCGCGCTGGGCCGCTATGCCGACGCTACAAGGCTCTACGAGAGAAGCCTGGAGCTGCAGCCTGCCAACCCGAACGTCCGCAATGCCTACGGCAGCGTGCTGCGCTCTCTCGGCAACTACGAGGCGATGCGCGACCTCGGCATGGCGCACCTCGTGGCCTACTACGAGCTGTACACGACGGGCAGCTACGACCCGGAACCGGTGGAGAACACTTATCCTCCCGGCGCACATCCGAATTTCTTCGCCGCGCATTCGCACCTGTACGCGCTGACGCGGAACTTCCGCAAGACGATCGACGTCGTCGAAACCGACTACGGCGGCCTCGACGAACTGCTGTCCACGCATCCGCAGACGGGCAGCGAGGGCCTGTCCTTCATGCCCTTCCTCGCGCTGGCCTACCGCGAGCTCGGCCACGAGCCCGAGTTCGAGCAGACCATGGCGGCCATCCGCAAGGCGCTGGACGCGCAGCAGCAGCGCCCGGTCAACAAGAGAAACGTCTGGTTCGGCGAAGCGAGCTTCGCCGCGCTGCGCGGCGACGTCGCCACGATGCAGGCAGCTTGTCAGACAATCGTCGACCTGGGCGACGTTGACGCCGAGACTGCTCTAGCTCCCGCCACGCCCCCGTATGCGAACGAGCCAGCCCTGCAGCCCTGCTTCGACACGCTGCGCGCGCGCGCACAGGCGGCCCGCGCCGAGCTCGGCTGGCCGCCCTACGAACCGATGATCCTGGACGGCCTGCAGGACGCGTCGCCGCGGGGAGCGCGGTGAGAATGCCTGCGGGCAACGCCGCGCCCCGGAGCACGCTGACGGTGACTGCTTCGAATACCGTCGCTCGCCCGGGCAGTGCGGCGGCCGTGCCGCCGTCGCTCATTCCCCGCGGCAGCTAAGCCCCGCCGCCCTGCGAGCGTCAGCGCTCAGCCCAGCGCCCGGGCGTAGATGATCTTCGCGTCGCCGGGCGCGTAGAAGTCCGGCAGCTCCGCCGCTTTTGCATACCCGCTCCGCTCGTAGAAGCGCCGGGTCGGCGCGTACTGCGCCCGGCCGGAGGTGTCGACGTACATCGTCGTCGCCCCGGCTGCCCGCGCGCGCCGCTCGGACTCGCGCAGCAGCTCCCGGCCGAGGCCCGAGCCCTGCCGCCCCGGCGCAACGGCGATCCAGTAAAGGTCGTAGCTCGACCGGGTCGCCGGGATCGGGCCGTAGCAGGTATAGCCCGTAAGCTCGCCCTCGTGCCCGGCATCGTCGGCGAACAGGAACTCGTAGCCGCTCGCGCTGCCGCGCGCCAGCGCCTCGTCGACGAGTTCCACCGCGACGTCGATTTCCGCCGCCGAGAAGAAGCCGGTCGCGGCGACCAGCCGGCGCACCGCGGCGGCGTCTCCGGGGCGCAGTTCGCAGCGGTACCGCGCAGGGCTGCCGTTACTTGCCGCGGGCAGCATTCAGCGTCTCCCACAGCCCGGTGAAAAAATGCCGCGCGTTGACGCCGAGCGTCTGCGTCTTGTAGCCACCCTCCTGCACGACCAGCGTCGGCAGGCCGAGCTCGCCGATCATCCGGCCGTTCTCGCGGAAGTCACGCGCCATCAGCAGGAAGGACCCGGTCGGGTCGCCCTTGGCCGTGTCGAGCCCGAGCGCGAGCACGAGGAACTGCGGCGCGTACTTGCGGATCCGCTCGAGCGCCTGCGCCAGCGTCTTGCGGTAGCGCTCGCCGTCCAGCTTCTCCGGCAGCGGCAGGTTCAGGTTGTAGCCTTCGCCCTCGTCCCGGCCCTTCTCGTCCTCGAAGCCCGAGAAGTACGGGTAGGTGTAGCGCGGGTGCCCGTGCAGCGAGATCGTGTACACGTCCCTGCGACGCCAGAAAATGTCCTGCGCACCGTTGCCGTGGTGGTAGTCGATGTCGAGCAGCGCCACCCTGCCGTGGCCGCTCAGGTAGTGCGCGGCGATCGCCGAGGAGTTGAAGTAGCAGAAACCGCCGAAGGCCTCGTACTCCGCGTGGTGGCCGGGCGGGCGCACCAGCGCGTAGGCCGCGCGACTGCCGTCCAGCAGGCTCTCGGCGCCGGTCATCGCGCAGTCCACCGAGCGCAGCGCCGCGCGGTACGCGTTCTCGTTCAGCGGCGTGAACGTGTCGATGCAGTAGTAGCCGGCGCGCAGCGGCAACTCCTTCGGCGGCCGCGCGCGGTTGCGCACCGGGAACACGTAGGGATAGACCGACTTGCCGGGCGGCACGTTCGCGCAGGCCTTCTTCAGGAAGCGCACGAACTCCGGCTTGTGCACGGCCTCGATCACGGCCAGCGGGAATTTTCGCGGCGGTACTTTCTCGAACAGCGGCGTCTTGTCGAGCTCGCGCAGGATCGCCGAGATGCGCACCGGCGCCTCGACGTAACCGCGATCGTTGACGTGGTGAATTGCCTGGCGGTCGTTGACGATCAGCGCGATCCTGCGCTGCCGCGGGCGGTGCTCGTGCTCCGGGCCGGCATCGCGCTCGTATTTCGGCTCGCGCAAGCGGACCGGGTCGTCCCGGAACGAGCGGACGATGCGCTCGACGTAGTCGGGCGGGCAGACGCCCGCGTACTTGCGCTCGAGGATCGCGCGCACGATCTCGCGCGCGCGGTCCCGCTTGAGCGGGCGCCGCTCCTGGCCCAGGTGATCGAACACGAGGTAGGGCGGGTCCGTGTCGCCTTTGGTCAGCGGCGTCTCGTAGGCCGTGTTGGCGATTGGCAACGCGCCGAAGCGCTCGTAGAAGCGCAACCGCGCAGCATTCTGCCTGCGCACCTTCGCGTCCGGCGACAGCGCCGGGTCGTCCGGCAGGCATTCGAGGAACACGCCGATGACGCCGAGCTGGTCGGCCTCCTCGCGCACGCGTTCGTACAGTGCGCCGCCGATGCCGCCGCCGGTCTCGCCGCGGCCGGCACAGATGTAGTCGAGGTAACAGAATTCGAGATCCGGCGCGTGCAGCAGCATCGCGAAGCCACGCACGTTGGCGTGCCCGTCCTCGGCCACCAGCAGGATCGAGCGGAAGCGGTACTTCAGCGGGTTCGCAAGCTGCGCCGGCAGCTTCGCGATGTCCGACTCGCTGAGGCCCTCGAACTGGACGCGCAGCATCGCCTGCACCTGGCTCAGCAGCTGGCGGTTGACCGGCGTCGAGACGTCGAAGATTCGGTGGATGCGGAACACGGCCTGCGCGCCCTCAGGCGCTGCGACGATAGCTGCGCAGCGCCGGGCGACGCGCCGTGTTGACGATGCGGCGGACCAGCGTCTCGTAGGACATGCCGGCCTCGGCCGCGGCCGCGACGAAGCCCGCGTCGCGCGCGAGGCAGGGATTCGCGTTGATCTCGAGCACGTAGGGCGTGCCGTCGGCGGCGAGGCGGATGTCGACGCGCGCATAGCCGCGCAGGTCGAACATGCGCCAGCAGCGCTGCACGAGGTCGCCCAGGCGCTGCGCATCAGCCGCGTCCAGCGTGCCGAACGCGCGACAGGTCGAGCCGAACTCGGGTGCGTCTTCGTGCCACTTGGCGGCGTAGCCCACGATGCGCGGCTTGTGCTCGGGGTAGTCGACGAACAGCATCTCCGCGATCGGCAGCACGAACGGCTGGCCGTCGTGTTCGATGACGGACACGTTGAACTCGCGCCCGTCGATGTACTCCTCGGCGAACCAGTCGCCGCCGAAGGTCGAGCGGCAACGCTCGATCTGCCGCTCCGCGGCGGCTGCGCCCGTCGTCACGGAGGCATCGTCGAGACCGAGGGACGCGTGCTCCCACACCGACTTGACGATCCAGCGGCTGTCGTCGCCGGCCTCGCTCGGGCGCAGAATGCGCGGCGTGTCGATGCCGTGGCAGCGCATCCACTCCTTTGCCAGCAGCTTCTGCGAGCTCAGGTAGATGGCATCGCTGCCGGATCCGGTGAAGGTCACGCCGATGCTGCCGAGCAGGGCCGGGACGAGGTGGATCAGCGTGCCGTCGCCGCCGAGGGACTCGACCAGGTTGAACACGCAGCAGGGCGCAAGCCGCTCGACGTCCGTGCGCAGCGTCGCGAGGTCAATCCCGGCGGGCAGGGTTTCCGCCCGCCAGCCGTTCGCCGCCAGCGCCGCGCCGACCTGCTCGGCCTGCAGCAGCACGTCGGACTCGTCCGGCCGCGCGTCCGCGCTGACGGTGTCATGCAGCAACAGCGCCAGCGGGCCGTTCGTATGCATTGCCATCACTCCGTCACGCCGCGACGGGCTCGTCGACCGCGGCCCTGCGCGAGGCCGCGGACGCGCGCCCCGCAAGCCGCTGGCAGGCCGATTTCATGATGATGCCGATCAGCGTCGTGTAACCCATGCCGATCTGCGTCGCCATGATCGGCAGGTCCGAGTGCTCGGGGTGGATGCCGGCCAGCGGGTTTACCTCGATGAACTGCGGCTTCCCGTCGGCGTCGAGCCGCACGTCTATGCGCCCGGCATCCCGGCAGCCGAGCGCACGCCAGGCCCGCACCGCGAGCGCCTCGATGTCGCGACGCAGCTTGCCCGCGACCAGCAGGCGGTACCGGACCAGCTCCTCGCAATGCTCCTTGTTGCGGTACGAGTAGACCTCGGCATCGGCGTTCGTCAGCAGCTCGATCTCCAGCGTCGCCAGCGCTTTCGCGCGGCGGCCGGTGCCCGTGATGCCCACCGTGAACTCGCGGCCGGGCAGGAAACGCTCGACCAGCACCGGCTGCCGGTGCTCGCGCAACAGCCGCCGGCAAACCGCGTGCAGCTCCTGCGGATCGCGCACCTTCGACTCCGGGTGCACGCCCTTGCCCGTGCCCTCCGCGACCGGCTTTGCGAACAGCGGGTACGGGAGCCTGACCCGCGCGACGTCGGCCAGCTCGCTGACCAGCGCGTAGTCCGGGGTCGCGACGCCGGCCGCGCGCACGACGTCCTTGGTCATGCCCTTGTGCAGCGTCAGCGCGCAGGCCAGCGTGTCGGAGAACACGTAGGGCACCTGGTAGGCGTCGAGCAGCGCCGGCACCTGTGCCTCCCTGCCGATCCCGTGCAGGCCTTCGCAGATATTGAAGACGATGTCCCAGCGATCGCCGGCAACCAGGCGTTCCGCCAGTTGCCGGACGTGCCCGATCCTGTCGACCTCGTAGCCGAGCTTACGGAGCGCGGCCTCGATACTGTCGATCGTGTCGGCGCGGTCGAACTCGGCCGTCTCGATCTCGCTGTAGCCGGCCTCGAGGTAGGCGTCGCGCAGGTCGTAGGCAAGGCCTACGCGCAGCATTGCGTCCTTCATTGTGCATCTCCTGTTGCCAGCGAGCGGGACGGGTCCGGGTAGCGGTAGGTGCCGCCGTCATAGCTGTTGAGCAACAGGTCGGCGCCGTCGTAGCCCGCGACGTAGTCCGGCGCGAGCGGGATCTTGCCGCCGCCCGCCGGCGCGTCGACGACGAAGGTCGGCACCGCGTAGCCGGTCGTGTGGCCGCGCAGGCCGCGGATCAGCTCGACACCCTTTGCTACCGGCGTGCGGAAATGCGCGGAGCCGCTGATCGGGTCGCACTGGTACAGGTAGTAGGGCTTGACGCGAATCCGCAGCAGGCCCTGCATCAGCCTCGTCAGCGTCGGCAGGTCGTCGTTGACGTCCTTCAGCAGCACGGTCTGGCTGCCGAGCGGGACGCCGGCGTCGGCCAGCCGGCCGCAGGCCTCGGCGACCTCGGGCGTCAGTTCGTCCGGGTGCGTGAAGTGCAGGCTCATCCACAGCGGGTGGTAGCGCTTCAGCATGCGCGTCAGCTCGGCCGTCACGCGCATCGGCTGGACCACCGGCTGCTTGCTGCCGATGCGCAGGAACTCGACGTGCGGCATGCGCCGCAGCCGCCCCAGCAGGTAGTCGAGGCGATCGTCGTCCATGCTCAGCGGGTCGCCGCCCGAGATCAGCACGTCGCGAATCGCCGGCGTGCGCTCGATGTAGTCCAGCGCCGCCTCGATGTCCGCCTTGCGGACGCTGCGTTCGCCGGCCGCGCCGACCATGCGCGCGCGCGTGCAGTAGCGGCAGTAAACCGAGCAGAAGTTCGTGACCAGCAGCAGCACGCGGTCCGGGTAGCGGTGCACCAGGCCCGGCACCGGGCTGTGCGTGTCTTCGCCGAGCGGGTCCTCGTTTTCGCCGCGGCCACGCTCGTATTCGCCGAGCACCGGGACCACCGTGCGGCGCAGCGGCTGGCCGGCGTCGTGGCGGTCGAGCAGGCTCGCGTAGTAGGGCGTGATGCCGACCGGCAGCGGCCCGTTGTGGCGCAGAATCGCGGCGCGCTCCTCCGGCGACAGCTCGAGCATGCGCTCGAGGTCGGCCAGCGTACGCACGCGGTTGCGGTTCTGCCAGCGCCAGTCGTTCCAGTCCCCGGCCGTGGCTTGCGGGTAGTAACGGTGCAGGAACTCGGCCGAGCGCGGCGACAGCACGAGCCGCTGGCGCAGCGGCTGCGGCAACGGCCGCTCGTGACTGGCGATGGCTGGCTGGTCGGGACCGGAGACTTGTACGGCCTGGGGTCGGCGGCCAGCCGTGGTACTCGGAGGTTCTTCCGCGACGGCGGTGGCGGTTTTCATCGGTGCCTCTGTTGCAGTTGGGCGACCTGCAGGTGAAAACCGGCCCGGCCCTTCGGGTCGTGGGGCAAAGGCCCCAGTTCAAGTGCGCGAATATAGGCTCGCGCGCGCGGCTGTCAACGGATTTTTCGTATCCGGCAGCAGCGGCCGGGGCGCCGCTACGGCACGGAGATTGACGGCGCGCTCGGGGTCGAT